>NZ_NBYR01000041.1:0-8517 GCF_002119345.1 Halomonas sp. CSM-2 | reverse complement strand
TTTTAAGATCAACAGGAAGGCGGGTTAGCGTCTGTTCGAGCGCTTTGATATCTGGACGTTTCATAGCGTACTCCAGGGAACCGCATATACAGTAGTTTATGCAGTACTTTTGGAGAACGCCAACAACAGATACCAACAGAGCCATTTATGGTCAGTATATAGGAGTAACGTCGCGGTACAAGCCCAGCGTCACGTGTTAATGCTTGTCGGCAGGTTTCTGACCAAGCTCGAGCATGGTGAGAATAGCAAGCTCATCAGCGTGCGCTGTTTCAGGCGTTAAGCCGTCAAGCAAAGCCGATTCAGTAAAAGGCAGAGATAGCTTTTTTTCGCTAACTTTTGATTCCCAGGCCGTTATCGTTCTCTTTTTCATGTTCATGCGACTCTTTCTGACACCTCGTCTTTGGTGCGCTCGTCTCATCGAAGAGAGCTTCCCATTCATCCGTATCAATGGGCTCAAACGGCTGGGTATATCCAAGCACCGAGCCTTTCAGCCGTTCCAGCCGACGCTGATTGGCATCGTCTGTTGGATGAGAACGCGGTGGTTTATTTTTGTGAGTCATACCGGCACCCTCAAAAAAAACAAAATGGCACATCCATCGTGACGTTTACGCGGTAATAGGCAGCGGAAGAGGCTCGCCCTACCCGCCCTCCATGGAACGGTCAGCAAAACACCCGACGCTTTTAAACTGTATGCAAACCAGTATCGACAACGCGTGTCACGACCACAAGTCGATCTTGTATCAAAGCGCGAGGCGTTAACGCGCCTCCCCTTGTAACGTCGCTACGATTCGGCGCTGTCCGCCATGCTGGCGGTGTTCACCGAGGAAAAGCCCTTGCCAGGTGCCAAGCGCTAGCCGTCCGTTTTTTACGGGAAGCGTCACGCTGACACCCAGCAAGCTGCTTTTAAAATGCGCGGGTAGATCATCCGGTCCTTCCAGTGTATGGCGGTAGCCGGGCGCGTTTTCCGGGGCTAGGCGATGAAAGAACGTCTCGAAATCCGCTCTCACGTCGGGGTCAGTGTTCTCATTGAGCGTCAAGCTCGCCGAGGTGTGCTGCAATAGCAAATGCAAAAGGCCTCTCTGCACATGACGCAGCTCAGGTAACGCCGCCTCAATCTCGTCAGTAATTAGATGAAAACCACGCGACCGCGCGCGTAGGCTGATGGTTTGCTGGTGCCACATGGATACCTCGCTTAGCTTTATCTAGGCCACACTCCACACCATATGCTCGGCGGTGAACATTGTCTCGCCCGGCCTGCGATAGACTCAGAGTGTGGGGTGACTCGCCGGGGGACCGCTACGCGACGATGCTGTAACCCAGACAGGCGACCCCCACATTGAACGGTGCGGATGAGCCAACTAATCAATGATGGCCAATCAATAGTAAGTCCACCTCCCCGCAAACCCTGGAAACACATCGCCTGGTAACGAAGTATGGGAGGGCCTTCGCCCTAAGAGCTCAACATACAGTCGATGATAAAAGCGGGTTACAGGAAGAGAGTCAGCATCTAAAACGGACTAGTTAAGCGTCAACTAGAAGCTGGGATAGTGAAGCCTAGCCTTGCTTATTTACATTGCCAAGGCAGGCACATTCCATAGATGACGGACTAGAAACTGACGCCCATAGCACAGAAAAGCGAGCCGCCAAGCAATAAAAAGCGATAATAAACAGTGTTTTATCATCAAATTAAAGACTTTAGGAGCTGCTAAATTATTTATGTTTTTACATACAGCTCATGCGAATAGAATATATTATCACTGATAAGTGACTATGAAAACGGCAACTGCTTAACTGAGGAACAGCATGTCAAAAGAACAAAAGTGGACTCAATTTGAGTATCCAAAAAACATGATCACAACAATGATTTCTTTGGAAGATGCCATCAAATCCCAATACCTCAATGGCATTGAGTGCACGCCAGAAAACTTGGCAAATCCAGAAATAAGAGATTTCACTTATCACTTAAAGCACATTCTTTATAATTTCCTTGAAGGCATAGAGGGTCACAATGAAACCCGTATCGAAAGCACCTTCTTCATAGAAACTGAGGGTGAACATGAAAACAAATACATCGGCATATTATTTCTAGAAGACAAGCCAAATCATGAAGCACTTACAAAGAAACTTGCTACGATCGCTTATGAAATCGCACACAGGGTGGTCGCTCAAACAGACATTTCGAACTCATCTTATACCCAACACACACTCCCGGAAGAGGAGATGTTCATTCAAGAGCAATCGGAAAAATTTATCAACAAAAACAAGGGTAGGAACATAAAGCATGGCTTCTCTGTATCACCTAAAATAAAGAATGCACAAAACCAAGAAATCAACATTTGTGTTAATGGAAAATATTGCGAGCCAAAATCTGAAAACCCTGATTCCAACCCTATAGAAGGTTATGCCCTGCCGGCAGGGTACGACGAATACGACAACACAATTTTGCTTTATAGCATAGACTCAGACAATAAAATATCGAGCAAGCCATTTACCCTAACATCCAAACACCCTGACCACTTTATGACAATTGCCAAAGCAAAGATAGAAGGAGGAATTCTATATTACACAGGCGAATGCCTGGAAGAAACAAAATGTGGAAAAAAACAAAAAACATACTCTATATTAACGTTATCTATTTATGATGAAAGTGACCCGCTCGACAACTACTCCCTACAACCCACATAAAGGGGAAAACTAAGTTCAAAAAGATGCCTGACTCATATACATATAAGTGGCAGTTACAAGATATGCAACTGCCATTTCATAGCGATTTCTAATCACACCGCTCTCATTTTTAGTTAACAAAAATCCAGCATACTGTTGATACTTCAACCTTCTACCGTTCTGCATAACTTCAAACATATCTAATTGAGTGTCAGCATCATCAGCACGTGCGATTAGCCCGCGACTGGATAGCATTACCTCCATCGCATCACTATGATTTTTGGCTACGACAACACAGTTGGAAGGTGCAACACGAAATGCACTCACAGTACACGCAACAACTTCAACATGCCTCTCTTCACTCATTAATAAGTGGCGATTCCTGCCTACCTGACATGCCACCTCCTCAATATTCAACGTGTTTATGCAAGTAAGCTTTTGGGTATCAATTTCTTTCGCTCGCTCAATCAGTCGATTCCATGCTGTATCGCTGATGCTGCGTAAAAGCCCCAAGGGGTACTCGCTTGAAGTGATCCATTTATCTTTACCGCGAACTTTAAAACGCATGTCACTTTCCGCAGTCGAGACAACCTTTTCAAGCGTAGCAGCATGCTCCGGTGACAACCCTAGCGCCTCGGCAGCGCGTTGCACATTTTCCCGCAACGCGCCTAAACGCAGCGCTTTCATCAACAAATGCGGCGTTGGATCACTAAATAAAGAAACTTTGTGAGGTTGAGATACACGGGGTTTGTAGTGACCCAGTTCCTGAATTTTCATTGCTTCTGGAAGTATTCTGCCATTTTTCCCTTGAATAGGCGTCAGCATATCAGCCCATTCTAAGACCAAGTGGTTGTAATTCAGCAGTCCCGTCACTGGGTGTCGATGTCCCATCAAACGAGCCAACCCCATAGCAATGCGGCGTGAACAGTCCTGATGAGACCCCATGACAAGCTGACGTACTTTTTCACTATCTATACGCCGGGTCAATGCCGTGGCTAACGGGGTGTTTAACTGCAATAGGGATGCTGCTGTTATATTGTGAAAGGCATGTCGCGCGTGGTGGAGTGAGAGCGTTGGACTGCCACTCACATGGCGTAAAGCATTTCTCAATACGGCGCTGATTGCTGATGTACTAAGCGGTAACACCGTTTTTCCATTTCGTATCTCACCGAGAAGTGGTGTCGATAACTCACCACCAAACAGCGCATCGTGGCGATTAAGTACCGCCTTGAGAATACGCTCCTCTGCCGCTTCCAGTGAAAACAAAAGCGGTATTGCTCGGCGTGAGGCATCGCTTTTCAACGTACGATACTGATTATTTCGAAGCAGCATCCAACAAAAACCGTGCGCCTCACACCAGTCTCGACGCAGTAAGCCTTTAGCTTCCTCAAGTCGTAAACCAAACCGATAAGCACATAACAGCATAAATTGGAGTAAAAGAGCTGTATCCGAATCTTGTTGCGTTGCTTTTATTTGCTTTAGCGCATTGCCGTACTCACGATCTGACAATATTTCAGCTCGCACATGACGTCCCTGCTCTGGGATGGGGAGCTCATCCCAATCCGGTTCTTCGACACCCAATGCAGCTGCAACTCGATGAAAAGAGCGTAGGCGGTGACCAAAATAGCCCATATCACTCAGTTGTGTTTCTTGATAATCGGTTAGCCCCGCATAAAAAGCGGTGACTTCCTCACTGCTCAGCGCCATCAGATCGACGTCATACGCAAGCTCTTCAAAAAGCTTACGGAGCGCTCCCCAATAGCGGTGAATGCTGCTAGCCTCGTAAGGTTTAAAGCGTCTTCCCGCCCTTCCCTTGCCTTTTTGGATAACCGTCGCTATCCAAACGATCAACAGCATAAGCGCACTGCTTACCTCCCCATTGCGCTGTGCTACCAAGTGTTCAAGGGATTTTGCCGTACTTTTCGCTTGAGGCTTGGTATAACCTTCCAGAATCTGTTTTACGTCTTTAAAGAGCCGCGAGGCTTGTTGCTGCAGTTCATGTTTGCCTCCCTCGGCTCGTAATAGTGCCTGCGTCATTGTAGGAGCCGTGCCACCTTCGGTTACCGTGGGTGGGTCAGGAAAAACCAGCGATTTACCTTGGACCATACGAACCTGGGCTTGCATAGGGAGGCTCGTCGCCGCTATTCGGCCGGCCAACGCGCCAGCGACAATGCCAGGCAGCACCAGTAGGTTGGCTTGGTTAACAATATCGCTCGCATGATCAAGGATGTGATTGAGCGTTAATGGCTGTCGACTTTCAAAGCCTTGAACAAATGCCGTCGGCAGCGGAGGCGCCTCGTGCGGAAGCTTCCAGGCATCTTCCAGCGCTCTCTTTGTTGTCAGCCCTTGGCCAAATGCCAAGAGGGAGGCGACATGATAAGAAACCACATGGCGCTGCACAGGAACGTGATAATTTGCGTACTCCAGTTGTTCACTGTACTCAAGATAGTAGGTGTTACGATGATATATGAGGCGGTAATTATCGCCCAAACTGATATCACGCAGCATGCGTGTGTAACTAATACGTTTTTCAATACATAAAAGCATCGTGCCAAGTGACAATGCTTGACGCTTAGAACAGTGGGCTCGGTCAGCGTAAGGACGAATTTTCTCTGCCCATTTTTCTAGTTGCGTCATTACCGTGACGGACGTTGACACCCCTTCGTGTATCAGTGTGTTTTCTGGCAACTTTGGGATATGACGACGGTGGAAGGCATGACGATGTGGCGACTCGTGTCGTTCTAATAAGCGTATCAACACATCAAAACGCAGCGCCGCCGAGGGGTAAGGCGCCCCCTTCTCCTGTAACAGCATTTTCCTGCCAAGTTGATTCACTTCGTCGACGGTGAGTGATGCTATCTCGCGGTCTTTTAAATAAAGTGTGATTTCGTTCAACGCCCCTCTTATGGCATGCCTTGTTGCCAAGCGACGGTTTTTTTCACGTAAGCGCTGTCCAAACTTTCGTGGCCACTGTGCAGGCTCTTGCGCGGTACATCTCGTGACCATTGGCAATAACGCTGGCGGCGTCAGAACGTCGAACGATAATCGGTCAAATAACGCATTTACCTCTGCGCGGTACGTTTTCCAATCATCCAGCCAACATCGCGGTGAAGTGTCGCCATAGCTTGCAACGCTCTTTTCAGCATGCCCTAACCACCCATCAACCACTTCATTGTCGACCCCTCGTAAGGGTAATTGCTGCGCCAACCGGTGACGAAACAGATTGGGTGGCAAAGGCCAATCAAATAGAGGCATGCCCGGCAGGTCAATCGCTGACATGGATTGCCAGTTGAGGGTTTCATCCAGCAAAAAGAACAAGGGCTGCTCTGCCTTCGCTGGCAAATCCAACAATGCGTTAATTTGTGACGACACTACAGGATGCGTGCTCGCCAAAAGCTCGGCCAAACGTCGCAGGTAAGTCAGATGACCTTCGACAAACGCGATGGCCTTATCTGGTAATGGCACCATGCGGCCATTACGAACTCCATTGCCTTCGGCTTTATCGTTAATAAAGACAGCTGGAAGGTCGTGATTAAAAAAGAGCGTGCTCTCGAAGGGCTCTTTAAGATAACGACTTCCCGTCGCGGCATATAGCGCCATCACGCAATAACTCGTCCACTGATTATGTAGGCGTATCAGGTCGTTGCCATCAAAAGCCTCTTTAAGCTGCCGGGTGGCATCGTCAATAGTCCTATTGAGTTGGGTCTCCAGAGGCACTAATAAGCTGCCTTGGTTCGTCACGCCGAGCCTGTTAATTGCCGAGGGGTGATAAGGTAGCTTGAGTCCCTGTTCAATCGCCGCAATATCCCAGCTGGCATAGCTACAGGCACCTGGTAAGACACTATTGGGGTGGGCTGTTAGCATTCTCGCAAAATGATGATTGCCTGAGGCATCAAAGATGGCTTGGCCCCCTACTTCCGCCAATTTGCCACTGGTGACACGCGGGCACTCAATACGCATCTGTGCATTGAACCATGCGTCAACTTTTTGCCCGAGAGACACGCTCTGCCACATGTCTGCCAATGATGCCGGAGTGGCCATTTGCTGACTAACGCTCGTCAGAGCTTGGCTGATTTCAGGTATCAGCTCGACACTTTGTGTCTCTTGATAATCGGCGACATACGGTTGGGCAGCTTGATCGGGATACCACGCATTTCGCCGGCGCGGCGCTAACCGGGAGACAAACTGGAAATCAGGCGCGATACACCACTCTCCCTGCGCCTCCTCACCAATTGTCATTGTGAGAACTTGGTTCAACGAGCGTGAAAAACGAAGCGCTAGCCACACCAGCGCACCCCCTAACAATGCCAAAGGACCAGTACGCAGCAACTGCTGCCTTACCCACTGATCAATGGTGATGCGCTCAGGTGGAAGCAGTTTTGAGTAGCTCCAAGGGAGATAGTGGGAGGCTTCAGCTTGTTGTTGATAAAAGCTGCGTCCGGTTAACACCTGTTGAGCTTGCGTATCCGTTGCATCGACAGGCAACAAATAGATCGCATCGTCCTCATCGTCATCTACCATGCTTGGTGTACTTGGACACACCTCAGCGAGGTCTTCAGAATTTTCGTCAACGGTTACCCACGACGATGCCGATGGGGCTGCAGGCAAAGAAAAAGATAGAGCAGGCTGCTCTGTCGGGCTGCGCCGAGAGGGAAATGGCTTTCGGTCCCCGTTAGCTATGTCAATAATGGCATTAAGAAATGCTTTGCTGCTCTTTCCCGATGAATCACTTTGCTTATATTGTTCAGCCGCCAAGAACAGCGCATCGGTAAAACGCTCAAACGTCAGCATGCCGGGTGTCATGTAACGTTGGGCACGACGCAATATCCCGTCGACGAGTTGCCATTGCTCTTGATAACGATCCGCAATCAAAAATCGTGCCGCTTTGCTGATATTTCGATCCGCTAAACAGCTATCAGAAAAAACCCGGTAAGCTGCTTGTCCAACCAGCCAGAGACGTAAAGCGCGACGCCAGAAGTTTATCGACGGCTCCTCTGCCGCAGGTAACGGGTGTGTTATGAGCGTAATAAGGAAAGTCTGCTCTTTGAGGCTTCCTTCTGCTTTGTATCTGTACTTGGTTTTTTCCGCATTCCCCAGGTGAGGCAAGGCAGGGTATTGGCGATTGATTTGAGGGTCTTGCCGAATAGCCTTCGCGAGATCGTCTAAAAGGCTAATAATGGGATCTTCTCGCCACGACGTGAGGATCGCTTTTGCTTCAGGGTGGTGGAACTCGTCGACCATATTACCAATGGCAATGATGCGATGACTCAGTCCTAGTGACCAATAGGCCAGCTCCACCGCCCCGTTGAGATCACGATCCGCGGCCCATCGACATAAATCGGTGTAAGGGCTACCCAAGCGCGCTATTTGCTCACTTGTGCTGACGTCGTCACTATGTACCACCACCGATTGCTCTGCCATCGCTACTTGTTCTTTTGCTTATATAGAAAAGCACTATATATGAAGACACGATCTAAATCCTAGCGATAGCACCGTCTTGTCAGCAGCTTCTCTTTAAAGCCTTCCAAGATGCCAGAAGGTCACCCCCTCCAAAGCAATTCCCTCAAATTTTGTGCCAAGTATAAATACCCGCATGTGTCGTTAAGTGACACCACCTCCATGAACCCAAATCGTAAAAAACCCTTTTCAATGACGATTTTAAGACATTTAATGCAATTTCAGGACATATAATATGTCCTATTAGCATCAGCCTCATAACCGTCATCGGTTCAAATCCGGTCCCCGCTACCAATATTTCGAGAGGCAGATCAGTTACTTACTGGTCTGCTTTTTTTGTGTTTATTCGTTGGCTAGCGCCCTGTGACACATCTGTGACGTATATGTGCCACATTC
>NZ_NBYR01000019.1:0-92381 GCF_002119345.1 Halomonas sp. CSM-2 | reverse complement strand
GCCCTTAAGCATGAGACTGACTAGCCGAACACGTTGGGAAGCGTGGCCGTAGCGGGTGATAGCCCCGTAGTCGAAAGTCTGATCATGTGAAATCGAGTAGGTCGGGGCACGAGAAACCTTGACTGAAGACGGGGGGACCATCCTCCAAGGCTAAATACTCCTGGCTGACCGATAGTGAACCAGTACCGTGAGGGAAAGGCGAAAAGAACCCCGGAGAGGGGAGTGAAATAGATCCTGAAACCGTGTGCGTACAAGCAGTAGGAGCAGACTTGYTCTGTGACTGCGTACCTTTTGTATAATGGGTCAGCGACTTATATTCAGTGGCGAGGTTAACCGTATAGGGGAGCCGTAGGGAAACCGAGTCTTAACTGGGCGACACAGTCGCTGGATATAGACCCGAAACCGAGCGATCTATCCATGAGCAGGTTGAAGATTGAGTAACATCAATTGGAGGACCGAACCAGGATCTGTTGAAAAAGATTTGGATGACTTGTGGATCGGAGTGAAAGGCTAATCAAGCTCGGAGATAGCTGGTTCTCCTCGAAAGCTATTTAGGTAGCGCCTCACGTATCACCGCCGGGGGTAGAGCACTGTTTCGGCTAGGGGGTCATCCCGACTTACCAACCCGAGGCAAACTCCGAATACCGGTGAGTGCGAGCGTGGGAGACACACAGCGGGTGCTAACGTCCGTTGTGAAAAGGGAAACAACCCAGACCGTCAGCTAAGGTCCCGAAATCCTGGTTAAGTGGGAAACGATGTGGGAAGGCTCAGACAGCTAGGAGGTTGGCTTAGAAGCAGCCATCCTTTAAAGAAAGCGTAATAGCTCACTAGTCGAGTCGGCCTGCGCGGAAGATGTAACGGGGCTAAACCAGGTACCGAAGCTACGGGTTCACACTTAGGTGTGAGCGGTAGAGGAGCGTCGTGTACGCCGATGAAGGTGAATTGAGAAGTTCGCTGGAGGTATCACGAGTGCGAATGCTGACATGAGTAACGATAAAGGGAGTGAAAAACTCCCTCGCCGGAAGACCAAGGGTTTCTGTTCGACGCTAATCGGAGCAGAGTGAGTCGGCCCCTAAGGCGAGGCCGAAAGGCGTAGTCGATGGGAAACGGGTCAATATTCCCGTACCGGACATGATTGCGATGGGGGGACGAAGAAGGCTAGGTGAGCCAGGCGTTGGTAGTCCTGGTGAAAGTCGGTAGGCTGAGGGCTCAGGTAAATCCGGGCGCTCAAGGCCGAGAGACGAGACGAAGACACCACGGTGTTGAAGTCATCGATGCCACGCTTCCAGGAAAAGCCTCTAAGCTTCAGATCATGTGCGACCGTACCCCAAACCGACACAGGTGGTCAGGGTGAGAATCCCAAGGCGCTTGAGAGAACTCGGGTGAAGGAACTAGGCAAAATGGTGCCGTAACTTCGGGAGAAGGCACGCCGGCGTATTGTGAGAGCCCTCGCGGCTTCAGCGAGAACCGGTCGAAGATACCAGGTGGCTGCAACTGTTTAGTAAAAACACAGCACTCTGCTAACGCGTAAGCGGACGTATAGGGTGTGACGCCTGCCCGGTGCCGGAAGGTTAAGTGATGGTGTTAGCCGTAAGGCGAAGCTCTTGATCGAAGCCCCGGTAAACGGCGGCCGTAACTATAACGGTCCTAAGGTAGCGAAATTCCTTGTCGGGTAAGTTCCGACCTGCACGAATGGCGTAATGATGGCCACGCTGTCTCCACCCGAGACTCAGTGAAATTGAAATCGCCGTGAAGATGCGGTGTACCCGCGGCTAGACGGAAAGACCCCGTGAACCTTTACTATAGCTTCACACTGGACGCTGATGTTGCCTGTGTAGGATAGCTGGGAGGCTTAGAAACCCGGACGCCAGTTCGGGTGGAGCCAGCCTTGAAATACCAGCCTGGCATCATTGGCGTTCTCACTCAGGTCCGTTATCCGGATCGAGGACAGTGTGTGGTGGGTAGTTTGACTGGGGCGGTCTCCTCCCAAAGCGTAACGGAGGAGCACGAAGGTACCCTCAGCACGGTCGGACATCGTGCAATGAGTGCAAGAGCATAAGGGTGCTTGACTGCGAGACAGACACGTCGAGCAGGTGCGAAAGCAGGTTCTAGTGATCCGGTGGTTCTGTATGGAAGGGCCATCGCTCAACGGATAAAAGGTACTCCGGGGATAACAGGCTGATACCGCCCAAGAGTTCACATCGACGGCGGTGTTTGGCACCTCGATGTCGGCTCATCACATCCTGGGGCTGAAGTCGGTCCCAAGGGTATGGCTGTTCGCCATTTAAAGTGGTACGCGAGCTGGGTTTAGAACGTCGTGAGACAGTTCGGTCCCTATCTGCCGTGGGCGTTGGATGTTTGAGAAGGGCTGCTCCTAGTACGAGAGGACCGGAGTGGACGCACCTCTGGTGTTCCGGTTGTCACGCCAGTGGCATTGCCGGGTAGCTATGTGCGGACGGGATAACCGCTGAAAGCATCTAAGCGGGAAGCCCCCTTCAAGATGAGACATCCCTGAGGCCTAGAGCCTCCTGAAGGGCCCAGCGAGACCAGCTGGTTGATAGGCACGGTGTGGACGCGCTGCAAGGCGTTGAGCTAACGTGTACTAATGGCCCGTGAGGCTTGACCCTATAACACCCAAGGGGTCTGGTCGTGATGATAACGACGCGTGTGAAGACACGCAGAGAACCGGATACGCGTACTGAGCCAAGTGGTGATGACACAGGGCTTGGTAAGAGACGCACACAAAGCACAGCATGATAGGCATTTAAAGTTACGCCTGACGACCATAGCAAGCGTGAACCACCTGATCCCTTGCCGAACTCAGCAGTGAAACCGCTTCGCGCCGATGGTAGTTTGGGGTCTCCCCATGCGAGAGTAGGTCATCGTCAGGCACCTATACCGCAGAAACCCCCGAGCATATTGTGCTCGGGGTTTTTTGTTTTTAGGGGTCTCCCCATGGACCCGTTTGTCGGGAACAAACGGGAACCGCTTTAGCGGGCCCGAAGGGCGAGTCTCAGGATGAGACGAGTAAAGTAGCGGAGAGCCGCCCTGGTCATCGTCAGGCACCTATACCGCAGAAACCCCCGAGCACATCGTGCTCGGGGGTTTTTGTTATGGGGCAAACAAAATAAATCGAGCCTTATAAGTGCTATGATGCGCGTCGATGAAATCAACCAGCGGCTGATACCGTTTGTGATGGGTAAATTTGAGGTGAAGTGGTGAGTGAAACGGTACCTACGTCATGGTTAGTCTATTGCCGTCCTGGATTCGAGCATGATGCACTGTCAGAACTGCAGCATCACGCCGCCTTAAATGAGGTTAACTGTGTACCGTCCTATGGTGAAGGATGGGTAAGTTTAACCCGTTCCGATGGTGAGCCGATCAACGACCTGCATCGCCAGGCCGCGTTTAACAGGCTGATTTTCGCGCGGCAGAGCCTGGCGGCTCTACCGGCACTGGCGCTATCCCGTGATGACCGTTTGACGCCGATCTTGGAACAGATAAAAGCCAGCCGCTGGAGTTTTGAAGAGATCTGGCACGAAACGCCGGATACCAACGATGGTAAAGCGCTGGCGGGGCTGATCAAGGCACTGACCAGGCCGCTGGAAAGCATGTTGAAAAAACGGGGGGCGTTAAGGCGGAAAGCCGGTGGGCGTCGGCTGCATATCTTCTGGACGGAGGGTGATCGTGTACAGCTGGGGATGAGCTTTCCCGGCAACAGAAGCGAGCTGATCAATGGTATTCGTCGTCTCCGCTCACCTTCACGTGCGCCCAGCCGTTCCACGCTAAAACTGGAAGAGGCGTGGCATGAGTTCATACCCCGTGAGGAATGGGATGCGCGTCTGGCGGATCATATGCAGGCTGCTGATTTGGGCGCGGCGCCAGGGGGGTGGACATGGCAGCTCGTTCAACGAGGTATGTACGTTTATGCTATTGATAATGGGCCCATGGATAAGCAGTTAATGGCGACAGGGCAAATTGATCACCTAAAGGAAGATGGTTTTACCTGGGAGCCCCCGCAGCGTCTGGACTGGCTGGTATGCGATATTGTTGATAAACCGGTACGTGTCTTGGCAATGGTAGAGCGATGGTTAACGCGAAAATGGTGCCGCGAAGCCATCTTTAACCTCAAGCTGCCAATGAAGAAGCGCTGGGAAGAGGTATCACGTTGCCTGGCGATGTTAGAAAACTCATTATCCCAGGCAAGCGTTTCGGCAGATATTGCGTGTCGTCATCTCTACCATGACCGTGAAGAAGTGACAGTGCACGTAAGACTGAAGCATTGACGTCATTAGTAACTGGCTTCATAAATTCGAATTGTTTCATCTTCTGTCAGAAGCGGTAGAATTTGCTGCATCGCGTTGGCTCGCGCTTCACTGTGGTGCCATTCATTCCAGGCACGCAGGTCGCGCCATTTGGTAATCATTAAACGACGGTCCGTGTGGCCAAGTTCAACAAGACTTTCGCCGCCGACAAAGCCGCGAGCGCCCAATGAAGCCCGCATGGCCTCGCGGGCGGCTTGTTCATACTCTTCTTCAAGGCCGGGCATAATACGCCGTTCAATGATGATTTTGATCATGGATTAAGTCTCAACTCCGAGGGTATCAATGTCTGAGATTATAAAGGATGTGCCACATCACGATGAGCTACTGGATACCAGTGGCCTTTATTGCCCTGAGCCGATTATGCTGATGCACAATAAAGTCCGCGACATGGCCTCTGGCGATGTATTGAAGGTCATTGCAACAGATCCAGCAACTACCCGCGATGTGCCCAAGTTCTGTCAATTTCTAGGCCATGAGCTATTGCAGCAAACTTCAGATTCTGACCAATATTGGTACTTTATACGCTTGGCATAGCCGATGTCTGGCCGCACGGGTTAGTTTGATAACCCGTGAGCCCCTTATTTCTGTGGCAAAACGACCATGGCCAGTGCGTCAAGGGTAGCGGGGTCTTCTTCCAGAATACGATTGGCAATATGGCGCTGAAAAAAGTAGACACTTTGATGCATCGACTTTGCGCTGTAAAGACAGTCATCCCCCAGCAAGATGGGTGTCATTTTTGCCCTATCTTCATCAGCAAGCAGTGCATCAACGCTACCGTCGCTATAAAGGCGCCAGCCGTAGACGGGCTTCATATGCCATGGGCTATTGGGCTGGTTCATGCATAACGCATGGGTGCCTAACGTATCGGGCAATTGCTGGATAAGAGTGATATCACCCGAGGGTTCGTATTCGAAATACTCCGCGGCGGAGGCAAGCTCATCGGCTTTGTGGTCTGGCGGGGAGGTGAAGATTTCTTCCGTTTCAGGGTCGCGATAGCCGATAAATCGCCCATCTTCATGGCGGTGAAGTTCATGGCAATCGGTTAGCTGTTCCATCCACGGGACTAAACCGACGACATTGCCGTCTTCCCTGAGACCCCAGGCAAGCAGGGGCATCCCATAATAGCTGTCCGGATCCGACGCCAACTGATATACCATTTCCAACCCATCCAGCTCTGGCGCTAGACGCACAAGGGTCTTTTGCGCCAGTTGACGCTGACGTACAGAATCCAGGTCGATGACCTGGGCAGAGCGGGGTGACAGGGGTGCGCCCATAGAGTCCCTCCTTCGTACTGCGTGGCCACGACATTAGCAAACCAGACGTGCATCTGTTCGCCGCATACATCACCAATAGCACAGGTTGGCCTGAAGGTTAAGGGTAAACGACGTTTTAATTAGGCGTGCAATTAGAAAATTGAGCCCTGGCGCGTTCATGGGATTTTATAGCGGCCTGATAGCGTTGCCAGGGCGCATCGGGTGCCTGCAGTGATAACCATCTGGACTGGTAAGCCTGTATTGCTTCAGGCACCACGATGGGGTATTGATTAATTAAGCCATTGACCGCGATTAACCATTGTTGGGCAGCGTCAGACAGTGCAGTCAAACGTTGCTTGTTCCATCGGGGGAGGCAGGTTTCGTCTGGCATGGCATGCTCATTCAGGTATTCGCTAGCGTCTTCAAGCCGTTGAGAGGCCAGCATGAGCGTGCGCAACATCTCGGCGGTCAATGCGCGCGCCCGTAGCGTATTAAGCTGTTCCTCCAGTCTTGATGAGTCCTGCTGCCAAGCGAGACTGAATTGATGCTCCACCATTTGCTGCAAGTAGTGTACGGCTTCAAGCTGGGGCTCAATTGACGGTATGGCGTCGATCTTCAGAGGATGACTGGCCCGCGCAAAACTGTCGGTCCATTCGTCAGAGTCAAAAATGGCATTCCAACTGACATAGGGAAGTTGCGCTGTTTTGGTACCCACCAGCTTGTTCAGTCGTTCACGGTTTTCTGAGCTCAGCGTTTCAGGAACATCGCTTGTCCAGCATAATGTTAAACGTTGCCACAGCGTTCGTTCATAAAGCCATTGCTGGCTGGGGGGAGCGACTTTGCCCAGTTGATTATTGCGGGCGGCTACCAGGGATGTGATCTCGCATTCGCGTAAGGCATAGACGTCGAGCAATGAGTCGCGGGTTTCGTCGATGTCGAACAGGCGTGCTTCACGAGCCGGAAATGCACCGATATTAGGTGGTGAGCGCGTCTCCACAGGCCCGTCTGCCAGTGCGCTTTCAAGCTGCTGGTGGTAAGCCTCCCAAGGCGCCTCGGCTTGATGTGGGTCTGTGCAGCCGAGCAGCGTCAAGGGCAACACCCATATACAGTTAAAGCGTTTCATGCTGACTCCTTGATAGCAGAGGTGCGTCGGCTTATAACGTGCAGCCGCCAAGCCAGAAGGAAGGCAGCGGTGCTCAAGCCCGCAATCAAGCCGATCCAGTAGCCATGCACACCCAGCGGGCCAAGGACATTGCCGAGTCCTCGTGTGCCCAGCCAGTGACCCCCGCCAAGGCCCACCAGCCAATATGACAATACCGTAATGGCCATGACGATCCGCGTATCTTTATAACCTCTAAGGGCGCCCGCCAGATTCACCTGAAGCGAATCGGAGAGCTGGAAAATAGCCGCCAGGGCAATAATCGAGAGCGCCAGTGTCTGTATGGCTTGATTGGAAGTGTAGAGTGCAATGACAGGAGCGGCCGTTATCCATAGCAACAGGCTATTTAATGCGGCGACAATGACGCTGATAATAATACCGTTCCAGGCCACACGGCGGGCATGCGACATGAGTTGTTTGCCTAGCGTATTACCGACACGGACGGTTAGCGCCATGCTGAGCGACATGGGGAGCATAAATAGAATGGTGGTGTAACTAAGAGCGATCTGGTGAGCGCCGACGGTGACTTCGCCAAAGCTGGCGATAAATAATGCAATTAGCGTGAAAAGGGTAACTTCGACGAAAATGGCCACGCCAATAGGGACACCGACCACCAGCAGTTCCTGGATGCCATGCCTATTGGGAAGCGATAAGCGCTGCCACAATGAGATGCCGTGATAGTGATCGGTGTAGTGGGTGTAAAGGCTCATCGCGATCGCCATGGTCCACATGGACAGCGCGGTGGCGATACCGCATCCCAGCGCGCCCAGGGCAGGCAGTTGCTGTACTGTATCAGGTAACCATGGCCCTAGCAGGCTGACCAAGCCGTCGCCACCGTTAATCAGTAGATAGTTGGCAGGTATGTTGACAGCTAAGCCAACCAGGCTGATCCATAGGGCAGGCCGGGTATGGTTCATGCCATCCGAAAAAGCCCTGAGCGCCTGGAAAAGGGCGATGCCCGGCATGCCAAAGGCGACGGCGGCAAGATACGCAGCGGAGGAGTGTGCCACCTGCGTCGGCACTTCCATCAACTCGAAAATGGGCAGTACGCTTACCCAAAGCAGCATTGCCGCCAAAAGCCCCAGTACGATGGCAACCCAAAGTCCCTGGTGCACCGCTGGGCGAATAGCGTTGTGGCGCTGTCCGCCCAGCAGGTGCGCGACGATGGGCGTAAGCCCCATGAGTGTGCCGGTCATGAACAGCATTAACGGCATCCACAGACTGGACCCCACCGAGACAGCAGCCAGCGCAGTGGCATCATGGCGACCTGTCATGATGACATCGACCACGCTCATCCCCGCCTGGGCCAACTGAGCGCCACAGATGGGAAGAGCCAGACGAACAAGTTGGCGCGTTTCAAGCCAGTCGACCGGACTGAATTTTTCCAACACACGACCCACGGGTTAACTCCTGAGCAAAGCGGCCCTCAAAGCTCGCTAGATTAGCAGGTATACTGAGCAAAATTATGCTGCAGATGAGGCTAATGTGAGTAACACCCAACCGCAATGGACGCTCGACGACGTGATGGCATTATTTGATGGCGTCTTTTTCGAACGTTACCAAACCCGCTTGGTAAAAGGTGACGAGGAGCCCCTTTATCGACCGGCCGATGACAAGACGCCTTATCATCAAATTATTTTTGCTCATGGTTTTTTTGCCAGTGCGTTACACGAAATCAGTCATTGGTGTATTGCAGGCGCCGAGCGGCGACAAAAAGAAGACTATGGTTACTGGTATTTGCCTGATGGCCGGGACGCTGAACAACAGCGGGCGTTTGAGCAGTCTGAGGTAGGCCCACAAGCGCTGGAGTCGCTGTTTGCCGAGGCGTGTAGACGTGAATTTCATGTCAGCGTCGATAACCTGGGTGGCGATGCCGCGGTTGACCGTGAGGCATTTGCCGAAAAAGTGTCCCAGCGTGCCGCACGCTACAAGGAAGAAGGCCTGCCAGTGCGCGCCAACGCCTTTGCTTGTGCGTTGGCGCGTTATTATCGCCATCAGGGTACGTTAACCGAGGCCGTGGCCCATGGACATGCCGTGCTGGACCAAGCGGACTCAATGGCGAGCGCTTAATCGTCCTCGGTCAGCCTCTGATGCAAAGACAGCATGACCTCCAATTCATGCTCGGGCCGCATGGGTTCCAGCCCCAGCTCGCTGAACGTTTCTCGGCGCTGGCGGTGCCATTCGCCAGGCGTAATGGAAGGATAGAGCGCCGATGCCGGCGCCAGCTCCACAAAAGGGTCCAGTCCATAGGTGTCGAAGAGGCGTGCCAGAGCGGCTTCGTCATCGCCGTTATCGCTGGTATATAGCGTCGTGGAAAAGTGGTCGTTCTCAAGCTCACGGATCACTTCAAGGGGGCTGACCCCCAGGCTCTCCAGCTCTTCGATGCTGTAGGCACCCATGGCATTGGTATCTTCCTTGATCCAGCTATCGTCCGGGTGAATCAATGTCTGTTTAACTCGACCATCGGTTAGCGACCAGGCAATGGCTAAGGGGAGGCCATCATCTTCACCGGTCTCAATGGCAATAAACCCTGGATAATCGGCCACGCTAGTACTCCTTTAAAGATTCCGTGGGAAGGCGGAAAAAACGTTGGGCGGTCTGTGTGGTGGCAGCCCCCATGTCAGCCTCGCTGATGCCTCGGGACTCGGCAATTTCCCTGACAATCCATGGCAGCAGGGCAGGTTCGTGGCGGCGCCCTTTAAGTTTTGCCGGCAGGTTACGCGGCAGCAAATAGGGGCAATCGGTTTCCACCATCAGCCGGTCAAGCGGTATCTCACCCACCAAGGGGCGTAGATGATGGCCGCGCCGCTCGTCACAAATCCAGCCCGTCAGGCCTATATGCAAGTCTAGATCGAGATAGCCAAATAGCGTATCGCGGTCGGCGGTAAAACAATGCACCACGGCCTGGCTGATTTCATCACGCCAGGCATGCAGCATCTCGCGCATTCGGTGGCCGGCGTCCCGCTCATGCAGAAACAGCGGTAAACCGCTCTCAGCCGCCAGAGCAAGCTGTGCTTCAAACGCATGCTCCTGTTCACGGGGTGTCGAGAAATTGCGATTGAAATCAAGCCCGCATTCACCCACGGCAACAACTTCCGGCCTTGCATGCAGCCTGGCCATTTCACCCGCTATCGCGTTATTCCACTGGCTTGCATCGTGGGGGTGTATCCCGGCGGTGGCGTAGAGGCCGGGAAAACGCTGCGCGAGTGAAACAGCCTGCTCGGCGTGCTCAATGTCGGTGCCGGTAACGATCATTGTGGTTACCTGGGCTGCCTGCGCCCGTTGAATGACGGCTTCCAGGTCCCGCCCAAAGCTTTCATGGGTCAGGTTGGCCCCGATATCAACCAGCTGCGCGCTCGGACGGAACTGCAGTGCGTCGGGTAAAAAATCATCGATATAAGCGGTTCCCAAGCGGTACTCCCCTTAAGTCGTAAATGGACCATTGTAACGCCACGCGTCAGCTGACGGCTATCGGTGGTTCGAGGCATAAGGAATTTGTGCCTTATTAACGTTGTCCGCCCAGTCCGCGCATGCGTTACACTGTGCGCCTCATAATGAAGGAGGACACTGCGTGACCCTGTTACGACTTGAACAGCTGCAACTTGCCTACGGCACCCAGGTACTTCTCGACCGCGCCGATCTCACGGTTGAGAGAGGCGAGCGGCTGGCGCTAGTCGGTCGCAATGGCACCGGTAAGTCTACCTTGCTGAAATTGGTCGCCGGCGATATCCAGGCTGATGACGGCTCAATCTGGCGGGCACCTGGCTTGAAGATTGGCGTGTTGGCCCAGGAGCTGCCCGACTCTTCCGGCATGACGATTTTTGACATGGTGGCGCAAGGGCTGCCAGAGGCCGGAGAGTTACTGTCAGAATACCAGCATTTGATCAATGACCCTGATCCCGACATGAACCGCATGGCCACCTTGCAAACCCGCCTGGAAGCGATTGATGGCTGGTCGTTCCATCAGCAGATTGACGTGGTGCTGACGCGCTTGGGGCTGCCTCCGGAAGCCGAGATGAGCGCACTTTCCGGTGGCTGGCGGCGCCGCGTCGCATTGGCCCGGGCGTTGGTTGCCCAGCCTGACCTGCTGCTGCTTGACGAGCCGACCAACCACCTGGATCTGGACACCATCGCCTGGCTGGAAGAGCAGTTGCTAGCGTTTAACGGCGCGGTGTTGCTGATTACCCACGACCGGGCATTCCTCTCCAAGCTGGCGACCCATATTCTGGAATTGGATCGTGGCAAGCTTGGGCGCTATCCCGGTGACTATGCTGAGTACCAGGCGCGTAAACAGCACGAACTGGAGGTCGAAGCGCGGGAAAACGCCGAGTTCGATAAAAAGCTGGCGCAGGAAGAAGTCTGGATTCGTCAGGGCATCAAGGCACGCCGGACGCGTAACGAAGGCCGGGTCAGGGCGCTTGAGGCGATGCGCAGCGAGCGCAGTCAGCGCCGTGAGCGTCAGGGAACGGCCAATCTGTCGGTGGATAGCGGAGAAAGGACCGGCAAGAGCGTCGTCAAGCTGAAAGGCGTCAGTCAGCGGTTCGGCGATGACACCATCATCCGCGACTTGAACCTTGAGGTGATGCGCGGCGATCGAATTGGCTTTCTGGGGCGTAACGGGGCCGGCAAAACAACGCTGCTCAAGATATTGTTAGGCGAGATTGAGCCCACAGAAGGTACTGTTCAGTTGGGCACCAACCTTAAGGTGGCTTACTTTGACCAGCTTCGCGCAGGACTTGAGCTGGAGAAAACGGTCTACGATAACGTGGCGCAAGGGAGTGATCGGGTCAGTGTCGGTGGCAAAGACCGCCATGTCATGAGCTATCTCCAGGATTTCCTGTTCACGCCTGACCGCGTACGTCAGCCGGTAAAAGCACTCTCGGGTGGTGAGTCAAATCGGCTGTTGCTGGCCAAGCTGTTCACCCAGCCGGCCAATGTGCTGGTGCTCGATGAGCCAACCAACGACCTGGATATGGAAACCCTGGAGCTGCTTGAAGAGCTGCTGCTGAATTTCGAAGGAACACTGCTGTTGGTGTCCCATGACCGAACCTTTATGGATAACGTGGTCACCAGTATGCTGGCGTTCGAAGGTGAGGGCGTGGTTCGCGAATACGTCGGCGGCTATACCGACTGGATTCGGCAGGGCGGCAAATTGCCACCTGCTCCCTGGGAAGGGGCGGCAAGGCAGAACACTGAACCGACTGCAACGGAGGCTAAAGAAAAGCACAGCGCAACCGCTGCTCCGGCGCAAAAGCCAGTCAAGCTTTCCTATAAGCTACAGCGTGAACTTGATGCGTTACCTGCCGAGATAGAGCGGTTGGAGAACGATGTGGAAGCACTGGAACAGGAAGCCGCCGACCCGGCATTCTACCAGCAGGACGCTAGCGACGTGACGACCAAGCTGCAGGCGTTAGAGCAGACGCAGCAAGCGCTAGATGCGGCCATGGAACGCTGGATGTCACTGGAAGCGATGGCCAACGGTGAATAATCAGCCTGCTGAGGGTGCCGGCATCACCGGCACCTTCAAACGCATAAGGCATTATTCGTCGCTTTCTTCACCTTTTTTACCTACGCGAACCGCCAGTACGTCGCACTGTGCGCCGTGCAGTACGCCGGTAGAGGTGGAGCCAAGCAACAGGGCAAACCCATGGCGTCCGTGAGAGCCGACGACAATCAAGTCAACGCCGTGCTCTTCAGCAAAGCGATGGATTTCAGTATCCGGCATACCGACCACCACGTGTTGATCTGCCTCGGCAATGTGGGGAGCCGCTATGTCGGCCAGGCGTTTCTTGGCGTGATCGTCAAGCTGGTCCTGAATGCTGGTCAAATCCATCGGGATATCGCCGCCGTAAGCAAATCCCAGGGGTTCAAGCGTGTGCATGATAGAAATTTTGGCGCGGTCATTACGCTCGGCAATCGCGATGGCCCGATCCAGAATTTTCTTAGAGTCTTTGGTCAAGTCGACGGCAACCAGAATATGGTGATAGCTCATGGCCTATCTCCTCAGTGAGTAACAAGCAGTCTTCTGTATCTAATGCTCTCTACTTTAAGTGGCGTGCCTCATCTTAACAACGACCTGGATCATGGTTTTTATGCACTCTCCATTCAAGTGTGGCTCAGTTTGAAGGAAATGTAGAAATGGAATGGTTGATTATTGTGTTTATCATGCTGTTTGTCTTGGCGCCGGTGATGTGGCTAAAACCGAGCCCACGACAAAAGAGAACCATGGCCATGCGCCTGCACGCCAGCCGAAAAGGGGTAACGATCAAGCAGCAAAAGCCACCGCTTCATGGGTTCAGAGGCACCATGCCTGCTTACCGCTGGTACTACCCCCAGCAGCAACCCGGGCCTGATTTCGTGCTCGTCCGCGACCAGCACGCCAGCCAGGAACTCGAGCCCTACCATGCAGGGTGGCGCTGGCGCATAGCACCACTAAGGCCCATTCCCGGTGCTGCTGAAGCGCCACTTAAAGCGCTGCTGGAACGCCTGCCACTGGATGCGCTGGTGCTTGAGTCAACGCCCAATTCACTGACGCTGTGGTGGTGGGAATCGCAGAATGCCGCGCGCTTTGATACCTATCTGGATGATTTTAATCAGCTACGCGATCAAATGTCGGGCCAGGCAGATAGCCTTCCTCAAGAACCACCCTCATCAGGAAGCCGCTTCCTGTAGATCGCGCGCCTGAATGGCCAGTCCGTTTTGCTCAATGCGTTCCAGCCATTCACCCAGTTGTTCCAGATCCTCCTCCGAGAGACCTTCGAACATTTCTTTGCGGGCTTCCTTTGCCACATTGTCAATCTGTTCAAGCAGTGGCATGGCCGCATCTGTCAGGTGGATACGTTTGCTGCGACGGTCGCTATCGCAAGCGCGCCGCTCCACCAGGCCCTGGTCTTCGAGCTGACTGAGTGTCCGAACCAAGGAGGGGGCCTCGACACCTATGGCCCGTGCCAAGTCACATTGCGGCTGGCCGTCGCCCAGGCGCCACAGATGATACAGCGTCACCCAACGCGTTTGTGTGAGGCCAAGCGGCGCCAGGCGGCGATCCAGTATGGAACGCCATAGATGGGGCAGGCGAGCAATGCGAAAACCAATTGATGATGCCATGATCTGCTAGTTACCAGTCAAAATGAATAGACGGATTGTCATAATCTCGAGCGATGAATGCAAGACACGATCACTACTCTGCGTCGGTTTGGTCAACGTCTCGATCACGACCAGGGATAAAGCGCTGAAGATTCAACCTGCTCAAACCCGCCGGCCGAATGTCACTATCTGCCATCGTCGCCTTTTCGGTATCTTCGCTGACGGTAAACCGGATCAGGCCTAACCGCTGGCCGCTGTCTGTCATGATATCCACCCGCCAGCGGCCAGATGGATTCTCGGGGAAGTTCAGCTTGTGGCTCCAGGCTCGGTAACCTTCTTCCCGCCCGCCATTGATATCCAGGTCGACGACGTCCAGCTGTTCACCATTTTGATGCCATACATGGGAAATCGTTTCACTCAACCCCCGTGGGGCACGAATGGCGGTATACACATAAAGACCGTTTTGCTTAACCGCCTGGGGGGTCAAGGCAATGGAGCCGCGGGGTTCTCGTTGCTGAATATTGAGGGCCGGTGACAACGCCGTGCCGGTCATCCATAAGCTGGCTGGTGGCACCCAGGCGCGCCCGAACCAGGCCAGGCCCGCCACTATTAACATCATGGCGAGTAACGGAAACCAGCCGCTGAATGAGCGTTGCCTCAGCAGATGCCAAAAGCTGGGTATTGCGACCACCAACATGGTCGCAATGGCCAGTAGCAAACTCTGCCCGGTGGTTAAGTGAAGCATGATCGGCAACGTGACCAGCACCACCAAAAACACGCACAGCGCATGGAACATGAAGTAGGCACTGCGCCAGCGGCCAGCAACCTTGTAATACAGAGGATCAATAATCGACAGCACCGCCATGGCCACGACGCAAAGTGAGAAGAGACTTTGGCCGCTGTTCCATACGGTGGTGATCAAAATAAACGGCAGTGTGAAAAATAGCGTTTCCTGGTGGATCATCTGGGCGATGAACGAGGCAACGCCTTTGGGTAGGGTGGGATAGCCTCGACGGGCAAGCCAGCGACCGACCAGACTTTCTGTGAGAAGCAACAGCCAGGCGAACAAAAGCCCCAATGCCAGCGCTGCCCCCAGCCATTGCTGGCGATCCACAAGAAAGAAACTGCCCAGGCCAGCCGCAAAAGCTAAAGGGGGCCACAGCCAGCTCCATGGTTTTAAACGAACGACGAGTCGTTCCACAAATGATTGCAAAGCGGCGATGCGCGCCTGTGTGAGCAGCGTGCCCATATAAAATAACCCGGATGATCAACGAGCCGTGATCCTAACAGTCCGAACGCCCGGCGGGGAGCGCTGGTCGAAGAAGTTTATAGAATTAGCCAAAAGTCAGGGCTTGACGTTCTTGGGTAACTCAACCAAGCTTACGCAATCAAACGACCGTATGAAATGCGAGGTGCGTCCCGTTGATTGGGACCACCCGAACTTGTGGAGAGAGCGCGGATGATCTATCAAGGCAATGCCATCACGGTGGAGCGTCGTGACACCCAGGGTGGCAATGACATCGCAACGCTCACTTTCGATTTGAAAGATGAGTCCGTCAACAAGCTGTCCAGCGCCGTGGTGACAGAGCTGGGAGAAGCGGTAAAAGCCCTTCAGGCAGAAGCCGGTTTGCAGGGACTGGTCATTGGCAGTGCCAAAGAAGCCTTTATTGTCGGTGCTGATATTACCGAGTTCCACACCCTGTTCGATAAAGGCGAAGAGTACCTGGTGGAAATGAACCTCAAGGTTCATGACATCTTCAACGCCATTGAAGATTTACCTTTCCCCACGGTCACGGCGATCAACGGGCTGGCGTTGGGCGGCGGCTGCGAAGTACTGCTGACCACCGATTTCCGTGTGATGAGCGAAAAGGCCAAGATTGGCCTGCCGGAAACCAAGCTGGGCATTCTGCCGGGCTGGGGTGGTTGCGTTCGTCTGCCGCGGCTGATCGGCGCCGACAATGCGATTGAATGGATCGCCGGCGGTACGGAAAATCGTGCGGACGCTGCGCTCAAGATGGGAGCCGTCGATGCCGTCGTCGCCCATGAGCTGCTCGAAAGCGCCGCGCTGGATATCCTCGACCGCGCTAATGCCGGCGAGCTCGACTATCAAGCGCGCCGCGACGAAAAGACCAGCCCGCTCAAGCTCAATGCCATCGAGCAGATGATGGCGTTTGAAACCGCCAAGGGTTACGTGGCAGGCAAGGCGGGGCCGCACTATCCCGCGCCGGTCGAAGCCATCAAGGTAATCCAGAAGGGCGCTGGTGAGGAACGTGGTCGCGCTCAGGCGATCGAGGCCAAGGCCTTTGCCAAGCTGGCGCTGAGCAGCGTGGCGTTCAACCTGGTGGGTCTGTTCCTCAACGACCAGGTGGTCAAGAAAAAAGGCAGCCAGTACGAGAAACAGGCGCAGCCGGTCAACCAGACGGCGGTGCTGGGCGCGGGTATCATGGGCGGCGGTATCGCCTATCAAAGCGCCTCGAAAGGCACGCCCATCCTGATGAAAGATATCAAGGATGACGCCATCGAGCTGGGCCTCAAGGAAGCCCGCAAGCTGTTTGCCAAGCAGGTCGAGCGTAACAAGCTGACCACCGAGCAAATGGCCGAGAAGCTGAGCAATATTCGCCCAACGCTCTCCTACGGCGATTTCGGCAATGTCGACCTGGTGGTCGAGGCCGTGGTCGAAAACCCCAAGGTCAAGGACGCCGTGTTGACCGAAGTAGAAGGTATGGTCAGCGAGAATACGATTCTTACCTCCAACACCTCGACCATTTCCATCAACCGCCTGGCCAGGAACCTCAAGCGTCCGGAAAACTTCTGCGGCATGCACTTCTTCAACCCGGTGCACCGTATGCCGCTGGTGGAAGTAATCCGCGGTGAGAAAACCTCGGATGCCGCGGTAGCCGCCACGGTCGCCTACGCGCGTGCCATGGGCAAAACGCCGATCGTGGTCAACGACTGCCCCGGGTTCCTGGTCAACCGAGTGCTGTTCCCGTACTTCGGTGGTTTCAGCTTCCTGGTCGAGCAAGGCGCCGACTTCCAGCACGTCGACAAGGTAATGGAGAAGTTTGGCTGGCCGATGGGCCCTGCGTATCTGCTGGACGTGGTCGGTATGGATACGGCGGTTCACGCCAACGAGGTCATGGCCGAAGGCTTCCCGGATCGAATGGCCCGTGACGGCAAGACCGCCATCCAGGTCATGTACGACAACGAGCGCCTCGGTCAGAAGAATGACAAGGGCTTCTACGCCTACGAAGAGGATAAAAAGGGTAAGCCCAAGAAAGTCACCGATGAAGCGGCCTACACCTTGGTCAAAGAAGTGGTAAAAGAGCACAAGGAGTTTTCGGACGAGGACATTATCGCCCGCATGATGGTGCCCCTCTGCCTGGAGACCGTGCGCTGCCTGGAAGACGGTATTGTCGCGACGCCCGCCGAAGCTGATATGGCGCTTATTTATGGTATCGGGTTCCCGCCGTTCCGCGGCGGGGCGTTGCGCTACATTGACGCCATGGGTGTGGCCGAGTTCGTCAAGCTGGCCGAAGGCCTGGCCGATGAGTTGGGACCGCTCTACGCGCCCACCGACAAGCTGCGCCAGATGGCTAAGAATGGCGAACGCTTTTATACCGCCGACGGTCAGGCCTAAATCACCACGTACAGGAGAAATATGATGAGTTTGAATCCGAGAGATATCGTGGTGGTCGACGCCGTACGTACCGCCATGGCCAAAGCCAAGAATGGCGCGTTTCGTAACGTGCGGGCAGAAAATCTATCAGCGGCCGCCATGCAGGCCTTGTTTCAGCGCAATGCCAACCTGGATGCCTCAGAAGTCGACGACGTGATTTGGGGCTGTGTTAACCAAACGCTTGAACAATCGATGAACATTGCGCGTAACGCCGCCATCATGACCGGCATTCCGCGCTCGGTGCCGGCGCAGACCGTCAACCGCCTGTGCGGCTCTTCCATGAGCGCGCTGCATATCGCCTCGGCCAATATCAAGGCCGGTATGGGGGATTTCTACATCATCGGCGGCGTCGAGCACATGGAACACGTGCCAATGACCCACGGCGTTGACGTCAATCCCGCGGCCAGCAAGCACGCCGCGAAAGCCGCTATGATGATGGGCCTGACCGCCGAGCTACTGGGTAAAATGCACGGTGTCTCCCGTGAAGATCAGGACAAGTTTGGCGTACGCTCCCACCAGCGTGCCCAGGCGGCGATGGAAAAAGGTTACTTCGATAACGAAATCATCGGTGTCGAAGGCCATGACCAGCAAGGCTTCAAAGTCATGGTCAAGAACGATGAAGTGATCCGTCCCGATGCCAGCATGGAGTCAATGGCTAACCTCAAGCCGGTGTTTGACCCCCGCAATGGTACCGTGACCGCTGGCACGTCTTCGGCGCTATCGGTGGGCGCTTCCGCGATGGCGGTGATGAGCTACGAGCGTGCCCAGGCCCTGGGCCTCGAGCCGATTGCCAAGGTACTGTCTACTGGTGTGGCGGGCTGTGATGCGTCCATCATGGGGTATGGCCCGGTGCCTGCTTCCAAGAAGGCGCTGAAAGCCGCTGGGCTTTCCGCGGCCGACATTCAGACCGTCGAGCTTAACGAAGCCTTTGCCGCTCAGGGCATTCCCGTCCTGAAAGACCTGGGTTTCCTGGATGCCATGGACGAGAAGGTCAATCTGCACGGCGGCGCCATTGCGCTGGGGCACCCGCTGGGCTGCTCGGGGTCGCGCATCTGTACAACGCTGCTTAACGTCATGCAGCAGCGCGACACCACCCTCGGTCTCGCCACCATGTGTATCGGCATGGGGCAGGGGGTTGCCACTGTATTTGAGCGGCTTAAGTAATAACGTTCGAAAAAGATAGCAGAAAAGCAGGTAAAAACGGCACCTCATCGTGAGGTGCCGTTTTTTACTTACAGAATCGTCTTCAAAAAGACACTATTCAGATTGAAACGCCGTCCGGTGAAAATCCGCTGCGGCTTGGACCTCGGCAATGCCGCAGGTATCAGGGACAGGCACGGTGTTACCTGCCAGTACAGAGAGAACGGCTCTTGTGCCATTGGATAACGACTCCATGTTATATCCGCCCTCCAGGATAAACACCAGGCGGTCATCGCAGTGCTTTTTAGCCAACTGCTGCAAGAAGCCGGTTAGCGCGCCAAACCCGTCATAGGAAACATTGAGGGCTAAGTCGTGCCAGTGCGGGTCAAAGCCGGCGGATACCAGAATGATATCGGGTTTAAACCATTCGGCCGCCGGGGTCAGAATATCGTGAAATGCCTTGAGAAAAGCTTCATCACCGGCGCCGGCAGGCAGAGGAACATTGATGGTGGTCCCTTCGCCCAGTCCGGCACCGACTTCTTCCAGATGACCTGAGCCTGGGTAGAAGGGCGCCGCGCGATGTATATCGAAAAACATGACATTGGGCTCGGCCCAAAAAATATCTTGGGTGCCGTTGCCGTGGTGGGCGTCCCAATCAACGATCAGCACGCGTTCACAGCCCAGGGCACTGCGGGCATGGGCGGCGGCTACGGCGACATTATTGAACAGACAGAAACCGCGCGCACGGACCGGCTCCGCGTGGTGCCCAGGCGGGCGTACAAGGGCAAAGGCGCTTTTAGTACGTTTTTCCACCACCGCTTCAACGGCGGCAATCGCGGTGCCCGCTGCTACTTCCGCGGCATCGATACTACCGGGTGAGACTGCCGTGGTATCCACATCCAGCCAGGCATTCTTACCGCGTAAACTAAAAATATCGGTCAGATAAGACGTCGTATGCACCCGCGCCAACTGCTCACGGGTGGCCGCTTTGCCCCCTTCAAACGTCAGACCTTCAATGGGGGCTTTTGCAAGGAGGTGTTGTATGGCTTTCAAACGGCCGGGGTGCTCAGGATATTTCCAAGGCACCGGCAGGCCAGCCAGTAGATGACGAATGCGTTTATCGATCCGGTCATGTAAAAAGTCGGCCTCGATATTGGGTTCGTGGGCAAGGACGCGATCATCATAGAAGGCGATAACGTTATGCATGGTCATATACCTGAGTTAGGGCGCGCGCAGTGCAGGCGTGTCACTTGTTGGTACCCCAAGCGCTAAAAAGGTTGCTTATAGTAAGGCAGGCTTGACGGCGTTATACAATGCCATTATCCAGGCTAAACGCTAAATAGAGCCCCAACTCCTCCACCTGGGTGGCAAAATCATCCTGCCACTCGCCCTGCAGGGTGAGTGGCGGCTGTACCCAGCGCCAGCGCAGGCCGGAAACGATGCTCTCAACCGCTCGTCTAGTGCCTGTACCGTCAAGCCCGGCACGAATGTACAGGGCACATGGCAGGCCCTGTTTTTCCTCTATGACCCCGTAGTAGCTGCGATCGAAAAAATCCTTGAGCGCACCGCTCATGTAACCCAGGTTTTCCGTGGTACCTAACAGTATGCCATCGCAGGCCACTACATCGTCAGGACCGGCTTCGAAAGGGGGCTTGACAACGCATCGCACGTTTTCAAGGTCGCTGTGCGTCGCGCCGCGATAGGCAGCATCACTGAGCGCCTGGGTATTCGGTGAAGGGGTATGAGCAACGATAAGTAGTTGTTTCATTAGTTAACCTGTGGGGATGAGGTTTGCGTCTTTGCAGCGACATGCCACACTAAGCGTTAACCTATTCCAAGAGCCTATATGCCCACGAATGCCATGATCAATGTGTATTACGATGCGATCTGCCCTGGCTGTCGCAAGGATCGACGGCGCTTTGAACGCTGGGCAGGCAAGCGTGCCAGAGATATTGATTGGCTCGATGTGACCGAGCATCAGCAGCTTCTGCGCGACAAGGGGATTGCGCCGGAAGCAGCTTTGCGATCGTTGCATATCGAGCTGAGTGACGGGCGCATGATTGAGGGTATTGATGCCTATCGATTACTCATGCAGCGTATACCGTTATTTTATCCCGTGGCATGGTTGATTGGTTTGCCTGGTATCAAGCAGGCGCTGCGTCGTTACTACGATCACTGGGTGAAGAAGCGCTTGGAGCGTGAGGGCCGCTGGCCGCCCCAATAAGGCATTCTGTCGCCTGATGACATTGACAACGACGCGCTTTTCGACAAGGCTTTTGGCACTTCTCACTGGATGATCAAGGAGAAAGAAAGCTATGGCGTTTGCTCTATCTTCAATGCAGGTAACCAGCAGTGCTTTTGCGAATCATCAAGCGATTCCGGCTAAACATAGTGCCGAGCAAGATGATGTATCGCCTGCACTGGCTTGGCAGGGCGCACCTGACGGTACCAAGGGGTTCGCCGTTGTGTGCCACGATCCCGATGCGCCGCTGGTTAAAGACGGCACCTACGGGTTTGTTCATTGGGTGTTGTATAACCTGCCGGGCGATCTCAACGAGCTGAGTGAAAATACGGCGCTGGGTACCGCCGGTGCCAATGACTTCGGCAACCAGGGATATGGTGGTCCCATGCCGCCAGAAGGCCATGGTACGCATTATTATTATTTTTGGGTGCTGGCGCTTGACCATCAAACGGCCTTGCCCGAGGGCCTGACACTCGCCGAGTTGCTGCGTGAAATTGAACCGAACCTGCTAGGTATGAATCGACTGGTCGGCACCTATCAGCGCGACTGATGCTGACATAGTAACCGGGGAGCACCATTCTACCATCGTTTTTTGACGAAACCCGCGAATTTACTCGCGGGTTTTTTTCGCTCAGCATCTCGATAGTTTTATTGAATGATAATGATTAGCTTTTTTGATGTTATCAGCGGCGAACGTGTCAGGAAATTGCGCTATTTGATAAGGAATTTGCAGAAGGGCTTCACATCAAATTTATACAGGACTAAAATGGTCCTCAATTGAGTGGACAGGCCAAATGCAATGGCTAATGGGAGTCGACATGCTTAAGCTTTCCCGGCTGACAGACTATGCCGCCGTGGTCATGGCGCAGATTGCTCGTCAGCCACAGGCGTCACATGCGGCGGCAGACTTGGCCGATGCGGTGCAGCTGCCTCATCCGACGGTAAGCAAAACGCTCAAAATGCTGGTAAAAGCAGGACTTCTTGAATCACAGCGTGGCGCCCAGGGTGGCTACCGGCTCTCCCGGCCTGCTTCCCAGATTACGGCGGCAGACATTATCTCCGCGATTGAAGGCCCAGTGGCAATGACCGAGTGCAGCCAGGCAGAAGGTGACTGCGACCTCGTGGCTACCTGTGGCGTGGCGGACAACTGGCAGCGCGTATCGCTTGCCATCCGCACACTGCTTGAAAGCGTGACGCTTGCACATTTGGCCGATACCACGCCGATCAAGCTACCCGTACAGCTACCAATTCAAAGCATAAGTCTATCGGCAGCTACTGCATGACCAGCATGACCGATACAGGCACTTATCTCTTATTGACGGCGAGCTAACCTCGCCACCCAACTGCCCGGAGGGTATGACCATGGCAACCGAAGAAATGGAACAGTTGGTTCGTCGCGATTACAAAGAAGGCTTTGTAACTGATATCGAAAGCGACACCCTGCCACCTGGCCTGGACGAAAACACCATCGCCTTTATTTCTAAAAAGAAAGGCGAGCCGGAGTGGATGCTGGAGTGGCGTCTGGAGGCGTTCCACAAATGGCAGGAAATGAAAGAGCCATCCTGGGCACACCTGAATTATCCGCCGATCGATTACCAGTCGATTTCCTACTTCAGTGCACCGAAGCGTCCCGAAGATCGTCCCCAGAGCCTCGACGAAGTCGATCCCAAGCTACTGGAAACCTACGAGAAACTGGGCATTCCGCTGCATGAGCGGGCAGCGCTTGCCGGTGTTGCGGTAGATGCCGTGTTTGACTCGGTGTCGGTCGCCACGACGTTCAAGGAGCAATTGGCAGAAGCCGGGGTGATCTTTTGTTCGATTTCTGAGGCGATTCGCGATTATCCAGAACTGGTCAAACAGTACTTGGGGACCGTGGTGCCGCAGAACGACAACTATTTTGCGGCGTTGAACTCTGCCGTGTTCACCGACGGGTCCTTTGTCTTCGTGCCGGAAGGCGTGACCTGCCCGATGGAGCTGTCGACCTACTTCCGTATCAATGCGGCCAACACCGGCCAGTTCGAGCGTACGCTGATCATCTGTGAAAGCCGGGCTCAGGTTTCCTATCTGGAAGGCTGCACCGCGCCGATGCGCGATGAAAACCAGCTGCACGCGGCGGTGGTAGAGCTTGTTGCATTGGACGATGCCTATATCAAGTATTCCACGGTCCAGAACTGGTATCCCGGTGATGAAGACGGCAAGGGCGGCATTTACAATTTCGTGACCAAGCGTGGCGAATGCCGCGGCGCGCGTTCGCGGATCAGTTGGACCCAGGTGGAAACCGGGTCAGCCATCACCTGGAAGTACCCCTCCTGCGTACTACGCGGAAAAGACAGTATCGGCGAATTCTATTCTGTCGCCGTGACGAATGGGCGCCAGCAGGCCGATACCGGTACCAAGATGATCCACATCGGGGAGGGCACCCGCTCCTATATCGTTGCCAAGGGTATCTCTGCCGGCAAGAGTGATCAGTCCTACCGCGGTCTGGTGAAAATCGGCCCACGCGCCAAAGGGGCCCGTAACTTTACCCAGTGCGACTCGCTGCTGATTGGTGACAAGTCAGGTGCGCATACCTTCCCGTACCAGGAAATAGGTAACAGCACGGCCAAAATTGAACACGAAGCGACCACGTCCAAAATTGGTGAAGACCAGCTGTTCTACTGTCAGAGCCGGGGTATCACCGAGGAAGACGCGGTCAGCATGATCGTTAACGGCTTCTGCAAGGATGTGTTCCAGGAATTGCCGATGGAGTTCGCGGTCGAGGCCGAGGCGCTCCTGAACGTGACACTGGAAGGCGCGGTAGGCTAAGTGCGCGCTACGGTACCAGACAACTTTTATGAGCGTCGCGTAAGCGATCTGTAAGCATTTGAAGGGTTTTTACTATGTTGGAAGTTAAAGATTTACACGTCACCGTCGAAGGCAGCGAGATTCTCAAAGGCCTCAGCCTCACAATCAACGAGGGTGAAGTGCATGCCCTGATGGGGCCTAACGGCGCGGGTAAATCCACGTTATCGGCTGTGATTGCGGGTAAGGATGGTTACGAAGTCACTCAGGGCAGCATTACCTTCAAAGGTCAGGACGTGCTGGAAATGGAAATCGAAGAGCGCGCCCAGGCAGGGCTGCTGCTGGGTTTCCAGTACCCGGTCGAAATCCCTGGGGTAAAGAATATCTACCTGCTCAAAGCAGCGCTCAACGCCCAGCGTGCCGCGCGGGGTGAAGATGAGTTGCCAGCGCCTGAGTTCATGAAGCTGGTAAAAGAGAAGCTTGGCCTGATGAAAATGGATGCCAGCTTTCTTCAGCGTGCGGTCAACGAAGGCTTCTCTGGCGGCGAGAAGAAGCGCAACGAAATTCTGCAAATGCTGGTGCTTCAACCCAAGCTCGCCATGCTTGACGAGATCGACTCGGGGCTTGATATCGACGCCATGAAAGTTGTTGCCGACGGGGTTAACAGCTTGCGCGCCGAAGACCGTGCGATTCTGCTGGTTACCCACTACCAGCGCCTGCTCGATTACATCGTTCCCGACAAGGTTCACGTCCTGGTCGACGGGCGCATTGTCAAAACCGGTGATGCAGAGCTTGCCAAAGAGCTGGAAGCCAACGGGTACGAAGGCATTGAGGAGTCTGTGGCATGAGCGACACGCAAACGTTTTTGGACACGCTGAACGCGCGTAGCCAACAGCGCGACGCTGAGCCGACCTGGATCGCGGCTCGCCGTCAGGCTGGCGCGGCACGCTTCGAGGCCATTGGCTTTCCCACTCGCCGTGATGAAGAGTGGAAATACACCGATGTTCGCTCTATTGCCCAGGGCAATTTTGCCCTGGCGGAAAGTGCCGAGTTCTCTCAGGCTCAGGCAGCCGCATTGACGCTGCCCCTGGATGCCTACCGGCTGACGTTTGTCGACGGTGTGTTTTCATCAGCGCTTTCTGATCTGGACGCATTGCCCGATAGCGTTCAGGTGCTGCCGCTGTCCAAGGCATTGACCGACAACCATGAAGCTGTTGGCGGGCCGCTGGGTCGCCTGACAAGCGTTGATTTTTCCGCCTTTGCGGCACTCAATACGGCGTTTATGGAAGAAGGTGCCGTGGTGCGCATCGCACCGGGGACGGTGGTTGAAAAGCCAATCCTGCTACAGTTCCTTTCCCGTGCCGGTACGCCAGTGATGAGTCATCCGCGTATTCTGGTAGAGGCGGGCGGACGCAGCGAAGCGACGTTGATTGAGCACTATGCCGGCGAAACCGATGCCACAAATTTCACCAACGTGGTGGCTGAGTTGATGCTGGACCGTGGTGCGATTCTGAACCATTACAAGCTTCAGGAAGCCCCGCTGGGTGACATGCACGTGGCCAGTATCCACGTAGAGCAAAGTCGCGATACCCGGTACAGTTCCTACAACCTGAATCTGGGCGGTGCGCTGGTGCGTAACGACCTGATCAGTGATTTGAACGGCCAGGGTGCTGAAACCAATTTCCTCGGGCTGTTCTTTGGCCAGGGTCGCCAGCACGTCGATAACCACACCAAGGTCAACCACAATGCGCCGCTGACGTTCTCCAACGAGAACTACAAGGGCATTCTGGATGACCGTGCCCACGGCGTGTTTAACGGCAAGGTATATGTCAAACGCGACAGCCAGAAGATAGAAGGTTTCCAGAGCAACCAGAACCTGCTGCTTTCCGACCGTGCTCACATCGACGCCAAGCCTGAGCTTGAAATCTACGCGGACGACGTCAAGTGCTCCCACGGCACGACCACCGGCCAGCTTGATGAAGAAGCTATCTACGCATTGCGCACCCGGGGAATCGACGAAGCGACCGCTCGCGGTTTGCTGACACTGGCGTTTGCCGGTGAAGTGCTGGAGCAGGTGGCGCTGGATGCCGTGGCCGAGCGCGTGGAGCTTGCCGTCGCCGGTAAATTGCCAGAGCGTTTCAACCTTGCTGGGTTGGTAGAAGCAGCGGTTTCGCTCAACGACTAATCAAGGAGCTATCGATGCCCCATACCGTGATTGAGACGCCCTTGGAGCAAGACAGCGCTCGCTATGACGTGGCCGCGCTGCGCCGGGAATTCCCGGTGCTTAGCCGCGAAGTTAACGGCAAGCCGCTGATCTACCTGGACAATGCGGCGACCAGCCAGACGCCGCAGCCAGTGATAGACGTATTCAGCGATTACTACTCGCGCTATAACGCCAACATTCACCGTGGTCTGCACACCCTGGCCGATGAGGCCACCGCGGCGTTTGAGGGTACGCGTCAGCGGGTGAAAGGGTTTCTCAATGCGGAAGACGCGCGTCAGATTATCTTTACCCGGGGCACCACCGAGGCGATTAACCTGGTGGCGCAAAGCTGGGGGCGCACCCAACTGCATCCTGGCGATGAGGTATTGATCTCGATGCTGGAGCACCATTCCAACATCGTGCCCTGGCAACTGCTGGCAGCCGAGCGCGGGTTTACCATCAAGGTCATTCCCGTGGACGCAAATGGCGCGCTGGATATGGACGCCTATCGGGAACTGTTGAGCGAGCGTACCAAGCTGGTCGCAGTCAATCACGTGTCCAATGCGTTAGGTACGATCAATCCCGTTAAAGAGATGACGTCGCTGGCGCATCAGTTTGGCGCCTTGACCCTTGTTGATGGCGCCCAGGCCGCGCCGCATCAACGGGTTGACGTGCAGGACATCGATGCCGATTTCTATGCCTTCTCGGGGCATAAGGTCTACGGGCCTACCGGCGTTGGTGTGCTGTATGGCAAAAAAGCGCTGCTGGAAGCAATGCCTCCCTGGCAGGGTGGCGGTGAGATGATCGACACCGTTTCCTTTGACGCGGGCACTACCTTTGCTGCTATTCCGCACAAGTTCGAGGCGGGTACACCGGCAATTGCCGAAGTCATTGCCTTGGGTCGCGCCCTTGAGTGGATGGAAGGTGTCGGGGTCGAGGCGATCAGTGCCTGGGAAGGCGTATTGCTTGATCACGCCACCCAGGCGGTCAGCCAGGTGGAGGGGCTACGTATCCTGGGTACCGCACCGAACAAGGCAGGCGTGCTATCCTTCGTGGTTGACGGGGTACATGCCCAGGATATTGGCCTGTTGATCGACCAGTTGGGCGTGGCGATCCGTACGGGGCATCACTGTGCTCAACCGCTCCTGCATCACTTTGGGGTAGAAGCAACGTGTCGGGCCTCATTTGCTGCGTATAATACCCTTGAAGAGGTAGAAACCTTTGTAGCGGCGCTCAACCGCGTTATCGGAATGGTGCGCTAAGGGAGCTTATGGATATCGAGCAAGTAGCCAGTTTGCAGCGTGGGCAAAGCTTACCGCTTCAGCGCGATGTGGAAGCGATCGCGATACCGTTTGGCAGCACCGAGCAGTTGCCGGAAGATAGCGTCGTAAGCGTCATGCAAGCCAAGGGCAGTACGGTGAGTGTCGGCTTTGAGGGGCGGTTGTTCTTGATTGAAGGCAGCAACCTGGATGCGTTGGGGCTTCCTCCATTGCCGCGACCAACGCTGCACGAAGATGCCACGGAAGACGAAATCGAGCAGTTCGTCTGGGATCAACTGCGGACATGCTTTGACCCTGAGATACCTGTCAATATCGTCGACCTGGGGCTGGTTTACGGCTGCCGGATCGAGCGACTGATCAGCGGTGAACGGATGGTGACCATTCGTATGACGCTTACCGCCCCTGGTTGTGGCATGGGCGATGTGATTGCTGCCGACGCGCGTAACAAGATCCTTGGCGCGCCGCAGATCAGCAAGGTGCATACCGAGATTGTCTTCAGCCCGCCCTGGAGCCGTGACATGATGAGCGAAGAGGCGAAGCTTGAGCTGGGTATGTTTTAACGGCGGGACGGCGCGCTAAATGCGTATACCGCTGATCAGATGGATATCGCGTATGTTAATGTCGCTGGGAGCCTTGCTGCTTCTGGCGACATTGCTATTTGTAGGTGCCAATCTATGGATTCTGGGGCGAACAAGCGCTTATATCCATGAGCAACTTCCCCAGTGTGTACCCACCGAGGTAGGGATCGTCTTTGGTACCTCGAACTGGACACGCAGCGGCATGCGCAATCCTCATTTCCATGCGCGAATGCGCACCGCCGCCCGGTTGGTTGACCATCAAAAAGTACAGCATCTGCTGCTGTCGGGCGATAATCGTACTCAGGCCTATAATGAACCCCGCGCCATGTGGCGAGACTTGACGCGCCGAGGCGTAGCCCCTGAGCAGCTGACAATGGACTTTGCCGGTTTCAGTACCTACGACACCCTGGCAAGAGCCCGCGACGTTTTTCAGCTGGACCAGGCGGTATTGATTACCCAGGACTGGCACTTGCCCAGGGCGATCTTCATCGCCCAGGCATTGGGCATGGAGGTAACTGGCTGTGTCGCTGAAGAGCGCGATGGAGCGGGTGGCTGGCACGTGCTGATGCGCGAGTGGGCAGCCAGGGTGGCCACGCTCGGTGATTTGTATATCTGGGGGCGCGAGCCTTACTTTCTAGGCCCGCCGGAGCCTATTCAAACCTTACCCGAGCGCACGGATTAGCGGCTTGTTTTGCGTTTTTGCAGCTCGTATAGCTCGCGGATCAGCTGACGACAGCCCTTCATGCAATCTTCGATAACCGGCTCGATAGGGGCGGGTAGCGGATGAGTGAAGAGCGTTGACAACGCCTGCATCAAGACGCGCTCCTGCTCCAGCAGCTCGTTGATCAGCACTTGACTGTCGTTGCCGACAAAACTTTTCAGACGGCTCCAGAGCCATAGAAAGTCGTCGCGCTCAACGTCAGCGTCCCGGGGCAGCATCTTCAGATGCGTCCGTGCCAGGTCCTGCAACTGGTGCATGGATTCTAGGCGTGCAGCGTAATGCGGCTTCAATGCTTCGCGCAGGGAAGGTCGCAGGCGTTCTATATTGTCCTGGAAATAATCAATGCTATCGGCCAGCGCTTCCAATGCGCTGTCCATCGCCACTTGGCGATTGTCGAGAAACATGAGCGTCTACCTCCTTCGGTGACGCAGATTGTGGCGGGGGTGCGCTAGATTTGCCACCCCCTTGACGAATTATTTTTGCGCAGACCGGTTAACCTTTCGGCTTGGGTGGTGCTTTACGCGCCGGCATGGCATTTTTTTCGATGTGTTCAATAATCATGCTGGCGATGTCTTTGCCCGTGGCACTTTCGATGCCATGCAAACCGGGGGAGGAGTTCACCTCCATGATCACCGGGCCATGATTGGAACGCAGCAAATCGACACCCGCAACCCGCAGCCCCATGGCCTTGGCCGCACGGATGGCGGTGGAGCGCTCTTCAGGCGTAATCCGGATGACGCTGGCGGTGCCGCCGCGGTGAAGGTTCGAACGGAATTCACCGTCGGCCGCCTGACGCTTCATGGAGGCCACGACTTTATCACCGATCACGAAACAGCGAATATCGGCACCGCGTGCTTCCTTGATGTACTCCTGCACCATAATGTTGGCTTTCATGCCCATAAAGGCCTGAATAACCGACTCCGCCGCCTGATTGGTTTCAGCCAATACCACGCCAATGCCCTGGGTGCCCTCCAGCAGCTTAATGACCAGCGGGGCACTCTTTACCATGGTGATCAGGTCGGGAATGTCATCCGGCGAGTGGGCAAAGCCGGTAATGGGAAGCCCCAACCCTTTGCGTGACAGCAATTGAAGCGAGCGCAGCTTATCCCTTGAACGCGTAATCGAGACGTTATCGTTGATAACGTAAGTACCCATCATTTCGAACTGACGGAGCACCGCGCAGCCATAAAAGGTGACGGATGAACCAATCCGCGGGATGACCGCGTCGAAAGGCTCGATTTCCTGCCCCTTATAGTGAATCGACGGGTGGTGTGAGGCAATGCTCATATAGCAGCGCAGGGTGTCAACCACTCGCGCCGTGTGTCCACGACCTTCAGCCGCTTCCACCAGGCGGCGCGTGGAGTAGAGGTTGCGATTACGGGAAAGCAAAGCGATGTGCATGCGAAACTCCAAGCCTAGTCGAAGGGGCGTAGTGAAAGAGGAAGTGGAAAACTAGCGTGGAATGTTAACAAACTTAGGGTTCGCCGTGTAAAAACGCAGCGCCCGGTGCCACCAGCAAACGGCGCATCGCACGGCGTCCCAATAGCATGGGGTGTCGCATATTGCTACGGTCCGCCAGGCTTAGCTCAACCGGAAAGTTAAGATCGCCCAGGCGCATTGGGGTGCGGATCACATACCGCCATTCAGTGTGTCCGTTCGAGCTGGTCACCCGTCGGCGATCATGTAAATGCACTTTCAACCGGTGAGCCGGTGTTTCAGGCCCGCCACTATGGGTAATAAAACTGACCCATAGCTGACCATCTTCGTCTTCATGGGTCTCGATCTCCTCGGCGTGTAGCGCAGAGGTACGTGCACCCGTGTCTGCTTTGCAGCACAGATGAAGTGCCAGATCCGGCAAATAGACCATTTCACGACGGCCAATAACCGCTTTGGCCTGGTAAGGGAGTTCTTTCAAAACCACTCCTTAGGAAGCCGATGATTAACAACATTGCGCTTTACTTTCATCGGGCGTTCCTCAGCATCATCAGTAATCAACCCTGGGATTATCCGCTATTGTCCGTCAGTTCAACCACGCGGGCGTGGATCCTTGAGCCTTCCGGTGCATCACGCAGCGCCATCAGTAACGGCAGGCGTAGCCGGGGAATCAGCGCCAAGTCTTTTACCATCGCAATAAAATCGGTGCGTTCGTCATCAGCCAGACGCGACAGGAAAAGCGGTAGACGTTCGCCGTCTTCCAAATGTGACCAGCCCCTTCCTGCCATCGCTGCCAGTACGTCGGGCCCACTGGTGGTCTCGTCGCGGAGCAACTGAGCATACCAATGGCCTACTTCGTCAGTCTCCGTGGCTCCGACGGCGCGCACACAGGCACACAGCATTTCCAGATCACCTGCAATGATGGCTTTTTCACCCCGTTGGCGCAATGCGGCGACCAAGCTGCCGGGCAGAGGCTCATGCTCCAGGCAAAGGCAAAATGCCTGAGCAACCTCTGTGGGTAAATGGGCGAACTGGGTGGCTAACCGTTCCGCCGTCTCTTCATCGAGGCGGACTACCACGTCGGCGACACCCTGTAACCCCAACTGTTGCCAATCTAGCGCCTGTGGGTCACGGAGGTAAGCGTCGACGGGGTCAAAATGCTGGCTTGCAGGCAAGTCAAACGCATGGGTTGCCCTGGCATTAAGCATCGCCTGAAAAGGGGCGCTCGGGGTAAAGGCGAGCGGGTTGTCCTTCATCAGGTTGTCAGCTTCTGAGCCACGCGTCTGGTCTAGTTGTGAGACGTTGCGGCCCAGGGTTTCAAGTAGCCGATTCAGAAACGCATCGCGCTGGGCGGGCACCAGATAGCCTTCCTCGTCCAGCGGCAGAGCCAGAAACCAGATCGCCGGTTCGGGCATATCACCCAGACGAAACACGATGGCCACGCGAGCCTGACCTTGCCAGGGTGCAGGCCATGGGCTCTGGGCATTTTCAAGCTGGCGTAGTGCATCCATAGGGCACGGGGTAACGCACCGTCCCATATGATAAAGCGATACACTGGCGCCGCTGCGCTGAAAAAACTCGTCTAGGGTGCGAATTGGTTGCATAACGTCCTTTCCCATTGCAAGCCTGCACTCTACCTTGCGGATAGCAGCCTGTCAGCCGTAGGCATTGATAATATCACGCCTTTTTTACTGTCTGGTTAAAAATTAAACAGTCATCGCCAACCCGCATGGGGAACGCGGATGCGATACCTTTCCATAGCTTATCCACAGTCTCTTGCAGGTTTTCTGTGAATCTGTGAATAACGAAGATCTCGGTGGATGAGTGGCAACTCAGCCATAGAGTTGGGATAATGCCCTTTAAATATCTGATTCAACATAGGTGGTTTATGGGCGCACATCGCGAGCTTCATACCGCGCTTCTTGATCTTGAAGCGACGCTAAAGGCCGCTGACCTATGGCGTATGCCAATCCCTGAGACAGCGGCTTTTTCCAGCCAGCAGCCGTTCTGTGTCGATACAATGTCGCTGCTCCAGTGGCTGCGCTTTGTATTTATCGCGCGCCTGGAGTCGCTGGTTGAAGCTGGTGGGCCGATGCCGGCCAAATGTGAGGTGGCACCCGCCGTGGCGGCCTATTTGCAGCAGGAGCAGACACCCGCCCATCATCAACTGCTCGTTGTGCGGGCTGTGGAGAGAGTGGATAAGGTCGTCACTGAAAACTGAAGGCCGATGTAACAACAAAGCCCGCCGCAAGGCAGGCTTTGTGGATAACGCCTGAGAGTTATTGGCTGTCAGCCTAGAAACGATAGCTGAGGCCACCCATGACCACGACAGGGTCGATCTCAACGGTACCTGCCGCTGCACCGTTAATGCTGGCATCGGTATCAATGTCGATGTACCAAGCCGCAGCGTTCAGCGCCCAGTGGTCATCAATCAGCAGGTCGACGCCTACCTGGCCTGCCGCGCCCCAGGAGTCATCCAGATCTAAATCACCAGTCGTCAGCTCTTCATCGGAGAAGTGGGTGTAGTTAACACCTGCACCCACATAAGGCTGTACCCGGGACTGCGTGCCGCCCAGCAGGTAATACTGGAGCGTCAGGGTTGGCGGTAAATGCTTGGTGGAGGCGATATTACCACCGTTCAGGTGGATATCGTGCTCGAACGGCAGCGCCGCCAGGAGCTCCACGCCAACGTTATCGAGAAAGCGGTAGCCCAGGGTGAACGCAAACTCGGTTTCATCCTGTACATCCACGGCCAACGCACCGTTGGCCAGTGAGCCGTTGTCGCTTTTAGGGGCGACTTTGGCAACACCAACGCGGGTAAAGACATCACCCGCGCCGTAAGCGAAAGCCTGGCTGCTGGTTATCAGCGCCGCAGCGGCAACGGTGGATACAAGTAGGGTAGGCAGGACGGCTTTACGCATGGGGGCACTCCTGATGTTAAAACAGACAGTTTCAAACGACTCGTTGCAACGCTGGACGGCTATTCGCTAGCCGTTTAACGATGTGACCAGTGTAACGAGATCCAGTGAGCGGATTATTGATCCAGGGCAAGGGTTGTTAGGCAGGTATTATCAAAGAGGAGAGGTATGTGGAGTGGCCTGATTCAGGGGCGGGCCACCGGTCAATTGGATAATCCAGAAAAACGCTATTGCCAATAAAAAAGCCACTCACGAGGAGTGGCTAACGATTGATTGCTGAGACAGTCTGGAAGGAGGAGGGCGCCGCATAAAACCGCTGCCCCCCCCTCCAGGGCACTAACCACTCAATACCGGTCTATTCGGCGGTGGCCAGCAGGCTGGCGTTGCCACCGGCTGCAGTGGTGTCAATGCACAGATGGCGTTCGACCACGTAGCGATCCGGCGAGATGGTTTGGGTCTCGAGCGGTATGATGGCGCCATCGCGCTTGGCCAGGGCTGTGCGCAGTTCACGGGTCCAGTCGCTGTCGCCAGCGGCGGCGACCGCCGCGATACCTTTGATGTCACTCAACGTCTCGGCCGAGACGCTTCCATCAAACCCGGCGACGGGCACCCCGGCATCGATCAGCGGTTTCACCGCCTGTTCGGCGCCTGGCGCGACCAAGACGGCCGCACAGCCAGTACCGAGGGCCTGTGCGGCTTGGGCGATGGCAATATCCAGGGTTGGCCCGAGGCACAGAACCGCTCCCTTCGGGTACATCGCCAAGCGGTTACTTTCACCCGTTGGCCCCGGCAGCGTCTGCGGCGTCATGTCCAACGCAGCCGTCTCGTTGAGCGCCTTGCGTATCACGCCGCCTTTGCCGGATAGCGCCTTGCGTAGCACTTCGATCCGGTTGGGTCGCACCGCCCAGTTGCGCGCATCCAGTCCATCAAGCGCGGATTGGAGATCACCCTGTGAGACCGCTTTTCCTTCTGGTGCATTCCTGTGCTCGGCCTCCGCGGTGCGGCGGAAGCGTGTCACGTAGAGCGGGCCACCGGCCTTGGGGCCGGTGCCTGATAGCCCCTCGCCGCCGAACGGCTGGGAACCGACGATAGCACCGATCTGGTTACGGTTGACGTAGACGTTGCCGACATGGATGCGCTCGACGATCTGCTGCACGCGGTCATCGATACGAGTATGCAGGCCGAAGGTCAGCCCGAAGCCCTTGCCGTTGATGTCATCGACCACCTTGTCGATATCCCGCGCCTTGAAGGTGGCCACGTGCAACACCGGGCCAAAGATTTCACGCTCGAGATCCTCGATGCCGCCAACATCGATCACCGCCGGGGTAACGAAGGTGCCGGTCTCCGGCGCTGAAAGTTTCTTCAGCACCTTGCCGTTCTTCTCGTTCGTCGCTACATAATCGCTGATTTCCTGTTGGGCATCGGCGTCAATCACCGGCGACACGTCAGTATCGGTATTCCAGGGGTCGCCGATGGTCAGCGCGTCCATGGCACCGTAGAGCATGTTGAGCAACCGGTCCCGGGCCTCTTCCTGGACATACAGCATGCGCAGCGCGGAGCAGCGCTGACCGGCCGACTGGAAGGAGGAAATCAGGATGTCGCGTACTGCCTGCTCGGTGAGCGCCGTGGAATCGACGATCATGGAGTTGAGCCCGCCGGTTTCGGCGATCAGCACGGCATCAGGCCCGGCGTTCTCGGCCAGCGCCTTGTGGATGATCTGCGCCACCGGGGTCGAGCCGGTAAAGCAGACACCGGCAATTCGCGGATCGCTGGTCAGCGGTCCACCTACCGTCGGGCCATCGCCCGGGAGTAGCTGCAGCGCCGCTTCAGGCAAACCGGCTTCGCGCATCAACTCGACGGCACGGGCCGCAATCAGGGGCGTCTGCTCGGCGGGCTTGGCGAGCACTGCGTTACCGGCCACCAGGGCGGCCGCGATCTGCCCGGTGGTGATGGCCAGGGGGAAGTTCCACGGGCTGATGCAGACGAAGATACCGCGGGCGCTGCCGGGCTCTTCCGCTTCCAGCCGCTCGCCTTCGTTGGCGTAGTAGCGTAGGAAATCTACTGCCTCACGCACTTCGGCGATACCATCGAACATCATCTTGCCCGCTTCGCGGGTGGTGATCACGGTCAGTTCAGCGATGTGTTCTTCGTAGAGGTCGGCGGTGCGGCGCAGTACCGCGGCGCGCTCGGCCGCAGGGCGTGCCGACCACTCTTTGAAGCCTTGCTCGGCGGCGTCGAGGGCCGTGGCGACCTCTTCCGGGGTGGCTTCATGCACCTTACCGATTACCCGAGAGCCGTCGGCGGGGGAGACCGCATCACGTGCCGGGCCCTTGGGAGCCGGGTTGCCTGCCAGCATCGGGCCTGCAGTCCAGGTGGCGTCGGCAAAGGTTTCACGCGCATCGAGCAGCGGCAGGATCGAAGCCGGCTCGTTGATACGGTAGCCCTTGGAGTTCTTGCGATCAGGCTCGAACAGCTCGCCGGGCTGGCGGATCAGGGGGCTTGATACGTCATTGCCGAGCTGCTTAAACCCTTCAATGGGATCCTTCGAGACCTCGCTCGGGGGAATCGAACTATCCACTACCTGGTTAACGAACGAGGAGTTGGCGCCGTTCTCCAGCAGGCGGCGAACCAGATAGGCCAGCAGGTCGCGGTGGGCGCCGACCGGGGCGTAGATGCGACAGTGGGTGCCTTCCGACTCCTTGACGATGTGGTGCAGCGACTCGCCCATGCCGTGCAGGCGCTGAAACTCGTAGCTGTCCTTGTCATCGCCCGCCATCTCCACGACGGCAGCACAGGTGTGGGCATTGTGGGTCGCAAACTGCGGATAGATGCGGTCGCGCCGGTCGAGTAACATCTGGGCGCAGGCCATGTAGCTGACGTCGGTATTGACCTTGCGGGTGAAGACCGGGAAGGTTTTGACGCCCATTTCCTGGGAGAGCTTGATCTCGGTGTCCCAGTAAGCACCTTTTACCAGGCGTACCATGATTTTGCGATCGAAGCGCTCGGCGAGTTCGTAGAGCGTCTCGATCATCGGCGCTGCGCGGCGACCGTATGCCTGCACGACGACCCCGAAACCATCCCAGCCGTCCAGGCTGGGGTCGGCCATCAAGGCTTCGATCACGTCCAGGGACAGATCCAGCCGGTCTTGCTCTTCAGCGTCGATATTGAAACCGATATTGGCTTTGGCCGCTTGTTGCACCAACTCTTTAGCGCGGGGCAATAGCTCTGCCATCACCGTGTCACGGTGGGTGTATTCATAACGCGGGTGCAGCGCCGACAGCTTCACCGAAATGCCGGGGCTACCGCGGACATCACCCTTGGCCTGCTCGGCGATAGCAGAGATCGCCTTGGCATAAGCCTGGTGGTAGCGGACGGCATCTTCGTCGGTGCGCGCTGCTTCGCCCAGCATATCGTAGGAGTAGGTATAGCCTTGCTTTTCGAGCTCACGGGCATTCTTCATGCCTTCTTCGATGGTCTGACCAAGCACGAACTGGCGGCCAAGGATCTTCATCGACTGGCCAACTGCTTTACGCACGACCGGCTCGCCCATGCGCCGAACCAGACCGCGCAGTGCCCGTGTGGGCCCCTTGGGATCTTCTTCCAGTACCTTACCGGTCAGCAACAGTGCCCAGGTCGAGGCGTTGACCATCGAGGATGCTGACTTGCCCAGGTGGGCGCCCCAGTCGGACGGCTCGATCTTGTCGTGGATCAGGTCGTCGATGGTTTCCGCATCGGGCACGCGCAGCAGCGCTTCTGCCAGACACATCAAGCCGACGCCTTCGGTAGTCGAGAGCCCGTACTCGGCCAGGAACGCCTCCATCATCGAGGGCGACCTTTCCTTGCGCACACGCTCTACGTACTTGGCGCCAACGGCGGCGACTTGCTTGCGGTCATCCTCCGACAGCTTGATACGCTCGATAAGCGCGTGCAGTACATCTGCCTCATTGGCGTCGTAATTCTTGCGAATGCGCGAGCGCAGGTCACTCACGTCGCTATGCAGATGAGGATTGGCTTCGTTCATAGGGGTCTCTCCTTGCTAGCCGACACGTAACGTTATTGCGTCGGTTAGGGTTTAGTCGGTCTTTTGGCAGCAAACACAAAAGATCAAACCAACAGAGGGCTCCTGGGGGGAGCCCTCCTGATACGTTGAATGTATCCTGCGCGCTCTTGCTAGCGGGTAATGTGCTGATACTCGCCGGCATCGGCCGTGGCGCTGCTTACCACCAGGATGGCAAGGAAGGCCGCGATGAAGCCGGGAATGATCTCGTAAATGCCCGGGCCACCCATGAAGGAAGCGTTCCAGCCCAGGGCAATCCAGATCATTACGGTGAGGGCACCCACGACCATGCCAGCAATGGCGCCATTGCCGTTGGTGCGCGACCACATCAGCGACAGGATGATCAGCGGGCCGAAGGCGGCGCCGAAGCCTGCCCAGGCGTTACTGACCAACCCGAGTACCTGCGAGTCTGGGTCCGACGCAATCACGGCGGCTATCAAGCCCACCAGGACGACGCTCACACGGCCCACGTTCACGCACTCCTTGTCCGTGGCCTCTTTACGCAGGAAGAGGCGATAGAAGTCCTCGGTCAGCGAAGAAGACGCTACCAGTAGCTGGCTGGAAATGGTGCTCATGACCGCCGCCAGCAGCGCTGCATACAGGAAGCCGGTGATCAGCGGGTGGAACAGCAACTCCGCCAGGATAATGAAGATGGTTTCCGGGTCTTCGACATTCATGCCGTTGCGAACCGCATAGGCGCGACCAAAAATACCCAGCGACACCGCGCCGATCAGCGAGATGGCCATCCAGCTCATGCCGATGTTGCGGGCAATCGGCACATCCTTGAGCGTGCGGATTGCCATGAAGCGCACGATGATGTGTGGCTGGCCGAAGTACCCAAGCCCCCAGGTCACCGCAGACAGCCAGCCGATAAAGGTCAAGCCTTCCGTCCACGACAGCAGCGTGGGATCGACTTCATTGAGGGTCTGTGATGCCTGACCGAAGCCGCCGCCGCCTTCGCCAAAGAGCACCACCGCCGGCATGATCACCAGGGCCAGCATCATGATGCAGCCTTGGACGAAATCGGTCATGCTCACCGCCAGAAAACCACCGACCACGGTGTAAACCAGCACGACGCCGAGGGTGATCAGCACGCCCGCACCATAGTCGCTCATGCCGCCAATGTTCACGACCCCCGCAAAGGCGCTTTCGAACAGCTTGCCGCCGGCCACCAGGCCCGATGCGGTGTAGACCGCAAAGAAGATGACGATCACGATGGCAGACACCGTGCGCAGGGAAAGCGACCGTGTCGGGAAGCGGTTTGCCAGGAAAGCCGGAATGGTGATCGCATTGCCATAGTGAACCGTCTGTTCACGCAGGCGCGGAGCGACCAGGATCCAGTTGAACAATGCCCCCACCAGCAAGCCAATACCGATCCAGGCCGATCCCAGGCCAGAAGCGAACATCGCCCCGGGCAAACCCAGCAGCAACCAACCGCTCATGTCCGACGCGCCAGCTGACAAGGCGGCCACTTTGGGGCTGAGGTTACGGCCACCCAGCATGTAGTCTTCCGAGGAAGAGGTAGCCTTGCGCATGGCATAAATGCCAATGGCAATCATGAGCGCAAAGTAGGCAATGAGACTAATCCAAACACCAATAGCCATGTAACTTCTCCAGTTCGTCAGGACGGCGTTAATTCCGCCCAGTTTGTGCGGTTACCGGGAAGTGCCCGGTAGTGATCCGCATTATTTTTATTAACCCTGTTTTCTACTCACACCACGAGGCCCAACGAGCGCCCGCTAGAACTAGAAAGAGTGTCAGAAGGGTTGATCGCACGGTTGTCAGCAACGACCCCAGTATTATTTTCGACCATAAGAGAGTTCCCTGTTCATGAGTTTTGGTTTGTCGATGATGAGCTGCTCACCCATCGCCCGGCGCCGAAAGCGGCGCATTTCCGCCCAGTGAAGCGGTAATATTGGTAACAGGACGTAAAGCCTGAGCTAACGCTCGAATGTAGAGCGGTGTGGCTATCGGTGTATGCCATTTCCGCGGGAAAATGTGTCAAATTCGAGGTAAGTCGATCACTTATAAGACGTTAGTTGAGTTTGGCAGGCTCTGCCAGCGGATTAAATGGACGGCTAGTCAACGGGCTGGAGAGTCTGCGGGATTGACGAAGCTGGCGGGGAGAAAGGCCATAGCTGCGGCGAAACGCATGCGATAGTGCACTCTGGTTGGCAAAGCCGGTTTGCAGCGCAATATCGGTCAACGACAAGTGGCTCTGTACCACAAGCTGATGCGCAGCATGCAGTCGCTGGCGCTTTACGTATTGCCACGGAGAGAGGCCTGTCTGTTGACGAAAACGTTCTGAAAAATGTGCCTCGCTCAGGCATACCAGTTTCGCCAGGTCGGCAACACGCAGATTGTCGGCCATATGCTGCTGAATAAAACGGTCAAGGTGGCGAATATCGAGGCGCGAGGGTGGTTCAGGGGCATTGCCCAGTCGCCCCTTGAGAGCACCTAGAAAGGTGGCAGCCAGTCGGTCATGTTGAAAGGGCGGCAGGCCAGGGGAGTCGGTCTGGCCAAGCTCGCATTCCATGAAGGCCAGGTAGTGGCGCAGTGAGGCATCCAGGGCAAAAAAACGTGGCGCATCGAACAAGGCGACAAGCTCGCGCTGCTCACCGGTAAGCGCCGGTGCATCTTCTGGCAGGTCCAGTATCAACTGTCGGTTATAGCCGCTGCCCGAGTAGTAATGCTCATGATTTGCGGGCACGATGCAACCCGAAAACGCATTGACACGCCCGCCCAGCCCCTCGATTTCAAACTCCGATGCACCGCACAGAGTAATAACGATCTGGTGAAAATCATGAGCGTGGTGACGCGTAGCGCTTTCCAGAGGAATTCGACGAATGGTGCTGGGCATAGGAGTCTCCGCCGCCACCTGAGTTAATGTGCATGGAGTTCTGTGTGAGCCGCCAAATGATCGCGCAGGGCTTTCAGCTCTGCCTGACCCTCTTCATTAAGCAGGGGCTTTCCCTGAGCCAGTTGCCAGCGCCTGCCATGTTGATCCATCAAGTGGGATGCCCGTCTCCGCACGCCCTCTAAATATTCGTTATGCCGGATGGGGTAGCCGATCAGGGCGTTCCATTCCGTTTCGCTCACCTGGCTGGCCAACGCTTTGTCAAAAAGCGCCAGCAGATCTTTCGGTTCAGTGCGGTAGCGTGGCGTGCGCGAGGTCAGCAAAACGGCCAGGACACTGCCAATCACCAGAAAACACACCCCAAATACCAAAAGATAAAGTGCCATGCAGTACTCCCTTGGGGATTGAGCGTGAAATGACGATAAAGGCCATTATACCGTTCACATTTTTCGAAACGAAAATTTTGCAGATTGCCGAACTTTTTCAGAACAGCGTGTCTGAGTATGTACAGGCAACGTAGTGATAGCAGTCGCTAAAGGTGTTGCCTCGATATTGTTTTGATCCCTTGCTTCCGCTGCTCCATGAGCAGCGGTTTTTTTTGCCTGGCGATAATGGCTTCACGGCAGTGTGCTTTTGCAACGTTCTGCGACAGCCTTCTCAGTGACGGCGAATGGTTAGCAGGGCGACAAGAATATCGCGTCGTGTGACAATCCCTACCAGGCGGCGTTGTTCAACCACCGGATATATTTTGGGTTTTGCGCCCAGCATTTCCTGAGCCAGATCGGTGATGCTTTTCGCCGGGGTGACGCTGAGCACCTCATTGCGCATCAGTTCCTTGACCAATGGCGCCTCATCGTCATGGTACACGCTGTCAAGAACGCGGCCCAATACATCCTGTTCTGAAATAAAACCGATCAGGTTGTCGTGCCGATCAACCACAGGCGCACCCGGCAGACGATGCAGCGCGAGTCCCTGGGCCAACGTGGTGATCGACATTTCCGGCGAGACACGATAACAATCGCGAGACATGATATCGCGTACATTGTGTGGCGTGGGTTTTGACATTGCGGCTCTCCTTTTGCGTGAGCATGGCGAACGTTTTGTTAACCGTCACTTTATTCACTTTAGAAGATTTACATACAGATGCGATGATCATCCTGCAGGGGCATTCAACGTTTTAAAGGCGCTTGTAAAGGGGCGCGAGCGTCGCAATTGTTACTCTTATCTGGTCGAATAACCCAAAGGGCTAACGACAACTGACCCTAATGACTTAGCGTGAGGAAACATTATGGACGCACGTGAATATTTGAATCGTAAAGGGGTGCCGCTGGATCGCGATGCCGACCGCCCCAACACGCTGGAAGAAAAATCCTGGGAGCGTGCGCGTGAGGCCGGACATCAACGTCCCAAGGTGGGGACACCCCACGATTGGGAAGAGTGGGAGCGTTATCATGATGATCTGGCGCACGACGCTGACGCGCTGACGCAAAAAATCGACAAGGACGCACACCGCAAGACGAAGGTTAACGAGTCCACCAAGGCTGAAGCGACGCCCACTGTTGATAAAAGCGTTGAATTTTACACTCCTGAAAAACCATCCGGTAATGAATCGGCGACGCAGCCACCGCCGCTGACAGACATGCCTTCATCGGTGAAGGCGGCGTATTATGCATTGGCAGTGCTATTCCCGCCATTGGCGGTAGCGCTGACGGATGGGGGCGCACGACGCGTCACCATCGCGACCTTACTGACGCTCTGTGTCTGGCTACCAGGGGTTGTTTTCGCTCTTGTATGGCTTCGCCGACAATAAGGCGCCAATTCCCAGGCAGATTCACCTACACAGGCGATGTTTTTGCCCGTCAGCCATTGGCAATAGCGATGCGCGACGTATAATCCACGTCAACTTTTATATTATCTGGGGTTTACGATGGCGTATCTCGTCGGTGTCACCGCGCTGTGGGCGTTCTCTTTTTCGCTGATAGGCGTTTACCTGGCAGGCCAGGTTGACAGTTATTTTGCTGTACTCCTTCGGGTAGGGCTTGCCGCCTTGGTGTTCTTGCCGTTCCTGCGGCCGAGCCTGTTAAAAGGCAAACAGCGTTTGGCACTGATGGTGCTGGGCGCCATTCAGCTTGGCATTATGTACACCTTCTTCTACCAGTCGTTTATATTGCTGTCGGTTCCCGAAGTTCTACTTTTTACTATCTTTACGCCTGTTTACATCGCATTGCTGGATGATCTGCTGTTTGGTCGCTTCACGCCGATCTACCTGTTAAGTGCTGCCCTGGCCGTCATTGGCGCGGCGGTTATTCGCTACGATGGGGTGGATAGTGGTTTTTGGGCAGGCTTTTTAGTCGTCCAGGGAGCCAATCTGTGCTTTGCCATTGGCCAGGTCGGCTACCGGCGTTTAGCGGCTGACTTGCCCGCTGACTTGCCTTGGCACAATGTGTTTGGCTGGTTTTTTATCGGCGCCATGGTGATTGCGCTGCCGGTCTTTCTAGTGTTCGGTAATAGTGCCGCCTTGCCAACAACCAGCGTGCAGTGGGGCGTGCTGGCCTGGCTTGGACTGGTCGCGTCGGGCGTCGGTTATTTTGCCTGGAACCAGGGTGCCACGCGGGTAGATGCAGGCACGCTTGCGGTCATGAACAACGCGCTGGTACCCGCAGGGCTGGCCGTCAACCTGTTGATCTGGAACCGTGAAGCCGATGTGGCTCGGCTGTTGCTCGGCGCGGGGATCATGGCAGCGTCGCTGTGGCTGAATCACTGGTGGCTGCAGCGCAAGCAGGCACACCCTGCCTAGGGCCTGTTGACGTTTCACTCACGTAAGTCCATTTGCCCGCGCTGCCTGCTCTGGCCATAATGGCTTGATCTTACTTGTGTCGACTCACGACCCATCATGTTCAGGAAGCTGCTGTGCCATCGAATACGCCAAAGGAGTCAGGGCGGCCATTTAGTACCATCGGGCTAATTGGCCGCCTGGGCAGCGATAAAGTCGTCGACTCGCTGCAGCGCTTAGTTAACTACCTGGTTGAGCATCGCTACCGTGTGCTGGTCGAGGACCGCACGGCCACGGTAATCCCGCACCATGGTCAGCCCGAGGCCAGTCGTCGTGCGCTGGGGGAAATGTGTGACCTGGTGATCGTGGTCGGCGGCGATGGAAGCTTGCTTGGCGCGGCCCGCACCCTGTGCCATAGCGGTACGCTGATTCTAGGCGTTAACCGCGGGCGGCTGGGGTTTTTGACCGATATCTCCCCGGATGAACTGGAAACCCGCGTTAGCGAAGTGCTGGCCGGCGAGTTCGAGCGCGAAGAACGCTTTCTGCTGGATATGGCGTTATATCGCAACGGTGTGATGGTGGGGTCGGGGGAAGCGCTCAACGAAGTCGTTGTCCATCCTGGCAAAGCGGTGCGCATGATCGAGTTCGAACTTTTCATCGATGGCCAGTTCGTATACAGCCAGCGTAGCGATGGGTTGATTATCGCTACGCCGACAGGCTCTACTGCCTATGCGTTATCCGGGGGTGGGCCGATCATGCACCCCAAGCTGGATGTGATTACCCTGGTGCCGATGTTTCCGCATACGCTTTCAAGCCGCCCCATTGTGATTGATGCGGCCAGCGAGATTCGCCTGCACATCGGTGAGACCAACCAGTCCTATCCCCACGTCAGCTGCGATGGGCAAACCCGCTCGGTTGCCAAACCGGATGATGTTGTAGTCATTACGCGTAAGCCAGAGCGAGTCCAACTGGTGCATCCCATTGGGCATAATTTTTACGAGGTGCTGCGCAGCAAACTTGGCTGGAGCAACCGGTTGGGAGACTGAAGATGGTTCATCAAGTCGCCGCCAAGCCGGTGTTTGAAGGCTATGATCTGATTGGGGACGTGCACGGCTGCGGAGCAACACTTGCAGCGCTGCTCGAAAAGCTTGGCTATCGCCAGCGCAATGGCGTCTATCGCCACCCGCGGCGTCGGGTGATATTTCTTGGTGATCTTATCGACCGGGGGCCACGTATCCGTCTTGCCGTGACGATAGCCCGGCGTATGGTCGAGTCCGGCGAGGCCCAGATTGTCATGGGCAACCATGAATATAACGCCCTGGCGTATACTCACCCGGCACCGCCGGGTAGCCAGCAGCGCTGGTTACGCGAGCACACACCGCGTCACAACCGGATTATTCAAGACACGCTGGAACAATACCGCGACCACACCAATGAATGGGAAGATACGCTGGCGTGGTTTAAAACGCTGCCGCTGTTTCTCGAACAGGATGGCTTTCGGGTGGTACACGCCTGCTGGGATCATCAGCTGATAGAGCAGTTCAAACAGGATTACCCCGATGGTTGCATGGACGACGATTTTCTTGTCGCCTCGACCGATCCGACGACCCAGGCATTCCGCATCCTGGATCGCCTGACGCGGGGCAGCCATCTATCGCTTCCTGATAATGTCGCTATTCACTCGGGAGATGGGTTTACACGGCGCAGCTTCCGAACCCATTTCTGGGCGGCATCGCCACAGTACTGGGGCGATGTTGCCTTCCAGCCCGATAATTTACCCGGCGATCTAGAACAGCGGCCGCTTACCCAAAATGAGCGTAAGACGCTGAGTTATTACGGTCCCGACGAACCGCCTTTGTTTATTGGCCATTACTGGTGTGAAGGCATACCTGCGTTACCCACCGCGAACATTGCCTGTCTGGATTACAGTGCGGTGAAGTATGGCCGTCTGGTTGCCTATCGTTGGAATGGCGAACAAAACTTGAATGCTGACCAGTTTGTCTGGATTCGTGTCGCCAGAGAAGAGCAACGTGTTTTAAACACCTTGCAGGACGACGATGATTGAGCTGAATTGTTGTTGTTACATTAATTTACATAAATTTTGCAAAACATATGAACTAACGCTGCCGCCGCTCGTCAGATTAGGTGTTCCCTTGAATGATCCCTTGCTATTTACCCGGCGGCCCCCTCCGCCGGTTTTTTTTGGTGAAAATAATAACCACTGTATTGCCACGTCCAGGCGTGATCTATCCAATGGGTTGCCAAGCTTAGCGTTTGTATGAAAAGCCTATGTCGTTATCATAAAGGAAGCCTATGCACCCCGTAATGCGTTTACCCCCTGACGTCGACACCCAGGCGCTTCGCAAAGCGCTCTGGCGTTATCGTATTGGGCACCGGATTACCGCTGAAGGCGATGCCCAGGTGCTCTGGGTCGCCGACCCGGGTCAGCGTGAAGCGCTTCTCGCGCTGGTGGCCCGCTGGCAGCAGGGTGAACCTCTTGAGTTAGCGGAGCAGGTCTCAAAGGTGGATTCCCCGGCGCTATTCTCAACGCTTAAACGGTTGCCGGTTACCGTGGCCATGGTGGTGGCGAGTCTGGTGATCTTCGCGCTGATAGGTGTGTTTGGTGATCTGTTGATTGTGGCCCTCACCATTGTGCCGATTGGCATCGTGGGTGGTGAGCTAACCTACGGGTCGCTGACGGAGACGCTGGCCAGCGGCCAGGTATGGCGCCTACTGTCGCCAGCGTTTCTGCATTTTGGCTGGATGCACCTGATCTTCAACCTGATGTGGGTATGGTATTTCGGGCGGCAGGTTGAAGCGTTACAGGGCGGAAGGACGCTGCTCCTGCTGCTGGTCGTTGCAGGGGTGTTGGCGAATCTGGCCCAGTACGCGACGGGTACAGTGTTATTCGGCGGTATGTCGGGCGTCGTTTATGCCTTGCTGGGGCACGTATGGCTGATGTCTAGACGGGTTCCGGGAAGCGGTTTTTTTGTGCCGCAGATGCTCGTCGTGTTCATGCTGGGCTGGATGGTGTTTACCATGACCGACATGGCCGGGCTGGTAGGTTTTGGCAATGTTGCCAATGAGGCCCATCTTGGCGGATTGATCGTCGGCCTGATAACGGGCTGGTATTATAGCGCGCGGCGTTTACGGTCTTAACTGAGGAGTTTGGCATGAGCGACATGACCTTCGACAAAATGATCAACCAGATGACCCCGGCGATTTACGAGAGCCTCAAGCAGGCCGTATCGCTGCGCAAGTGGCCGGATGGACGCTACCTCACGGCTGAGCAGACCGAGTTGTGTCTGGAAGCCGTGATGCGCTATGAAGCGGAAAACAACGTGCCCGAAGCGAACCGTGTCGGGTATCTGGAACAGCGCACCTGTGGTGCTGGCGCCACCGGGCAGGGCGTTTCACCGGAAATGGCCGGTCTTGCCAAGGATGCGTCGCGTGACTGATGGGGTAGTGCAGGGGTGCTTGCGTAAAATGGCGGTGGAACCGGGCCCGACCCAGGCTCAACCTGTCAGCTACCAGCTGCGCGCGGGTGAACACCGCATTGACTTGAACGAGCGGTTGGGGTTGCCTTTACAGCTGCGTTGGAGTGGTGCTATCGCCTGCACCCACTGCGGTCGTGCAACCAAGAAAAGCTTTGCCCAGGGTTACTGCTACCCCTGCTTCAAGCGTCTGGCCCAATGTGATACCTGCATCATGAAGCCGGAAACGTGCCATTATTTTCAAGGCACCTGTCGCGACCCTGAATGGGGAGAGCAGCATTGCTTTCAGCCGCATATCGTTTACCTGGCCAACTCGTCGGGTTTGAAAGTGGGAATTACCCGTAAAACGCAAATGCCTACCCGCTGGCTGGACCAGGGGGCGATACAGGCCTTGCCGATTCTGGAAGTCGATACCCGCCAGCAATCAGGCTTTGTGGAGATGCTGTTCAAGGAACATGTCGGTGATCGCACCAACTGGCGGGCTATGCTAAAAGGCGAAGTTGCGGAGCTTGATCTGAAAGCCGAACGCGATCGCCTGATGGCCGCAACCGCCAGCGGCCTTGGGCAACTTAGAAGCGAGTATGGGGCGGATGCCATTCGCGAACTGGATGGCCAATACCATGCCTTTCACTATCCGGTGGAGACCTTCCCACGCAAGATTATGTCGCACAACTTTGACAAGCAGCCGGAGGTCAGCGGTATCTTGCAGGGGATTAAAGGCCAGTACTTGATGCTGGATACCGGCGTGATCAATCTGCGTAAGTTTACCGGTTATGAGGTTAGCGTCGCTTAATACTGCTTAGGCGTCACGGTAGCCCAGTGCCTCTTGCAGGTATTGGGCGTGACTTGCCACCCAGCGTGGGTCAATCGCCCCCCAATCACGTATCTGATAGCGGCCGATGTTATGCCGCTCTCCCTTATCCTTTTCGAACACACACTCGATATCCAACTCAGCAAGCGAAGTAATGGTATCTTGCGCGGTGCGCCTTGGCATGCCGGTCGCCTCAATCAAGGCCGGGACGCTGGCAGCGCCTTGGTCAATCAGGTACGCCACGTACAGGCGACGGTAAAAGCTCGATTTGGTTTTGCTTAACGGCGCGGGCATGGCGCATCCTTTATGGGGTTCGACAGTAACGCTGCCCAGTCTAATAGAATAAATCCCCTTGCGCGCGCGGCGGGCGAAAATCGCGGGTATTCAATCCCTGCTCGGTGCGGGACTGCAACTTCCACTGGCGGCTGGCACGATTAAACCGCTGGCTGATCATTTCGGCAAACACCCCTTCACCGCGGAAACGCTTGCCAAAGCGGGCGTCATAATCCTTCCCACCACGGCACTGTCGAATCAAGCTCATCACTTTGGCAGCCCGCTCGGGGTAGTGGGCTTCCAGCCACGCCTCGAATAACGGCGCCACTTCATGGGGCAGGCGCAATAGCATCCAGGTAGCGGTGCGCGCCCCCGCTCGGCTGGCGGCTTCAAGAATCCGCTCAATTTCATGGTCGGTCAGCCCAGGGATAATCGGCGAAACCAGCGTGCCCACAGGAATCCCCGCCGTATTCAGCTCGCGGATGATTTTCAGACGGGCTTGAGGCGACGCCGTGCGCGGCTCCAGGGTGCGTTTCAGGTTGGCATCCAGACTGGTAAGGCTGACAAAAACCCGCACCAAACGGTGTTCGGCCATTTCCGAAAGCAACTCCAGGTCTCTCAGTATCAGGCTGCTTTTAGTCACAATGGTGACCGGATGGCGACATTCCAATAACAACTCAAGCAAGCGACGGGTGGTTTGGTGTTTCGCCTCCAGTGGCTGGTAGCAGTCGGTATTGCCGGAAAGGTTAATCGGACGGCATACGTAATTAGGGTGGCACAGCTCGTCGGTTAACCGCTCCACTAAACCGCTGCGGGCAATCAGCCTGGTTTCAAAATCCAGCCCTGGCGATAAATCCCAATACGCATGGGAAGGGCGGGCATAGCAGTAAACGCATCCATGCTCGCAGCCACGGTATGGATTCAGCGAGCGATCAAACGGCAAATCCGGCGAGGTGTTCCACGACAGCGCGCTTTTGCTCACTTCCTCGCGCACCTCGGTTACGATACTTGTGGATGTTTCCTCCCGCCACCAGCCATCGTCTTCCGCAACGCTTTGGGTGGGTGCAAAGCGGTTATGCGGGTCGTACGTCGCTCCACGTCCTTTGCGCACCGAGGAACTGCCATCAGCGTAATGAAAAGCCGTCATTTGCCACCCCGTTTATATATGGCTATATATACAGTATATGACGTTTTGTCCAGTGTGCAAGAATGAGTATAGAGCCATGTTTGGTTGCTTCAGCCTTTCCCGGCCAACCAGGGGAAACAGGCTAGGTCAGGCGGTGGGGTAGGTCGGGATATCGAAAAATGGTTGTATGGACGGTAAATGCAAAACGCCTTGGCTCTCTAAAGCCAAGGCGTTCCGCGTTATCCAGCACGTGATTCGCTAGCGCTTAGCGCTTTTTCCGCGTGGTTTTTTATCGCCGTTGGCTTTTTCGGCGCTGTCTTCACTTCCCCCATTCCCGGGAAAATGGCCGCGCAACAGCTCCAGCAGTCCCTGGGTCGAGGCATCGAAGTCGGCGGCGTTGGTGTCGATGCGTTCGCTGATTTCACCGGCGATGCGCTTGCCCAGCTGCACGCCCCACTGGTCGAAAGAGTTGATGTTCCAGATAACGCCTTGCACGAACACCTTATGCTCGTAGAGCGCGATCAGGGCACCCAGGTTTTTCGGCGTCAGCTCGTCCAGCAGCAGGGTGCTTGATGGGCGGTTGCCGGGGCAGCTGTAGGGGTCATGCTGGCTGAGCTCCTTGCTGTCTCCCTGGCTGCCTTCCATAAAGGCGTTGGCCTGGGCGAGCATGTTGGTCAGCAGCGCGAAGTGGTGGTCTTCGACACCCGGCTCGGGCTTGAGTGAGGCGATAAAGTCGATGGGCACGTAGCGCGTGCCCTGGTGCAGCAACTGGAAGAAAGCGTGCTGACCGTTGGAGCCGGTCTGGCCCCAGACAATCGGGCCGGTCTTGTAATTCACCGGATGGCCGAAGATGTCCACCGACTTGCCGTTGGACTCCATATCCAACTGCTGGAGAAACGAAGGCAGCTGGTGCAGGGCCTGGTCGTAAGGCACGATGGCTTGGGTTTCCGCACCAATGAAATTGATGTACCAGATACCGATCAGCGCCATCAGCACGGGCATGTTCTCGGAGAAGGGCGCTTCAATGAAGTGGTTATCCATCTCGTGAGCGCCTTCCAGCAGCTCGATGAAGCCCTCAAAGCCAATCGAGAGCGCAATCGGCAGGCCAATTGATGACCACATGGAGTAACGCCCGCCGACCCAGGCCCAGAACTCGAACACATTCTCTTCACGAATGCCGAATTCCATCGCTGCCTTGCGGTTGGTGGAGGCAGCGATAAAGTGCGCGCCCACATCGGCGTCTTCACCGGCGTTCTCCAGGAACCAGCGCCGCGCGGTCTTGGCGTTGAGCAGGGTTTCCTGGGTAGAGAAGGTCTTGGTCGAGACGATGAACAGCGTGGTGGCTGGGTCGAGACGCGACAGCACCTTCTGAATATGGGTGCCGTCTACGTTGGAAACAAAGTGGAAGTGCAACTCTGGGTGGCGGTACTTCAATAGCGCACGGACGGCCATGTTGGGGCCCAGGTCCGACCCACCAATGCCAATGTTGACCACGTCCTTGATGCGCTTGCCGCTATAGCCTTTCCACTCGCCGCTGCGCACCGCCTCGGAAAACTGCTTGATCTGCTCGCGGGTACGGGTGATTTCGGGCATCACGTCCTTGCCGTCGACAAATACCGGATCATCGCCGAGGTGGCGAAGCGCGGTGTGGAGAACCGGACGGTCTTCGGTGACGTTGATGATATCGCCCGAAAACATCTGGGCTCGGCGCTGGACGAGGGCGGAGTGGTCGGCCAGTTCGATCAGTTTGGCCTTGACCTCGTCGGATACGTGGTGCTTCGAGTAGTCGAGGAAAAGACCGCCCACCCGCAGGCTCATTTTTTCAAAGCGCTGCGGGTCATTGGTGAAATAGTCACGAATGCGATCGTTAGCGGTTTTGTCGCGCAGGCGTTCGAGAGCCTGCCACGTCACACTGCGGGTCAGCTGAAACATAGCGGTGTCCGTTGTTGTAGGTCGGCGAGTTGCCTTGATGTTATGTGTGTAAAAATACTACATAAAACGCGTGCTGTGGCAAACCATCGTGAACAAAAGCATGTTGTACGGTAATAAAACCAATAGCGAGCCCAATAAAAAGGCGGGCCTTGGCCCGCCTGGCATTGTTTAGCTGGCAATGGCCACTTGAGTAGCGCCCCGTTTGATCATGGCATAGCTCAGACCGGTAATCAGCGAGCCGACCACAATCGCGCTCAGGTAGAGCAGCACGGGGGTAATGGCATTGGGGATCAGCAGGACAAAAATGCCGCCGTGGGGGGCCATCAGTTTAGCGCCTACCAGCATGGAAAGTGCGCCGGTAACGGCACCGCCCAGCATGCAAGCAGGGATTACCCGCAGCGGATCTTTGGCGGCAAACGGAATCGCCCCTTCGCTGATAAAGCACATGCCGAGTACAAACGATGCCTTGCCTGCCTCGCGCTCGGGCGCGGAAAATTTATTGCGTGCCACCAGACTGGCAATGCCCATGCCGATGGCAGGTACCATGCCAGCGGCCATGATCGCCGCCATGGGACCATAGGTTTCCGAGGCCAGAAGTCCGACGCCAAAGGTATATGCGGCTTTGTTGACCGGGCCACCCAGGTCGAAACACATCATGGCGCCCAGCAGAATGCCCAGCAGCACGGCGTTGGTGGAGCCCATGTTTTCAAGGAAGCTGGTCAGCGCGGTAAGAATGCCCGCCACCGGCTCGCCGACGATATAGATCATTACCAGGCCAGTCACCAGGCTGGCGATGAGTGGAATAATCAGGATCGGCTTCAGCGATTCAATGCTCGAAGGCAGTTTAACGTAGCGGGTAACCGCCAGGGCGACGTAACCGGCCAGGAAACCGGCCAGAATACCGCCGATAAAGCCGGAGCCTATATCGGCTGCCAGCATGCCGCCAATCATGCCCGGCGCGATACCGGGGCGGTCGGCAATCGAGTAGGCAATATAACCGGCGAGTACCGGAATCATCAGCGCGAAGGCGGTGCCGCCGCCGATTTTCATCAGCGCGGCGGCCAGTGAGCCTTCTTCCTCGGCGGCGTTGATACCGAACACAAACGACAGTGCGATCAGCAAGCCACCAGCGACCACCATCGGCAGCATGAACGACACACCGGTCAGCAGGTGCTTGTAAACCCCTTTCTCTTTGACGCTTTTGCCTTCACTGCTGGCACTGGGCTGGTTGCCGTCTTCAATGCTGGCGTGAGCGAGGGCAGCTTCCAGTGTTGGGCGCGGTTTTTTCAAGGCACTGCCGGTGGAAGTGCGGTAAATGCGCTTGCCCGCAAAGCGGGCAGGGTCAACGTCGATGTCGCAGGCCAGCACGACCACGTCAGCATCAGCGATCTCTTTATCCGTCAGCTGATCTTGTGCGCCTACCGAGCCTTGGGTTTCCACGCGGATAGCGTGGCCCATGGCTTTGCCGGCTTCGGCGAGTGCCTCGGCCGCCATGAAGGTGTGCGCAACGCCCGTCGGGCAGGCCGTCACGGCGACAATATTCTGTCCTTCAGTGGCGCTTGGCGCCGCAGAACGGGCTGCGGGTGCATCGGTGGGTGCCTGATAAAGCGGCGCATCGCGTTTCGCCGTGGTCAAAAAGCCACTCGGGTCAGGGAGCGCGTCGGTAATCGGCGCTTGATAAAGCCGCTTGCCTTCAAAGCGCTCGGGCGCGGGCACATGATCTGCCGCGACGACGATCAGGTCGGCATTGGCAATCTGCTCGGCGGTGGCCGCCTGAAGCGGCGCCAGCTCACCGTGCATTTCCACATGAGCGTGCCAGCCCTGGCGTTCTGCAGCCTGCTCCAGCCGCTTGGCGGCGAGGAAGGTGGTCGCCATGCCGCTGGGGCAGGCGGTAATCAGAATAATATTCATAGCGTGGCTCCCTCGGTGATGGTGTCGTCAAGACGCCGTACCCGGGTCTGTTGTTGGAGTGAGTCGAAGTCGTCGGCCTGGGGGTTACCCACGCCCACATGGCGGACCGCATCGGCAGATAATGCCGTGGCAAAACGAAGGGTTGTTTCGGGATCGTGGCCGCTGAGCAGGCCGTGGAGCATGCCCGCAACGAGCGTATCACCGGCGCACACGGTGTTGACGGCGGTCACGGACGGTGGCGTTGCCTGCCAGCTGCCCTGGGCATTCACCCACAGCACGCCATCGGCGCCGGCAGAAACAAGCGCCTGTTCCACGCCGCCCTGATGCAGACGACGCACCGCCTGGGTCAGCGCAAGGCTGGTTTCAAGCGGCGCACCGGCCCAGTGTGCAAGCTCAAGTTCGTTGGGCTTGACGGCGGTGGGCTTTACCTCAATGGCGGCGTTAAGTGCCGCGCCGCTGGTATCCACCCAGAGAGGAACGCCGCTGGCCTTCAGGTGCTTTAGAAAAGCACGAAAGTCATCGAGACTGAGCCCCGGCGGTAAACTGCCCGCCACCACGACGGCGTGAGGCGGTGTGGCGTTATATAAATGTGCATCCAGCCTTGCCGTTAAGCGTTGCAGATCCTTTGAGGTGATCGGCGTGCCGGGCCCGTTGATGTCGGTGACCCGGCCGCTTTGTTCAGCAAGCTTGGCATTGATGCGTGTTTCCCCTGCTACGCGCACAAAGTCATCGTGCAAGGCGGCGTGCTGAAAGGCCAGCGCGAAAGGCGCGTCGTTGTCAGCGCCCAGAAAACCGCTCACGGTAACGTCATGGCCTAACCCTGCCAGTACGCGGGCGACATTGACGCCTTTACCCGCGGCTTCCAGCTGTGCGCTGTGGGGGCGGTTAACCGCCCCTGGAATGAGCTGGTCAAGACTGAACGCCAGGTCCAGTGCCGGGTTGAGCGTAATGCATAGCACACGGGCCATCAGCGAGCCTCCAGCGCGTCGCGCACGTCATCGCTGGTGGCCTGAGCCAGCGCCAGTTGAGCACTGGCCTTGGCATCCGCCAGATCAAATTCGCGCAGCCGTGCCTTGACCAACGGAATCTGGCGCGCGCTGACCGACAGTTCATCGACACCCAGGCCGACCAGTACCGGCACCGCCATGGCGTCTGAGGCCAGTTCGCCGCAGACACCGACCCATTTGCCCTGAGCATGGGCGGCGTCAACGGTCATCTGGATCAAGCGCAGTACCGCGGGATGCAGGCCGTCGGCCTGGGCGGAAAGCTCCGGATGGCCACGGTCGATGGCCAGGGTGTACTGGGTCAAATCGTTGGTGCCCACCGAGAAGAAATCCACCTCGGCGGCAAGCGATGGCGCCAGCAGGGCACTGGAGGGCACTTCGATCATCACGCCGAGCTGCACGTCAGTGGCACGTTGTGATGGCGAAATTTCGCTCAGCAGCCGATCATAGATCGCCTTGGCGGCGCGGAACTCGGCGATGTCCTTGACCATCGGCAGCATGATGCGCAAAGGGCTGTCTTTGCCGGCCATCAACAGCGCGCGAAACTGGGTTTCGAGCACTTCCGGCTGGGTCAGCGCCAGGCGAATGCCGCGCAGGCCAAGGAAGGGATTATCTTCTTGAGGCACCGGCCAGTAGGGCAGTGGCTTGTCACCGCCGACGTCCAGCGTGCGGGCCACCAGCGGGCGGGCACCAAGGGCGTCAATCGCCTGGCGGTATTCATCGATTTGGGTGGATAGGTCCGGCGCGCTGGCGTGGGCCATGAACAGGAATTCAGTGCGCAGCAGGCCAACCCCCTCGGCGCCGCGTTCAACGGCGTCTTCCGCATGAGCGGTATTGCCCAGGTTGGCAGCGACTTCGACCCGGTGTCCGTCGCGGGTTTGAGCCGTTTCAAAGCGCGTTTCCCAGGCGTCGGCTTCGCGCTGCTGCTGGTCAAGCAATTGCTGCTCGGCGCGCTGCAGACGGTCTTCCGAAGGCTTGTGGGTGACCCGTCCGCGTTCGCCATCAAGAATCATCATGCCGCCGTCAGGTAGCGCCATGACGGCGTCACCGGCACCGACAACCGCCGGAATGCCTAACGCGCGGGCCAGAATCGCGCTGTGCGCTGTAGCGCCGCCGCGAACGGTGAGCAGGCCACGCACTCGCGAGGTATCCAGTCGCGCGACATCAGACGGGCCAATATCGTCCATCACAAGAATATACGGATGGTCGGGCGGCTCGGGCAGCTTGACGTCACACAGCACGCCAAGGACTCGGCGGCCCACGTCGCGCAGGTCGGCGGCGCGTTCGGCCAGTAGCCGGTCGGCAAGCATTTCCTGGGCGTGGGCGGCGGTGTCGATGGCTTCCCACCAGCCCGCCTCTGCCGACGCCCCTTCGCGGATAGCATCAATGGCGGCCTGGTGCAGCTCCGGGTCGTCGAGCATTTCTTCGTGCATGGAAAGAATGTCGGCGACTTCACCGCCCGGCGCGTCATGCACCAGTGTTTCCAACTGGGTGGCACCTTCCTTCAGCGCCTCGCGAAGACGGGCAGCCTCTTGTTCGGGATCGTCGGCGTGTTGCGGGTATTCAAAGCTTACCGGGCGAATGACAAATACCGGTGCAATGGCAAGCCCCGGGGAGGCGGCCACGCCCGCATGTGGCGTATCGTTAACCAGCGGCTCGGCGGCGGGTTTGGTGCTTTCGGTGGCGGGAGAGAGGCTTTCCCGGCCGCCATCAAATGGGGCAACCTTCTCGCCCAGGCCAGACTCGACGGCCTCGCTGACGGCCGCGAGTGCCTGGCTTGCCTGCTCGCCCTCGGCAGAAAACACGAGCCATTGCCCGCGTCTCGCGCCCATGCCAATCACCTTGGTCAAGCTGGCGGCGGAAACCGGCGTGGCGCTGCCTTCTTCCAGTCGAACGTTGATCGGCACCGCCTGGGCGCGGGCAATTTGTACCAGTTGCTTGGCCGGGCGGGCGTGCAGGCCGTGAGGGTTCAGCACGCGGGCACGTTGAGTTTGTGTGCTGGCAGTTTCACCCGCCAAGGCGGCCAGCCACTGGGCGCTGGTTTTATTGACCAGGCTTTTGCTTTCGCTGTGATCAAGGAGTGGCAGTAATTGCTCAAGCAGCGAACGATGGCTCTCGCCGCTGGCCGCGAGGCAGAACAAGGCATGCACGGGATGTTCCTGATGGCTCAGTGATGTATCTGCCGGGGTTGCGACACCCAGTGCAGGCTGGGCGACACCATGAGGGTGGCTTGCCAGCCATAGGCCATTCCCCAGCCAGGTGGGTTCGACAGAGGCAATGGCACTAATAAACGTATTATCGACACAGCCGCTTTGACGCAGTCGCGCGGCAGCGGCTAGCGTCAATTCCTGCAGGTCCTTGGCGGGGAAGCTAACACACAGCGTTTCGTTATCCAGACGTGGCACCACGGCTGGCTTGGAAAGCAGGCGCGCCACATCGTCGGCGGAGGTGGCGTTAGCCAGTTGCTCAGCGACACCTTCGCGGTCCAATACATGGGTCAGTTGGCGCAGGATATCGAGGTGCTCGTCGTTTTGCGCGGCGATAGTCACCAGTACGTGCACCTGTTGGCCGTCGTGCCACTGAACGCCTTGGGGGAATTGTAAAACGCGTACCCCGGTTTGCTTGACGTATTGGCGGCTTTCCGGGGTGCCGTGGGGGATGGCGATGGCATTGCCCAGAAACGTCGAGGATTGAGCTTCCCGGTCGAGCAGGCCGTCACGGTAATCAGGGTCGACAAACCCCGCCGCCACCAGCGCATCGGCAGCGCTGTTGAGTGCTGCTTGCCAGTCGTCAGCATGGCAGTCCAGCAATATGTCATCAGAGCCGAGCGTCAGCATAGGTGTCTCCGTGTAGAACCATGGTCGTAGCGCACCGAAGTGGGCTGGATGAATCGTGTCATCTGTGTATAGTTGGCTATGCTGAATCGATTCACTTCAGGACACAAGAGGTTCGCGCCTAGACTTTGGTCTGATGGGCGTCTGTCGACTGTTAAACTGGCGGCAATCAGAGGGGAAATTCATGACACTTGCCGATATAGCCCGGCTTGCCGGGGTATCACGTACTACCGCCAGCTATGTGATTAATGGCCAGGCCGAAAAGCGCCGCATTAGCCAGGCGACCATCGACAAGGTGATGTCGGTCGTTCGCCAGCACCGCTATCACATTGATCCCCAGGCGGCCGCATTGCGCCGGGGAGCGAGTCGTTTACTGGGGTTGATCGTGCCCGATCTGGAAAACATCAGTTACGCGCGGCTTGCCAAGCGCATAGAGCGGGGCGCTCGCGAACGTGGCTATCAACTGCTGGTGGTGAGCTCCGATGACTGCCCGGACAGCGAGCGGGCGCTGGCGCTAGCGCTGCGTGCGCAGCGCTGTGAAGTGCTTATCACGGCGAGTTGTCTGGCCAGCGATGATCCGTTTTACGCAGACCTGGTAAAAGAGGGCTGGAGCGTGGTGGGAATGGACCGGGGGCTGGATCCTGCGCGTTTTGCCAGTGTGGTCAGTAACGACCGCCAAGCATCGCTGGCGCTGACCCACTCGGTGATTGATCCTGCTACCCGGCGCGTTGCATGGCTGGAAGCGATGCCTGACCTTTCCATCAGCCGAGAACGCAGGGCGGGATTCGAACAAGCACTTGCGGGCACGTCCATTACGCCGCTATATCTAAGCGGTACGCACTATGAGCGTAGCGAAGGCGCCCGGCTGGCGGTCAAGCTACTAGATGAAGAGGGCGGGGCAGATGCATTGGTCACCGCGTCCTATACGCTGTTGGAAGGGGCGTTTGATGTCTTTCTGGAGCGAGGAGGTTTGCCGGAAGGGATGCGGTTGGCCACCTTTGGGGATCATCGCCTGCTGGACTTTTTGCCTCAGCCGGTCAATTCAGCCTTGCAGGATTACGATCGCATCGCTGAGCTGACGCTGCGCTGTGCATTGGCCGCGACAGAGGGCGAACCTCAATGCGGCCAGCAAGTGGTCGCAAGGCATTTGCGCACCCGCCATCCCGGTGCGCAAATGAGGGCCTGAGCCAAGTGGTTGAGCTGACTCATTAGCAGCCGGTCGGTGGTCAGTCACTCCGTGCGTGCCGCGGCCCAGGCGTTGGCATCAGGAATCGACATGTCGTAGCTTTCATCCAGGTAAGGCGAGGAAAGGACAAAGTCGGCGCTCGCTGCATTGCATGCCACCGGGACGTTCCATAGTGCCGCAAGGCGAAGCAGCGCTTTGACATCCGGGTCATGGGGCTGGGGAGCGAACGGGTCCCAGAAAAAAATCAGCACGTCGAGCGCCTGCTCGGCGATGCGCGCGCCAATCTGTTGGTCACCGCCAAGCGGTCCGCTCATCAACCCTTCGATAGGCAGTCCCAGCGCGTCGTGCAAGCGCTTTGCTGTCGTGCCGGTGCCGAGCAGTTCGTGGCGGCCCAGCGTATCCTTCCAGCGCGTCGCCCATTCAAGCATTTCGGTTTTCTTGCCGTCATGGGCGATCAACGCAATCCGCTTGCGGGCCTGGAGCGTACGAGTCGCCTGACGAGGAGGGCGCGCATCATTCATGGTATGGATCTCCAAAGCAGGATCATTGCGACTCGGCCGCCACCGCTAACACCTTCATGGTGTTGGTGCCGCCATGGGCGTTCATATGGTCACCTCGGGTCAGAATGACATGCTCGCCGGGATCCGCCAAGCCGTGGGCTTTTAATAATCTCAGCGCCTCGCCGTTGACGTCTTCTGCCTGCATATGGGTCGTGTCGAACGGTATCGAGACAACGCCCCGATACAACGCCATGCGTCGCTGAGCGATGGGGCTATGGGCCAGGCCGACAATTGGCAGCTTGGAGCGAATGCGCGACGCAATCAGGGGCGTGTAGCCGGTGGCAGTCATGCAGGCGATGACACTGACGCCCTCGAGATGGTTGGCTGCATACATCGCGGATAGAGCGATCGTCTCGTCAATGCGCTCGAAGCCTTCGTGAATGCGGTGGCTCGACTCCTGGGCAATGCGCTCGCGCTCGGCGCCCAGGCAGACGCGGTTCATCGCCTCGATGGTTTCAACTGGATAATCGCCCGCGGCGGTTTCGGCCGAGAGCATGACCGCATCGGTGGCATCCAGCACCGCGTTGGCCACGTCGAACACTTCGGCGCGCGTGGGCAGCGGCGACTCGATCATCGATTCCATCATCTGCGTGGCGGTAATCACTGCACGATTCAGAGTGCGGGCATGCTTGATGATGCGTTTTTGCGTGCCAATCAGCGCTTCGTCACCAATTTCCACGCCCAGATCGCCGCGGGCTACCATCACCGCTTCTGAGGCCAGGATAATGCCATCCAGGGTTTCGTCGTTGGCCACGGCTTCGGCGCGTTCGAGCTTGGCGACCAGGCCGATTTCTCTTCCAGCCTCGCCCAGCAGGTCGCGTGCCTCTTGCATATCGGCAGCACTACGCGGGAAGGAAACCGCCAAATAGTCCACGCCGATATCCAGGGCGGTAATCAGGTCAGCCTTGTCCTTTTCAGTGAGCGCTGGGGCGGAAAGACCGCCGCCTTGCTTGTTGATGCCTTTATTGTTGGACAGTTTGCCACCCACATGAACTCGGGTGTGAACTTCCTGGTCAACCACTTGGGTGACATCCAGTACCACGCGGCCATCGTCAAGCAGCAGGCGGTCGCCGGTGGTGACGTCATCGATCAGCGATTTGTAGTCACAGCCGACCCGCTCCTGGTCGCCCTGATCGGCCTCCATTGCCATGTCGAGGATAAACGGCTGGCCCTGGGTGAGGTGGATGGCCGCATCCTTGAAGCGGGCAATACGAATCTTGGGTCCCTGGAGGTCGCCCAATACGGCAACGCTGCGGCCCAGTCGTTGGGCGATCTCGCGGACGTCCTGGAGACGCCGCCGGTGGTCATCGGCAGCGCCATGGGAAAAGTTGAGGCGAACGACGTCGACGCCCGCTTTAAGCATGGCTTCCAGAACGCCTGGGCGGTCGCTGGCAGGGCCTAGCGTGGCCACGATCTTGGTGCGGCGTAAGGGGAGCGAGAGGGGTTGGCTCGTCATTGCACATTCTCCTGGGTCGGCCATTGGTTATTGTTGGCGCTGCGCTGGATATTGAAATTGCAGGCTATTAAGTTGTGGACTACGATAGCGTCTATATAGTAATTTTACTACATATTGATTGATGGTTTGCCTTTTTGGAGGCTTGAGACACACCGACGACCCCAATAAGGTGCTTAACTACGTATTTTTGAGTAATTTTTTACGAAATATAGAATTGGTTATGTAGCAAAAAATCAGCTATGTATTTTTGTTACAAACGTTCTCTGCAAAGGTGAGGTGCTCCATGACAACAAGAGTCGCTATCAACGGTTTCGGTCGGATTGGCCGTAACGTACTACGCGCCCTCTATGAAAACGGCTACCGTGATCGTATGCAGGTCGTTGCGATCAACGACCTGGGCGATCCGTCGCTTAACTCCCACCTGCTTCGCCATGACACCGTCCACGGTCACTTTCCCTATTCTGTCGATCATGACGCGGAAAGCATCAGCGTCGACGGCGACCGCATCGCGATCTCCTCCGAGCGGGATCCTGCTAAATTGCCCTGGGCGTCGATGGACATCGATATCGTCATGGAATGCACCGGCTTATTCACCAAGCGTGAAGCGGCAGCCAAGCATATTGAGGCGGGTGCCAAGCGCGTATTGATCTCGGCCCCCAGCCCCGATGCCGATGCCATGATTGTTTACGGCGTCAATGAAGAGACACTCACCGCCGACCATAAAGTGGTCTCGAATGCCTCCTGCACAACGAATTGCCTAGCACCGGTTGCCAAGGCGTTAAACGATGCCGTGGGTATCGAGAATGGCCTGATGACGACGGTGCATGCCTATACCAACGACCAGAATCTGTCGGATGTCTATCACACTGACCCCTACCGGGCGCGCAGTGCAACCCAGTCGATGATTCCGACCAAGACCGGCGCCGCGGCTGCCGTTGGCAAGGTGCTGCCAGAGCTTGAGGGGAAATTCGATGGCCTGGCGGTTCGGGTGCCGGTGATCAACGTCTCGCTGGTGGACCTGACCTTCACCGCTGGCCGTGACACCACTGCAGAAGAGATCAACGCGGTTGTTGAAAAAGCGGCTGTCAATTCACCGGTCTTGGCGGTCAACGCGCAGCCATTGGTGTCTATCGATTTCAACCACGACGCCAACTCGTCCACGTTCGATACCAACCATACCCGGGTGAACGGGCGGCTGGTGAAAATCATGGCCTGGTACGACAACGAGTGGGGCTTCTCCAACCGCATGCTGGATACCGCAGAAGCCATGCAGGCTGCCGCCAAGTAATCCAACGGATCAGGGGCAGGTATCGCCGAGCAACAGCTCCGTTTTCAACAGTTGTTGCTCGGCAGGCAACAGGCCGAGAATCATCTGTGCCGCGACCCGTCCCTTGCCTTCGCTATCCTGACGAACGGTGGTTAAACGAGGAGCGCGGTACTGGCCCTCTGCAATGCCGTCAAACCCGGTAATCCTCAGATCTTCAGGCACCCGAATGCCGCGCTGTTCGGCCAACGTCAGCGCCGTCAGGGCAATGCGATCCGACATGCACAGCAGCAGGTCGGGCCGCTGATGCTCAGGTTGGTCGAGCAACTCTGCCAACACCGGCCCGCACACCTCGAACGTATTCTCCTCAATATTCCACAGCGGTACTTGTTGTGTATCCACCCCGTGTTCGCTGAGTGCGGTATGGAAACCTTCCAGCCGTGCGCGGCTGATCGTACTGGTATTGGGCAGCAGGGTGTGCTCGGGCGTCACGCGACCGTTGCAGGCTTCTTTAGTCAACCGTAGGTTGATGATGGCCGGGCGCATAGGTTGTTGTTTCAGGGCATGACAGGCGATGTGATAGCTGGCCTCGCTATCGTCTATGTGCACCGTTGGGCAGTCAACCACATCAAAGTCCACGGACACGATCGGACGCTGCGCCGGTAGTCGATTCAACAGCTGATTGTTGGGCATCAAGCCGTAGACGATAAAACCGTCGGCAATATTCGCCGAGCCGGCCGGCTGTGAGTCGTGCCCCCGCCCTGGCAAGAGCAACAAGGTGTGCCCATGGGCGTCGAGCACCTCGGCGACGCCGGATAAAAATTCACTGGCCACCGCATCATTCAAGCTGTAAGTGAGACTCTCCGCTAGCACCACGGCGATGATCCGTGAGCGTCCGGTACGCAAGCTGCGGGCTTTGGCATCAGGGCCGCTATAGCCCAGACGGGCCGCCTCACTCAAGATGCGTTCGCGTAGGGTGGGAGATAGCTGGTCCGGCCGGTTAAAGGCGTTGGAAATGGAGGCAGTCGAGACGCCGAGTTCACGGGCAAGGTCCTTGAGCGTCATTCGGCGGGGTGGTGTCACGGGTTTTCCTATGCAAACTAATGATGAGACGTCCATTCTCAAGAATACCGACCCACGCTGTCTCCCGACAAGCCTCGCCTCATAATGCTTGTCGCGATCGGCGTGGGTCAGTAAGTGGAGTGGTCAAGTTGTGCCGATTAAGCGGCCTGTCGTTGAGCAGGCAAATCCAGGGCGGCACCGCCCTCGTCGAACAGGTGAACATGCTGGGTGTCAGGCACCAGCGCGACGTGCTGCCCCAGTTTCCACTGGCTCGGGGCTTCGCTGCGATGGATCAATAGCGTATCCCCTGCTTTTGGGTCCAGATATACGTAGACTTCGTTACCCAGGTATTCCACGTTGACGATTTCGAAGCGATTTTCTCCAGACGGTTCTGCCAAGCGGAGGTGTTCCGGGCGCACGCCAATACTGAGCGGGGCACTTTGCGGCTGCGCCCTTGCATCCTGTGGCAAGGCGAGTTCGCCGACTCCAGCAGCGAGTACCCGGCAGCCATTGTCATCGTTTGCCAGCAGTTGGGCAGGTATGAAATTCATGGTGGGCGAGCCGATGAACCCGGCAACGAATTTGGTCGCGGGGCGCTGGTAAAGCTCTTGAGGGCTGCCCACCTGTTCGACATGGCCGCCGTTGAGCACCACGATCTTGTCGGCGAGGGTCATGGCTTCCACCTGGTCGTGGGTCACGTAAATCATGGTGGAGCCCAGGCGATAATGCAGACGCGCGATCTCGTTGCGCATTTGCACGCGCAGCGAGGCATCGAGGTTGGAAAGCGGCTCATCGAACAGCAGAATACGTGGCTCCCGGGCCATGGCACGCCCCATGGCCACACGCTGACGCTGTCCACCGGAAAGCGCCTTGGGTTTGCGGTGCAGTAGCTCCTCCAGTTGCAGGATGCGCGCCGTCGCCATCACGCGGTCGTCGATAGTTTCCTTGGTCTTTTTCGCCAGCTTTAGGCCGAAGGCCATGTTCTCGTAGACCGACATATGCGGGTAGAGCGCGTAGGACTGGAAGACCATGCCGACACCGCGTTCACGTGGTGGTAAGTCGTTGACCACAGTATCGTCGATACGTAAATCGCCATCGGTAATCGACTCAAGACCGGCAATCAGGCGTAGCAGGGTGGATTTACCGCAGCCCGATGGGCCGACGAAAACGACGAATTCGCCGTCGCCGATTTCAAGGTCGACATCGTCGATGATGTGGTCGCGGCCAAACACCTTATTAATTTTTTCAAGCGTAACACTTGCCATGGGTGACTCCTTGCCAACCTCAAGACTTTTGCCCCGGGTTGGCCTGTTGTTGTTTAAAACGGTCTAGGCGGTGCGCATAAAGGCCGCCTGGTAAGCAGGGAGCCTCAGCCGGTTGCCGTCGCGCTGATAGTTGAAGCCATGACCATCGAGGTCGCCGGCCACCGTAACGGGGAGCGAGACCTCTTGCGCTTGGCCGGTCAGGTTGAAAACGCACAGCAGGGATTCGTCGTCGTGTTGACGGGTAAAGCCCAGTAGGTCATCGCCCACGTCGACCAGCGTCAAATTGCCATCAAACAGCGCAGCGTGCTGGCGACGAAACGCCAGCAACTGGCGTGTGGCATTAAGGGGGGACGCCGGGTCGCCCTGTTGCTGACTGACGGCAAGCTCGCGATGTCGTGGCGAGATCGGCAGCCATGGCTCAGCGCTTGAAAAGCCAGCCTGGGGCGAACCATCCCAGGGCATCGGGGTGCGACAGCCATCGCGGCCCTTGAACTCGGGCCATAGCACCTTGCCATAGGGGTCCTGAATGCGTTCAAAGGGGACGTCGGCTTCGGGAAGGCCAAGCTCTTCGCCCTGATAAAGGCAGACGCTGCCACGTAGTGAAAACAGCATCGCCAGGGAAACTTTAGGATAGGCCGTTGGGTCTTCGTCGGTGCCCCAGCGCGAGGCACTGCGCTCAACATCGTGATTCGAGGTGGCCCAGCACGGCCAGGCATCGCCCGCCAGCCGCTGGAAACGCTCGATCACTTCACGTAGATACGCAGCGGAATGTGGCTTGTTAAGCAGGTCAAAGGTATAAGCCATGTGCAGCTTGTCGCCGCCCGCGGTGTACTCGGCCATGCGCTCCAGCGGGTTGTCATCGCCAATTTCACCCACAGTCGTGGTGCCGGGGTACTCATCCATCAGCGCGCGCAGGTCTTTAAGGAAGTCGAGATTTTCCGGGCGGCTGAGATCATAAACATGACGTTGCCAGGTATACGGATTGCTGTCCGGGGCGCCCAGGGTTTTGGCTTCGCCTTTGGGAACAGGCGGGTTGTCGCGTAACGCCGCGTCATGGAAGAAAAAGTTGACCGTGTCCAGGCGGAAGCCATCGACACCCAGCTCCAGCCAGAAGCGCATATTATCCAGCTGGGCCTGACGTGCTTCCGGGTTATGGAAGTTGACGTCCGGCTGGCTGGTTAAAAAGTTATGCATGTAATACTGCTGGCGGCGTGGCTCAAAGGTCCATGCCGGCCCGCCAAAAATCGACAGCCAGTTGTTGGGTGGCGTGCCGTCTGGCTTGGGGTCTGCCCATACAAACCAGTCGGCCTTGGGGTTGGTGCGATCCTGACGGCTTTCCTGAAACCAGGCATGCTGATCCGAGGTATGGCTGATGACCTGGTCGATCATCACTTTCAGGCCAAGCCTGTGCGCTTTGGCCAGCAGCGCCTTGAAGTCGTCCAGGGTGCCGAACATCGGATCAACGTCGCGGTAGTTGCTGATGTCGTAGCCGAAGTCGAGCATTGGCGAGGTAAAGAAAGGCGATAGCCAGATACCGTCGACATTGAGTGATGCTACATAGTCGAGCTTTTCAGTAACGCCGGGTAAATCACCGATACCGTCACCGCGGCTGTCCATGAAGCTGCGCGGATAAATCTGATAGATAACGCCGCCGCGCCACCAGGCTTTTGTGTCTTGGGTATCTTGCATGAGAGAGTCCGTTGATGACATTAAAAATCCTTAGCCTTTGACGGCGCCAGCGGTGAGTCCAGAGACGATGCGGCGTTGGAAGATGATCACCAGCACCACCAGCGGAACTGTTACCACGACAGACGCAGCCATGATGGGGCCCCAGGGCAATTCGTAGGCGCTGCCGCCGGACAGCAGGGCGATCGCCACCGGTACGGTGCGCTGGGTGTCGGTCAGGGTGAAGGTAAGCGCGAACAGAAACTCGTTCCACGCGGCAATAAAGGCGAGCAGCCCGGTGGTCGCCATGGCAGGCCACATCAGGGGTAAAAACACCTTGGTAATGGTGATCCACGGGGTGGCGCCATCCATGATGGCGGCTTCTTCAAGTTCCATGGGGAGCTGCTTCATGAAGGTGGTCAGCACCCACACCGTGAAGGGCAGGGTGAAGATGGTGTAACTCAAGATCAGCCCGGCCGGGTTGTTGTAGAGGTTGAGCGTGCGGATAACTTCAAACAGCCCGGAGAGCACTGCCACCTGGGGAAACATCGATACCCCCAGAATGACCAGCAATACCGTTGAGCGCCCGCGAAAACGTACGCGACCCAGGGCATAGGAGGCCGTGATACCCAGCAACAGGGCGATAAATACCACGCTGGTCGCCACCACAATGGAGTTCAAGATGGCGCGTAAAAAGCTGGCTTGGGTCAATACTTGAACATAGTTGCCCAGGTGCCAGGAAGAAGGCCATAGCTCGACACGGAACAGCTCGCTCGATGGCTTGAACGAGGTAATCACGGCGTAATAAAACGGGAAGACGGCGTAAACCATGATCAGCACGATTAGTGCCCAGAAGCCGATCTGCTTGGCTATTTTACTCAACTGACGTGCGTTCATGCCTCACCTCCCAGTTGTAGTTGCTTGCGGCCAGCATAGATGTAGGCAACGGTTGCCAAGGCAATAATCAGGAACAGCAGGGTGGACGCCGCGCTGCCATAACCGACGTCCTGGAACTCAACCAGCTGTTGGCGTGCATACACCGACATGGACATGGTGCTGGTGGAATTCGAGGTCAGTACGTAGATGACATCGAACACCCGCAGCGCGTCGAGCAGACGGAAAATCACCGCCACCATCAAGGCAGGCGTTATCAGTGGCAGCGTTACCTTGAAAAACACCCGCACTGGATGAATGCCGTCGACCTCGGCGGCCTCGTAACAGTCCTTGGGCAGCATCTGCAGCGCAGCAAGCACCAGCAGGGCGACAAACGGAGTGGTTTTCCAGACGTCGACCATGATCACTGCCCACATCGAGTAGGTGGCGCTGGCGGTCCAGGCAATAGGGTTGTCGATGACGCCGATCCCCATCAGCATGTGGTTGATGATGCCGAACTGGTCGTTGAGCATCCATGCCCACATTTGCGCCGAGACGATGGTGGGGATGGCCCAGGGAATCAGTACGGCGGCACGCACAATGGTGCGCCCTTTAAACTCCGCGTTGAGAATCAGCGCGACGATGACGCCAAAGACAACCTCAAGCGATACCGACACCACCGAGAAATAGACGGTGTTCCATACCGACTGCCACCATACGGGGTCGGCCATGATGCCAAACCAGCGGCCGTTATCGTGAACCAGATAGTTTTCAAAGCCGATGAAGTTGGCTGTGCCCAGGTCAGACAGCGAGGCGTCGGTAAAACTTAAAAAGAAGGTGCGAAATAAAGGCCAGCCAGCCACCAGGGCTAGCGCGACCAGCATGGGCGTCAGGAATAACCAGGCCGCTTTGACGCGCTGGCGCCGCACCTTGGTGCCGCGAGAGCGCCGCGCCGTCAATGCGGCTGTGCGCGCCCCATCGGGCGCGCTTGAGTGAGAAGTCGTCATTAGGCTCTCCAGCGTTACCAGTTACGACGCTTCAAACGCAGAAGCTCGTTTTCCAGGTCCTCAACGGCTTGGGCGCCATCTTTCGTGCCTGACAGTACTTCGTGTGAAGCGCTAAAGAAGGCGTTGCTCACCCGGCCGTAGGCATCACCGGTGGGAGCTGACGGGCGTGCCACCGCATTGGTGAACGTCTCGTAAAGGGTGCCGAAGAAGGGGACGGCGTCGAGCACCTCTTCATCCTGGTAGAGCGCATCGATAGTGGGGTTATAAGAGGCTTCAATGGCGCGTCGCTTCTGCTCTTCTTCGCTGGTCAGAAAGGCGACGAGCTCGGCGGCCAGTTCAGGGTTTTCAGTGTAGCGTGATACCGCCAGGTTCCAGCCACCCAGGCCAGCGGCGCTTTTACCGTCTTCGCCGCCCGCCGGTAACTGGGTGACGCCAACCTTATCGCGCACGTCGCTGTCTTCGCTCTGCGCCAGCGCCCAGGCGTAGGGCCAGTTACGCATGAACACCGCGTTGCCGCTCTGGAACACACCACGGGCCTCTTCTTCGGTGTAATTGAGCACGCCATTGGGCGAGATGTCGCCGATCCACGATGCGGCAAGGTCGAGGGCTTCGGCGGCCTGCGGGTTATTGATGCTGATAGTACCGTCGGCCTCGACAATGTTGCCGCCACCGTGGCTAGCTACCCATTCAAGGGCGTTCACCGTCAAGCCTTCATAGGCGCGTCCCTGGAAGACATAGCCCTGCATGCGGTCGTTGCCTGCCTCGCGCTCGGCCTGTTTGATCTCGCGGGCGGTCTCGGTAAGTTCTTGCCAGGTGGTGGGCACGTCATGACCATGTTTTTCGAGCAGATCTTCGCGGTAGTAGAGCACGCCCGCGTCGGTAAACCACGGCATGGCGACCAGCCGGTCGTCGATGGTGTTGTTGGTCACGATGGTCTCGAAATGCCCAGCAGCGACGTCATTACCCAGCACTTCGCGCAAATCCAGCAGGTGGTTGGCCAACAGGCCCGGCCAGACAACGTCAATTTGCATCACATCGATATCGCTGGAATTAGCCGACAAGATCTGCTGATAGAGCGATAACCGCTCGGTGGACGAGTTGGGTGTCGAGACCACATCGACCTCATGACCGGTTTTTTCTTCCCACGCTTCAATGCCTTCTTCACAAAGCGTCAGTTCGGCACCCACAGCACCGCATGAAATGGTCAGGTCAGCCGCCTGGGCCTGACTGATGCCACCGGTTGCGCTGGCGAGTGCAATGGCGGTCGTTAAAAGCGTTTTTTTCATGATGGTTCCTCGGCGTTTGTTGTTGTCGGGTAGCGCACCGTTCAAGCCCGTCGAATTTGAACTTAAACGATTAAGTTGATGCGCCTAGTTAGCCGCCTCTTGCCAGCAAGTTCAATAGAGACTTTTGTCTAATTATTTATTCAGGTTGTGCTAACCCGATGCTTGGTGTTTAGACATTGGTCGATAATTAGTGATTACTGGTTGGTTTACGAAGTCTTAATCGATTAAGTTTCACGTATTCCAGCGTTTTGGTTGGTAGCAATAGTTGCTTTACCAACTGTTGGAATAAATACGCTTTACAACGATCGACTCAAACGCGACCGCTTTAATGCGCATCGGATTGAAAAAGCAGTGATGGGCGGGGCGTCGAACAACAACAGGGTTTAAAACAATGGATAAAATGACTTTCAAAACACCGCTGGCGATTGCCATCGCCGCCGCCAGCCTGGGTGTCAGCGGTGCGGCCATGGCCGATACCACCATGGAAGAGCGGCTTGCCGGGTTGGAAGCCCGGATTATCGCCGCTGAACAGCGGGCCGTCGCCGCCGAGCAGCGTGCCGCCGAGGCTGAACAGCAGCGCGCCGCAACCGCCGATATTGAAAGCGATGCTGAAATTGAAGAGCGTCTGGCAAGGGTAGAGCGCTATGCTGACGGCGAAGAAGGGTTTTCATTCAATGTCTATGCGCGCTCGGGCCTGTTGATCGGTGAAGATGGCAAAAGTGCGGAGGGTGGCCCTTACGTCACCCCTGCAGGCCCTGAAGGCGGCGCGGTGGGTCGCTTGGGTAACGAGCCAGATACCTATGCCGAAGCGATTCTGAACTACCGCATGCGTTTCGATAACGGCGCCAAAGCGCTATACCGCACCATGATTGCCGACGGCACCACCTCGAGCAATGATTGGACTGGCGGCGAGTCGGATATCAACGTCCGTCAGGTATATGCCGAATTCAGCGATCTACCGAGCTTTACCGGTGCGTTTGAAAACGCCTCCATCTGGGCCGGTAAACGTTTTGACCGCGACAACTTCGACATCCACTGGCTGGATAGCGATGTGGTCTTCCTCGCCGGTACCGGCGGCGGTATTTACGACATGCAGCTGGCCGATAACTGGAAATCCAACCTGTCGATTTACGGCCGCAGCTTTGCCGACTTTGACGTGGTCAGCAGTGAAGACCCCGGCCTTGAGGGCAATACCGATAACCTGATCCTGACCTCCAACAACTACTTTGGTAACTGGCAGTGGATGGTCAACGGCATGTCGGCAGCCGATAACGACACCCGTGATATCGGGTCAGGTCAGGATGCTGCCGAAAATGGTTTCCACACCATGGTGGCCTATCACGGCGACAGCTTCTTCGGCATGGGCGAGGGCAGTTATAAAGCGGCGGTGCTGCATGGCCAGGGCCTGGGCGCCGAGACGAAAAACATCGGCGCCAACGGTGATTTGACCGATGATGCCAACTCAACCCGTCTAGCGCTTTATGGGACTACCTATCTTGCACCCAAATGGCGTATTGCGCCCTCAGTGCTTGCTGAAACCAGCGAAGACCGTTTTGCAGAAGGCGATTCGTATGACTGGGCCACGCTCAACGTCCGCTTGGCCAACGAGCTGACTGAAAACTTCGAAATGCAGTACGAAGCCAGCTACCAGATGATCGATATTGATCCTCAGGGCTATTCTGACCGCAATGAGGTAGATGGGGACTACACCAAGTTTACTATCGCGCCGACGTTCAAACCCGAAGTGGGAGGGTTCTGGCAACGGCCTGAAATTCGTCTGTTCGCAACCTGGAGTGATTGGGACGACGAGCTTAACGATTACTCAGCGACTGATTCGTTTGGCTCTGATGAATTTACCGGCAGCCAATGGGCCTTTGGCATTCAAAGCGAAGTCTGGTTCTAAGCTAGTAAGCCTGGCAGAAGGCCAGGCCGCTTGTTGTTTCTCCGTTTCTGTTTGCCCGCGACACGTCGCGGGCTTTTTTTACGTTTTTTAGAAATATTATGCATTGACTGCATCCAAAACGCCTCCTCGCGGGTATTCCCTATACAGCTGCTATTAAAGGCAGCTGATATTTAACCCTTCGGAGACTGAAAATGACCATTCACCATCTAACGCGCGCTACCTTGGCCGCCACTCTGATTGCATCCTTCAGTCACGCTGCGCTGGCAGACATGACGCCCGCGGATGTCCAGGTACCGGACGGCAATGCCGTTGCGCTCGAAACTGTCGGTGTTGGCGCAATCACGTATATGTGTGAAATGAACGACGACGACACCATGGCTTGGGTATTTAAAGGCCCGCACGCTGCACTTAATGATAGCGACGGTAGCCAGGTCGGCAGTTACTACGGTCCGCCCGCCACCTGGGAAGCGTTGGATGGCTCAAAAGTAACCGGCACCCAACTGGCTACGGCTGCCAATGGAGATGGCAACATTCCGCTCCAGCTTGTTGAAGCCAACCCCGCTGAAGGTGAAGGTGCAATGAATGGCGTCAGCTACATCCAGCGCCTGAACACCCAGGGTGGCGTTGCTCCGGATGTGGCCTGCGATATGGATCATGACGGTGCCACCGCCGTCGTTACCTACCAAGCCGATTACATCTTCTGGGCGGCTGAATAAGTCGGCTGGAACGCCAATTACGCTGAGGACTCGTTTGTCGAGCCCTCAGCGGCTATGCTGTCTGAGAGTACGACGACTGGCGTCGGTGCCGTCACCAGGGAGCTAGGGTTTGACTGACGTGTCCTCAGAATTTGATCATGCTGGCGCATTAGCGAGATGTGCTCGCGGCGAGCATGATGCCTTGCACCAGCTATACGTCCATGAAGGTGCCAGGCTGCTGGGTGTTGTCTTAAGAATCGTCAAGGATCGTGGCATGGCCGAAGATATTGTCCACGATGCCTGCATTAATATTTGGCAACGCGCCAATAGCTTCGACCCAGCCAAAGGGTCGGCGCGAACATGGATATTCAGCGTGGCGCGCCATCAGGCATTAAACGCCATACGTTACCGTGATCGTGAAATCACGTTTGATAGTAATGACCCCACCGAGATAGACCTCGACGAACATTTCCAGCATTCGTCCGTTGTCGAAGACGCTTTCGATTGGCAGACCGGCCAGCGCATGGATGACTGTCTGCATCAGTTAGAGACCGAGCGGCGAAACTGTGTGCTACATGCGTATGTGGATGGTCTCAGTCACGCGGAAATTTCCGCGCACACGGGTGCGCCGCTGGGTACCGTTAAAGCCTGGATAAAACGCAGCCTGCTGCGCCTAAGGGAGTGTATGGCATGACCGGTCCCATTGAGCACGACGACCACGCCCTGGCAGGTGAATACGTACTGGGAACACTATCGTTGGCACAGCGTAAGGCAGTCGAAGCGCGACTCAAAAACGAGCCGGAATTACTCCGGGCTGTGATGGCGTGGGAAGAACGCTTCATGCCCTATACTGCGCTGACTCAGCCAGTAAGGCCTTCTGACTATTTATGGCCACGTATCGAACGCAGCCTTGATGCTTCGCATGACCCAGAACCAGAGAGCGTGATGCCACCGCCACGCCGTCGCTGGGTCAACCACCTGCCGTTTTGGCAGGGGGCCGCCGGTATCGGCATGGCCGCTGCGTTAGTGTTGGGCGTGGTGTTGACCAATGTGTCTACCACGCCCACAACGCCGGAATACATGGTCGTACTGCTGGCTCCGCAAAGTCAGTCCGCCGGCTGGGTGGTGCAGGCGTCAACCCGCCAGGACATCGAGCTGATACCGTTGGGTACCTTTGAAGTACCGGAAGGCAAGGCGCTGGAGTTCTGGACCAAGGCCGACGAATGGCAGGCCCCAGTATCGCTTGGCTTGGTAGAGCCGGGAGAGCCAATTCGCGTGCAGCTAGATAACCTGCCGCCGCTTGAGGACAACCAGCTGTTTGAGCTGACGCTGGAAGAAGAAACCGGCTCACCTACTGGCTTGCCTACTGGCCCTATCCAGTTTATTGGTCGCGCCGTGGAGATTTAGCTGTTTCATTAATAAACACCCGACCTTTGCCGGGTGTTTGCCTGCTGCTTCGCACATGAAAACTCCCTAATCGATGCCGCTGCGTTCCAGTTCCAGGTTTCAGGCGTTCTCATTCTCATCATAGCGGCTACTTGGCCTTTTCCGGATACCTTTCCGATCCTCCTATCCTGATCGTCCGTTGATCAGCCACGAAGTGAAACCTCAGTTCTTGTCGGCGGTGTTGGCATTGCCCCTTGAGCAGGCTTGGCTACGCTTATTCATACCTGCGCTGCCTCATTATTCCGGGACGCAGAAGTCGTTTATATGGTGGGAATACTTGATGTGAAGAGCCGCCGCTATGTCATATTGCAACAGTGCAACACCATAATAGCGTTAAGGTAACGCTTGAAGGTTTTTTGTAGTAAAATTACACGAAATATTGCGTATAATACCTTTTTTCAGATAGATTTTAGGTAATCTAACAACATTAGATCATCTAATGGTCAACAGGAGCTGAGATGAGCCCGTCACCTGCTTCCCAGGGTGCCCCGTTGGGCGATCCGAATAACGCCATCGACCTAGCGCTGTTTGGCGCGCTGGGCGATTTGGCGATGCGCAAGCTGTTTCCTGCGCTCTACCACCTCGACCGTGAAGGATTAATGCCCGAAAGCACGCGTATTCTGGGGTTAGCACGCCAAGAGTATGAACCCGATGCGTTTCGTCAACTGGTTAGCGGTGCGCTGCAAAAACGGTTAAAAAAGGACGAGCAGGATAAAGAAAGCATGGAGCGCTTTCTAGATCGCCTCGATTACTTGAAGCTGGATTTCACCAGCGTGGAAGGCTTTGATGCCGTTCGACAATGGCGTGAGGGTTCGCCGCGCCCGATGGTGGTCTATCTGTCGGTGGGCGCTAAAATCTACGGCGATATCTGTCGAAACCTTCAGCAAAGCGGCAGCCTGGATGATGCCACGCGCGTCGTGGTGGAAAAGCCGATCGGTTTCGATCTGGCGTCTTCCGAGGAGATTAATGACGCCATTGGCGATGTCTTCCCCGAGTCGCGGGTGTATCGCATCGATCATTACCTGGGCAAAGAAACCGTTCAGAACCTGATTGCATTGCGCTTTGCCAATCCCTTGTTCGGCACCCAGTGGAACCAGAACCATATCTCCCATGTGGAAATCACCGTGGCCGAAAAAGTCGGCATTGAGGGCCGCTGGGGGTATTTCGACGAAGCCGGTCAGCTGCGTGACATGGTGCAGAACCATCTGCTGCAGTTGCTCTGCCTGATTGCCATGGACCCGCCCTCGAATCTGGACGCCGACGCCATTCGCGACGAAAAGGTCAAGGTGCTCAAGGCGCTCAAGCCGTTTACCGGCGAAGCCCTGGGTCGCGATGTGGTGCGCGGCCAGTACACGGCAGGCACCAGCGACGGCCAGCAGGTGCCGGGCTACCTGGAAGAAGAGGGCGCCAACACCGAGAGCCAGACGGAAACCTTTGTGGCGATGAAAACCGAGGTCGCCAACTGGCGCTGGGCGGGCGTGCCGTTTTATCTGCGTACCGGTAAACGCATGCCGGAGAAGCTGTCGCAGATCGTGATCCACTTCCGCCAGCAGCCGCACTATATCTTTGACCCGGATCAGCGCAATATCGCGGCCAACAAGTTGATCATCCGCTTGCAGCCGGAAGAGGGTATCGCGCTCCAGGTCTTGACCAAGGACAGCGGCCTGGACAAAGGCATGCGCCTGCGCCCCGGCCCGCTGCATCTGGATTTCAACAACGCCTTCCCCAAATCGCGCATTCCCGATGCCTACGAACGGTTGCTGCTGGAAGTCATGAAAGGCCAGCAGTACCTGTTCGTGCGCCGTGACGAAGTCGAGCACGCCTGGCGCTGGTGCGATCAACTGATTGATGGCTGGAAGGCCCGGGAAACCCCACCGCGGCGTTATCCGGCAGGTTCCTGGGGGCCGGTCGCCTCCATTGCCATGATTACCCAGGATGGTCGCAGCTGGTACGAGGATTATTAACATGAGCGATGCACGCACACAGCTTGCCGAACAGCTGGCCGAGGCCGTTTTTCAAGCCTTGAACGACGACCTGGAACACCAGGAAAACGCCTTGTTGGTGGTCTCCGGCGGCTCGACGCCAGTCCCCTTTTTCAAAGCCCTGGCGGCCAAGCCGCTGCCCTGGGAGCGGGTGGAGATCACGCTGGCGGACGAGCGTTGGGTGGATGCACAGAGTGATGACAGCAACGCGAAATTGGTCCGCGAGCACCTGCTTCAGGGGGCAGCGGCGGCGGCCCGTTTTGAACCCTTGACCAGCGACGCAGGCACACCTGAAGAAGGCGTGCCTGATGTCAGCGAGCGTGCGCTATCGCTAAGCTGGCCGGCAAGTGTGGTGATCCTGGGCATGGGCGGCGACGGCCATACGGCCTCGCTGTTTCCTGACAGCCTGGAGCTTGGCCTGGCGCTCGCCACGGAGGAGCCGCTGGTCGCCGTGCGAACGCCCAGCCAACCGCAGCCACGCATCACGTTTTCGGCGGACCGGCTGCATCAGGCGCGCCGTCACATTTTACATATTACCGGCGACGATAAGCGGGCGGTGTTGGCCAAGGCACTGAGCGGGGACGACATGCGTCAACTGCCCATTCGTGCCTTTCTATCCTGCCCCTTGGCGATTTACTGGGCGCCTTAGCGCCAGGTTTTACAGATAATAATTTGCTTGGAGACTCACGCATGACCATCGATAAACAGCTGCCGTCGACGCGCACCGCAGAGCTGGACAGCATTTGCCTGAAAGCCGAAGTGATCCCGGTGATTACCATCGACCGCTTGGAAGACGCCGTGCCATTGGGCCGTGCCCTGGTCGAAGGTGGCCTGACCGTGCTGGAGATTACCCTGCGGACCGAGTGCGCGCTGGACGCCATCAAGCGCATGAAAGACGCCCTGCCCGGGGCGAGTATCGGCGTAGGCACGGTATTGACCCCTGCCCAGTATCGCCAGGCCGAGCAGGTCGGCGCTGACTTCGTGGTAACCCCAGGAGCGACCGAGGCGCTTTATCGCTATGGCGTGGAAAGCCCGGTGCCGATGCTGCCCGGCGTATCCACCATTTCGGAGCTGATGACCGGCTGGCAGTACGGCTATCGTCGGTTCAAGTTCTTCCCTGCCGAATCCAGCGGTGGCTCAAAAGCGATCAAGGCGTTTGGCGCGCCGATTCCGGAAGCACGCTTCTGCCCGACTGGCGGTATCACGGTGGATAACGCTGAAGAGTACCTCAAGCTGCCGAACGTCATGTGCGTGGGCGGCTCCTGGGTCACGCCCAAGGCGATGGTCGAGGCGGAAGACTGGGACGGCATCCGCGAACTGGCCCGCCAGGCCGCCGAACGCTTCCACCACTAACCTGAATCGCCCCGGACTTGCGCCGGGGCTTTTTTTACTCAAGCGTCAGTAACGGATCGGCGAGGCCATGAACGCCTACGTTGGCCTTGAATAACCCGCCTGCCAACGGCTCTTCGCGGCGCTGTGCGTCGCTGAATCCCTCCTGCGCCGTGGTGATATAGAGCGTTTCAAGGCCAGGGCCTGCAAACGCCGGGCAGGAGGGCTGGCTGACCGGCACATGCACTTCGTCAATCACCTGACCCGCGGTATCGAGCCGCACGATCTTACCCGCGCCCCAGAGGGCAAGCCACAGGCAGCCTTCGCTGTCGATCACCGCGCCGTCGGGGTTTCCTTCAACCGCCGTGAAGTCCGCCCAGGCAACCGGTTCGCCCACTGGCCAGCCTTGGCTATCCAATGCCCAGCGCATCACGACCCCGGTGGCTGTGTCGGTAAAATACGCCGCGTCACCCATGGGTGAAAAGCAGATGGCATTGGGAATGGTCAGCCCGCTGCGCAGCCGAGTCAGTTCCCCACGATGCAACCGATAGAGGCTGCCCGCTTCGGATTCGGCGGTCTTGCCCATGGTGGAAAGCCACAGGCTACCGTGGCGGTCCACGCGGGCATCGTTGCTGCGCGTAACGGGGTTGTCGGCTTCAAAGTCGGCAAAATGCTCAAGGCGTTGCGTCGCCGGATTCAACAGGCTCAGGCTGTGCTCGCCGACCAGCATTAGTCGGCCATCGTTCAGTGGTGTGGCGAGCGATACCCTTTGCTCAAGCGGGTAATGGCCATGCTCGCCGTTTTTAAGTGACAGCCAGTGAAGGCATTTGCCCAGAATATCGCACCAGTAAAGCCGTCCGCTTCCGGCGTCCCACTGGGGGCCTTCGCCCAGCTCGCAGCGGCAATCCACCGCCAGTTCCGCCATCTTGTTGTGATTCATAAACGATCTCCTGCGGCTTGCCAGGCGTCTACCAGCGCCTGGGCCTGCTTGCCGACTTGCTGAGGCGTTTGCCCCGGTTGGTAAAGCGCGCTGCCCAGGCCTGCTCCATCCACGCCCGCGGCGCGCCAGGCGGCAAAATTGTCGATACCGATACCTCCCACCGCATATAGCAAGGTGTTAAGGGGCAGCACGGCGCGGACAGCCTTCATGCCCGCGATGCCCACCTGTACCGCCGGGAAGAGCTTTAGCCCGGTCGCACCAGCATCCAGGGCATCAAAGGCTTCGGAAGGCGTCACAATGCCTGGCCAACTGGCCATTGAGAGGCGATAGGATTCTTCGATGACGGCAGGGCGGCAGTTGGGCGAGACGATCAATCGACCGCCTGCAGCATGAACATCACGTACCTGCTCAGCGCTTAATACCGTTCCCGCACCGATCAGCGCCTGGTCGCCAAAGGCGTCCGCCAGGCGCTGGATGCTGGTGAATGGGTCGGGGGAATTAAGCGGCACCTCGATTTGCGTGATGCCCGCATCAAGCAAGGCGCCGCCAACGGCCACCGCATCATCGGGCGTTACCCCACGTAAAATGCCAATTAAAGGCAGTGTCATAGCGCTCTCCTTGTTTAGCTGATGCTTATTACCGGGTGCTTTGGTAGGCGAGGGTCAGTCCGGCCAATACCGCTGTGTCGCCGTCAACGCGCTGGGTGCCGATGTCGAGGGCTTCCAGGGCGAGTGCGTAGCGGTGGTTGAGCGCCTCGTTGCCGATCAGGGTCACGCTTTCCCCTGGCGTCAGCTCGTGGCAGGCACCGGCCAGTTCGAGACCGATCGCCAACCCCGAGAGATGTGCGGCAAGCACGGCACCTCGGGCATCACCGCTCGGCAAGGTATTAGCCAGCAAGTCCTGAGCGCGGACGCCGAATAGCCGCTGGCTGAAGCGTTCGGGCGCCTGATAGCTTGCCTTGACCGCCTGGGTAAACGACTGGAGACAGCCGTCGTGTTGCAGGTCATCCTGCCCTACGGAGTGCTTCAGTACGGATTGATGCGCGAGCAGTTGATACAGCTCGCCGGTCAAGTAGGTCGCAAACTCGGTGACGGCACCATCGGTTAAGCGTGCCCATTTGGCATGGGTGCCGGGCAGGCAGACAAGGCCGTTAAAGCGGTACGAATCGGCCAGAAGGCCCGCTAACTGGGTTTCTTCGCCGCGCATCACATCGTAGAGATGCGTATTGCTCCCGGACTGACTTAATCCAGGCAGCAAGTAAACCTGCAGGCGAGCGTCGGCGAGAGCCGGCATCACCGCGCCACGAGAGAGTTGATCGAGACGCGTGGGCGTCGCCAGATAAGCGGCCTCCTGCCAGCCCTGCCGTGCGCCCGCCATACCGCATACCATCACAGGCGTTTGGCCGTTATCGGGCAACCAGGCGTCGACGATCCCAAGCAGCTCGGCCTCATACTCGGCGGCGGTCAGCGACAGCATGCCGCGAGGGCTGGAGGCACTCGCCATGACGTGATTCTGGGCATCCATGGCCCAGGCGCGCAGGTTGCTTGACCCCCAGTCCACCGCAATCCACGCTAAAGGATGTGTTAACTCACTCGCGCCCATAGGGCTATCTCCCGGTTAGTCGCTTGGTTTACCACTCGGCAATAGAGCCATCTTCATGGGTCCATACCGGGTTGCGCCAGCGATGGCCAACGTTGGCGCGCTCTTCAACGAAGGCTTCGTCAATCTCCACACCTAGCCCCGGCCCCTGGGGAATCGCACAGAAGCCGTCTTCAATGCTGAGCGCCGATTTGTCGACCAGATAGTCGAGTACGTCGTTGCCCTGATTGTAGTGAATGCCCATGCTCTGCTCTTGAATAAAGGCATTGTGGCTGACAGCGTCCAACTGTAGCGACGCGGCCAGGGTCAGGGGACCAAGCGGGCAGTGGGGCGCCAGGGCAACATCGTAGGCGGACGCCAAGGCGGCGATTTTAAGCCCCTCGCTGATGCCACCGCAGTGGGAGATATCCGGCTGAATAATGTCGATCATGCCGTCTTTAAGCAGGTCGCGGAATTCAAAGCGGGTATGCAGCCGTTCGCCGGTGGCGAGCGGGTACCCAAGGCCACCGGCAATGTCTTTCAGGCAGGGCAAGTGCTCGGGGGCAACCGGCTCCTCGACGAACATCGGGTGGTAGGGCTCCAGCTCGCGCAGCAGTGCTTTGGCCATGGGGCGGTGCACACGGCCATGAAAATCGATACCAATGCCCACATCCGGGCCGACCGCATTGCGCGCTTCGGCCACCCGGGCGACCGCTTCGTCTACCTTGCGGTGTGAGTCGACGATTTGCAGCTCGGGTGTGCCGTTCATCTTGAAGGCGGTAAAGCCCTTGTCAGCCAGTGCCTTGGCGCCTGCACCCACGTCGCTAGGACGGTCGCCGCCGGTCCAGGCGTACATGCGCATTTTATCGCGCACCGCGCCGCCCAGTAGCTGGTGCACGGGCACACCCAGATCGCGCCCTTTAAGATCCCACAGCGCCTGGTCGATACCCGCAATGGCGCTCATCAAGATTGGCCCGCCGCGGTAAAACCCGGCGCGATACAGCGTGTTCCACAGGTGTTCGATACGGTGCGGGTCCTGGCCAACCAGGTAGTCGGAAAGCTCATGAACGGCAGCCTCGACAGTCGCCGCGCGGCCTTCGATGACCGGCTCGCCCCAGCCGTAGCAGCCTTCGTCGGTTTCGATCTTGAGAAACAGCCAGCGCGGGGGGACTTGCCAGGTTTTCAGTCGGGTAATTTTCATAGGGTCAGATCCTAGTCAGTGGTCGATGGCCGGTTAATTGACGATGCCCAGGTCGATCGCCGTGCGGCGAAGCACTTCCCGCGCGGCGAAAGACGCCGCCTCGGCATCCCGGCGCACAATGGCTTCAAGAACGCGGCGATGCCGTGACAGGCTGTCGTCGAAGGTGTCGGTGCGGTGCTGAGAGCCATGTACCAGGGCCATGATCGAAGGGCGCAACAGGTGTCCCATTTGCCGCCACACCAGGTTGTGGCTGGCCTGGTAGGTGGCATCGTGAAACATGACGTCGTACTCGGCATGCTGGGCGCGAGCGGCAGTTGACTGGGCAGTTTTCTGCATGCCTTCAAAGGCGGCTTCCAGCCGGGCGATATCGTCCGCATCGGCCGCTTCGGCGGCAAGGCCCGCCACGACAGGCTCGGCCGAAAAGCGAAACGCATAGATGGCGCGCGTGAGCTGCGGGTCGAGGTCGGTAAGCCCCGTCATCCATTCGCTCATCAACGGATCCAGCAGGTGCCAGTCGCTCATTTCACGGACGTGCGTGCCACGCCCGGCGGTACGGTCTAAAAGACCAGCGGAGGTCAAGCGGGCCAGCGCATTACGCACCTTATTACGGCTCACATCGAAGTGCGTGCCGATGTCCATTTCCTTGGGGAAGATGTCACCCGGCTGCCAGTGGCCTGCCAGTAATGCCCTTGCCAGCAGGCGGGCTAATTCATCCGCACCCCCTTTATGGCGGGGAAGGGTCTCCAGCGTCATGGCGGTCACTTATTAACGATAGTGTCGGTATGCTAGTAAATGTCTGACATTTATACAAGCCGGAGCTGTACGACCTTTGTCTGCAATGAAGGGCGCATAATGGTGCGCCCTGGGCAAGTGGCTGTTAGTTAGGACGTGTCATTTAGGGAGCGTTGCGCAACGCTTCGATATCTGCGTGGGTGGGCAGCGCTGCGTAAGCGCCTGGGCGCGTTACGGCGTGAGCACCGCAGCGGCAGGCGAGGTCCACCGCGCGGGTGAGGAAGTCAATATCCTGGTGCCAACCTTCCTCGATGCCGTGCTTTGACAACTCGGCCAGCAGGCCGCCGATGAACGCATCGCCACCGGCGGTGGTGTCCACGGCGTCAACCCTGGGGGGCGCGATGGTCTGATCAAGACCCGCGCCCTTGAGGGCGACGCTATTGGGACCGTCGGTCACCAGCATGACTTTCACGCCCGCGGCAAGGCGCTCTGCTATCCAGGCGTCTTGGGGGTGATCGCCGCGCAGGTAATCAAGTTCGTCGAGCGATACCTTGACCAGCTCGGCGCTATCCAGCAGTTGCGTCACCAATCCCATATCCGCTTCGCCTTCTGGCCAGAGATTGTGGCGCAGGTTGGCATCAACGCTAACCAGGCAACCTGTGCGTTTCGCCATGGTCGCCATGGCCAGCGTCACGTCGGCGATTTCCGGGTCGGTCAGGCTATTGCTGCACAGGTGAAGAATCGCGGGGTTCTCGAAAACGCCCTGGGGGAGGTGTTCAAGACGGTAGAGCAGGTCGGCGGCAGGTGGGCGGTAAAAGTCAAAGGTACGCTCGCCGTCGCTGTCCCGGGAAACAAACGCCAGCGCCGTACGTGCTTCTTGGGTGAGTACCACGCCCTGGGTGTCCACGCCGTGGTGCTGTAACTCTCGGATGATGAAATGCCCAAAGGTATCGTCACCCACCATGCCCAGAAACTGGCTGGGGACGCCCAGCCTTGCGCAGGCAACCGCCACATTGGCGGGGGCGCCGCCAGCGTAAGGCGTGAAGGTTTCGGGGCCGGATGCGTCACCCAGGCGGCTTGAAAGCATGTCGACGAGGGCTTCGCCAAAGGCAATTATCGGCGTCATCATGGGATCCTTGTGATTATTGGTCAGATGGAGAGGAGATACACCTAAGCGACGCAGTGGCCGCGAGCAGCTTCGAGCAATGCGTACCAATCTTCTCTGGGCAGCGTGTCGGGGCCTTTGAGCATATCGGCAATGCGCTCGGATTTCACGCTACCGACCACCGGCACTGGCCGATGGGGCAGGCGACGCAGCCAGGCAAGCGCCAGAGCGCCTGGGGTGCTGGTGTGTTCCTCGGCGAGCCGCCCAAGCGTGTGATTGACTTCACCTTGCAGTAGCTTGCCGCCCGCGAGCGGCGACCAGGCCATCGGTGCGTGGCCGTCGGCACATAGGTCGTCGAAGCTGCCGTCGAATAGCGGCGTGCTATGGGCAATGGATAGCTCGATTTGATTGGCGCGCAAAGGCTGGTGCATGGCGTTTTGTAATCTGCGCCACTGACTGGGCAGGTGGTTGGAAACGCCAGCAGCGCCAATTTTGCCTGCTTCGATGGCCTTGTCCAGGGCGCGTCCGGTGGCTTCGGCATCCATTAACAGGTCGGGGCGGTGAATCAGAAAGTGATCGATACGCTCGACGCTCAAGCGGTCTAGCGCGTCGTCGATCGCCCGGTTTAGGTAGGCCGGGCTGGCGTTATAGTGCTTCACCTTGCCGTCCCCCGGGGTCGGGTTATCGTTGGCGATACTGGCTTTCGTTACCACGTGAAGCTGTTTGGCAAGCGCGGGGCGCGCGCGCAGTGCCTGACCAAACAGCGTCTCGCCAGCACCCTTGCCGTAGATATCGGCGTGGTCAAACCAGTGCAGGCCCTGCTCGAGTCGTGCCTCTATCCAGTCAGCCAGGTGGTTGGCCTGATGCATCTCGGCGGTTTCGTGGAGACGCATCATGCCAAGGACAAAGGGCACGTCGAAGGTTGGCGCGGGCATAGGGAGGTTCCTGTTGGTGGGCTTAAAACACTTCTTCGTTGTGCAACGCCTCAGCGGCACCAAGCAACCCTGTCCAAGGATGGGTGACCACCCAAACGGGGATGTCGGCGTTATAGGCGCCCATGCGGCCCTTGTTGACAAAGGCCTCGCGCAGTTGGCTTGTCGGCAGCCAGTCAAGAAGGCGTGGCAAGATTCCGCCGCATAGGTAAACGCCACCTCTGGCGCCCATGGTCAGCGTGGCATCGCCACATACATCGCCGAGGATTTTCAGGAACCGTAACAGCGTGGCGGTGGCGATCGAGTCGCCCTCGTTGGCTGCCTGGGTCACCTCCGCGGGGGAGGCGCAGCGGGGTGCCTGATCGTCGAGCGCGCAGTGGGCCTGATAGAGCTCGAGTAAGCCTTGGCCACACAGAATGCGCTCGACGCTAACACGTTGGTGGCGCTGTAAAAACACGTCAAGCAGCGCGCGCTCGGTGTCATCGGTGGGCGCGAAGGTGACGTGGCCACCCTCGGTAGGCAGCGGTATCCAGGCATGCTGGCCGGGGAAGACACCGGCTACGCCAAGCCCCGTGCCGGGGCCAATCACCAGGCGGGTGGAATGTGCCTGGCCGTCACCGGCCTGAACCGCGACGAGGTCATCGGCCGTCACGTGGGGCACGCCCAGGGCCTGAGCAGTAAAATCGTTGATAACCTTGAATAGCGACAGGTTCAGCGTTTCGCGAACCTCGCGCTTCATGAAGTCCCAGTGGTTGTTGGTCATCTTCACCCGCTCGGCGTGAACCGGGCAGGCAAACGCCAGGCATGCCTCGCGAGGGGCGTTGTCACCGGTCGCCCCCACTCGGGTCAGGTAGTCCTGAATCGCCTCAATAACGCCTGGGTAGTCGGCGCAGGGGAGGTTGATAATATCGTGCGGGGTGATGTCGCCTGGCGTCACCAGCGCCAGGCGTGCATTGGTCCCGCCGATATCGCCGATCAAGGCTGGTCGCATCAGGCGTCCTCTTCGAAGATCTGACCTTGCTGGCGGGCGAGATCGTCGGCTTCGAAGCCGCCAAAGACACCTGCGCCTTCCTCGCCGCGCATGGCCAAGTGGCGGAAGCCTGAAAACAACTCGCGACCCAGGCCAACGTGGTATTGGTCAAGATTGCCGATGGCCAGTTCACGCTGCCCCCAGGTGACAGGGTCTACCTTGGCGTCGAGCGTGCCGGCGTTGGCATCCAGGCGGACGATGTCGCCATCGCGGAGTTTCGCCAGCGGGCCGCCGTCCAGGGCCTCCGGGCTCATGTGAATGGAAGCCGGTACCTTGCCCGATGCGCCCGACATGCGGCCGTCAGTCACCAGCGCCACTTTATAGCCACGATCCTGTAGCACACCCAAGAACGGCGTCAGTTTGTGCAGTTCCGGCATGCCGTTGGCTTTGGGGCCCTGGAAACGGACGACCACGATCACGTCGCGATCCAGGTCGCCGGATTCGAAGGCCGCTTTCATCTCGTTCTGGTCTTCGAAGATCTTCACCGGCGCTTCCACCACGCGGTGCTCTTCGGTAACCGCCGAGACCTTGATCACGCCCCGGCCCAGGTTGCCTTTCATCACCGTCAGGCCGCCGGTGGGCGCAAAGGGCGATGAAACCGGGCGTACAACGTCTTCGTCGAGGCTTTTTTCAGGACCTTCGTGCCAGACGACCTTGCCGTCTTCAAGGAAGGGCTCCTGGGTGTAGGCGGTCAGGTCGGTACCGAACACGGTGGGAATATCGCCATGGAGCAGGCCAGCGCCCAGCAGCTCGCGGAACAGGTAGCTCATGCCGCCTGCTGCCTGGAAGTGGTTGATGTCTGCCTGGCCGTTGGGATACACCTTCATCAGGCTGGGCGTGACCGCGGAAAGGTCGGTGAAATCGTCCCAGTTCAGGGTAATGCCTGCCGCTGCCGCCATGGCGATCAGGTGCATGGTATGGTTCGTGGAACCGCCGGAGGCGAGTAGCCCGACGACGGCATTGACGATAGCACGCTCGTCGATCTGCTTATAGAACGGGCGGTAGTCACCGCCAGGCTCGGTGTTGCGGATCGCCTGCTCGGTCGCGTAGCGGGTCAGGGCTTCGCGCATTTCGGTGCCAGGGTTGACGAACGAAGTGCCCGGCAGGTGCAGGCCCATCACTTCCATCATCAGCTGGTTGGAGTTGGCCGTGCCGTAGAAGGTGCAGGTGCCAGGGCTGTGATAAGACTCGGATTCCGCCTCCAGCAGCGCATCGCGACCCACCTTGCCTTCGGCGTAAAGCTGGCGAATGCGGGCTTTTTCCTTGTTGGGCAGGCCGCTGGGCATGGGGCCTGCCGGCACGAACATCGCGGGCAGGTGGCCGAAGCGTGCGGCACTGATAAACAGCCCGGGGATAATCTTGTCGCACACGCCCAGGTAAAGTGCCGCATCGAACATGTTATGGGAAAGGCCCACGGCGGCGGCCATGGCAATTACATCCCGTGAGAATAGCGACAGCTCCATCCCCGGCTGGCCCTGGGTCACGCCATCGCACATCGCCGGTACGCCACCGGCAAACTGGGCTGTGGACCCCATCGCGCTGGCTGCGGCTTTGATAGTGGCCGGGAAGGTTTCGAATGGCTGGTGGGCCGACAGCATGTCGTTGTAGGCCGAAATGATCCCCAGGTTGGCGCTATTCATCAGCTTGAGGGAATTTTTGTCCTGCGGGTTGCAGGCAGCAAAGCCGTGGGCCAGGTTACCGCAGGAGAGCTCGCCGCGATGCACGCCGCGCTTGTGCTGATCGGCCATGCGGCGCTCATAGAGGGCGCGCCGTTCGGCAGAACGCTCACGTATGCGTTGGGTAACCTCGGCAACGGTGGGATTTAAAGGGGCGTGTGTTGAGCTCGGCATAATTACCTCTGCATGGTAGAGACGGTGAGTCAAACCTGTAGTTATTTTACATTTTTTGGTGGCGATAGGAGAGACTTTACGGCAATAAAATTGCTATTTGTAGTTTTATTACCCTAATTGATGACAACTATCGCCCTGAACAACCGGGGCTAAAGAGGGCTGGCTGATCGTGGCGGTCAGTGCCCGCTTACCAAGTTTAAACCGCAAGTATAGCAGGCCTGCATTTGCTACCATTCCCCCTTCCTTTATGTTGAACGCTTTGGAGCCACCATGCCCCCCGATGTTGCCCCGTCGATGATCGCGCGTATCGTGCCGGTAGACGCTTGCGCAGGTGAACGTGCGCGTGCCTATCTTGATACGCTCACCAAACCGCCGGGCAGCCTTGGAAAGCTAGAAGCGCTCGCGGTTCAGCTAAGCAGCATTACCGGTGAGCTAATGCCCAGGGTAACGCCGCCGGGCGTGCTGGTGTTCGCCGCCGACCACGGTGTGGCGGCAGAAGGCGTGTCGGCGTTTCCCCAGGCCGTGACCGCCCAGATGGTCGCCAACTTCGCCAGCGGTGGGGCGGCAATTAATGTGTTTGCCCGGCAGATTGACGCCCATGTCGAGATCGTGGATGTGGGCGTGGCGTCTAACTTGACGATGCCTGGCGTGACCCACGCCAAGGTGCGTCAGGGTACGGCCAATATGGCACTCGAAAATGCCATGCAACCTGAGGAAGCCCAGGCGGCGATTGAGGTAGGCGTGGCCGCCGTGGAGCGGGCTCGGCAGGCAGGTGCTAAATGCCTCATCGTCGGCGAAATGGGGATTGCCAATACCACCGCCAGTAGCGCCATGCTGGCGGTGTTGGCCGGCACCCCGGTGGCCCAGGCAGTCGGTGCCGGGACGGGTATCAATAGCGTCCAGCAAGCGCATAAGGTGGCGGTAATCGAACATGCCATTCAGGCACGCCAGGCCGACCTCGATGATCCTTTAGACGTACTTGCGAAACTTGGCGGGCTGGAAATTGCTGCCATGGTGGGTGCTTATCTAGCCGCAGCGGTTCAACGGCTGCCCGCCGTTGTGGATGGCTTTATCGCCACGGTGGCAGCGCTTGTGGCGTGCCGCCTATGCCCGGCGGTGCGAGGTTATCTGGTGTTTGGCCACCGCTCGGAAGAGCCCGGCCACGCCACGGCCCTGGAGGCACTTGACGCCCAACCGCTGCTGGCGCTGGGCATGCGGCTGGGTGAAGGCAGTGGCGCGGCGCTGGCATTCCCGCTGCTCCAGGCGGCTGCCGGAATGCTCAATGAGATGGCGACCTTCGCCGATGCAGGCGTTAGCGACAACAACTCCCAATGATGCCGTTCAGCGACTATTTTCCTGCCATGCTGGTTTGGGTGACCGTGGCGATCGTGATTGACCTGATCGTCGGTGATCCGCGATCGCTGCCGCACCCCGTGGTGATAATCGGCCGAGCCATCAGTGCGCTGGAAAAACGTTGGAACCAGGGCGCCGCCAAGCGTCGATGGCGGTTGGGGTTTTTACTCACCGCCGTTATCGTGCTGGGGACCTTTGGCGTTGCGTGGCTGGTGCTGGCACTGTTGAGCGCGCTGCACCCATGGCTTGGCGTTGTCGCCGAGATAGGGCTGTTAGCCACGACGCTGGCGATTAAAGGGCTGGCGGAGGCAGGGCGTGCCATTGCCGTTCCGCTTGCCAAAGGCGATTTGCCTGCTGCTCGGCAAGCGCTGGCCATGATAGTGGGGCGCGATACTCAGGGCCTGGATGAAGCCGGGATCACCCGCGGGGCGGTGGAAACCGTGGCGGAAAATACCGTCGATGGCATTACCGCACCGCTGTTTTTTGCCCTGATCGGCGGTGCCCCCCTGGCGCTGGCGTACAAGGCGGTGAATACTCTGGATTCGATGGTCGGTTACCGCAACGCACGCTATAACGAGTTTGGCTACGCCTCGGCCAAGCTGGATGACGTGGCCAACTGGCTGCCAGCACGCTTGACGGCCTTGTGTCTGTGGCTTGCAGGGCTGTTGCTCAGCGTTTCAGGCGTTTCAGGCGTTTCAGGCGTTTCAGGCGTTTTACGGTTGCGCTGGCGGGGCGCGTTGCGTGACACCTGCCGCGAGGCGCCCCGCCACCCAAGCCCCAACGCCGGCTGGCCGGAAGCCATGGTGGCATGTTTGCTCGGCGTTCAGTTAGGGGGCACTAATTTCTATCAGGGTGTTGCCTCTCATCGTGCGACGCTGGGCGAGCCGTTGGAGGCGCTGCACGTTGCCCATATCGACGCAACGATTCGCTTGATGCACGGTGGCTGGATGCTGTTTATGTGGCTGTCAGCTGTCTTGATGGTTGGGCTGAGTTTGATTCTTCCGAGGCTTTTATGAGCATACCCGAATGGCCCAGCCACGGCGGGCAGTCCGAGGCGTTATTAGCACACTTCGGCTTGCCACCAGGGCACCGGCTGTACGACTTTAGCGCCAATCTGAATCCCTTGGGGCCCCCCGCCTGGGTACGCGACTGTTTGACACAACAGCTGGCTGGCCTTGAGCACTACCCGGCGCCGGACTATTCCGTTGCCCGTGAGGCCATCGCCAGCCATCACCAGCTTCAGCCCGAACAAGTGCTGCTGACCAACGGTGGCGCTGAGGCGATTTTTCTTGCCGCCGCGCTACACGCTTGGCAGCGGGCGGCGATTATGACGCCAAGCTTTGGCGAGTACGCCCGAGCGTGTTGTGCCCATCGGCTTTCAGTCACTGAGATCGCACTGCCTGCACCGCACTTTGCCCTGGATGTTGATGCGCTGTTGGCAGCACTTAATGGTATCGATGTGCTGTTTCTATGTCGGCCCAATAACCCCACGGCGACGCTTATCGATACATCAGTCATGGAGACATTGCTGGATTACACGGCTTGGACGGGCTGCCGGGTGGTGGTGGACGAGGCCTTTGTGGATATGGTCGGCGATACGCATGATGCGGTGTCGCTGGTACCGCTGCTGGATCGCTACCCGCATCTGATGCTGCTGCGCTCAATGACCAAGTTTTATACGCTGCCAGGGCTACGGCTAGGCTATATGCTGGCGGATACGGCCACGATTCAAGCAGCACAGACCCACCAGCCGCCCTGGAGCGTGAACCACCTGGCAGCGGAGCTGGTAGCGCCGTTGCTGGCGGACGGTGCCTTCACCCGGCGCACCCAACGCTGGTTAGCCAGCGAGCGTCCATGTATGACCCAAGCGCTTAGCGAGCTGGGGCTGGACGTGGTACCCAGCCAGACCTGCTTTTTCCTTACCCGCCCGGGTACCGAGCAGCGCGCCGCAGGCATCTCCAGCGATGTGCTATTTGAGCGACTGCTACACGAAGGCATGCTGGTGCGCCATACCCACAATTTTGCCGGGCTCGACGGCGACTGGCTCCGTGTGGCCCTGCGCGACAAGCCTGACAATCAGCGGTTATTGAATGTATTAAAAAAGGTACTGCATGATTGTCTTCGTTAGCGGCGGGGCGCGTTCCGGCAAAAGCGACATCGCCGAGCAGCGGGTGCTGGACGTGGCAGCCAGTTCAACCTGTTACTATCTAGCTACCGCAGACGTATATGACGACGAGATGGCCGCGCGTGTTGCTCGTCATCGGCAATCCAGGGGCGCGCAGTGGCTGACGTTGGAAGCGCCGTTGGCCATTGATCGAGCACTGCAAAAAGTGCCTGATGGCAGCAGCGTGCTTTTGGACTGCCTGACCCTCTGGGCCAGTCAGGTACTGTATGCCAGTGAGCTTAGCGAAGACGAAGGCTTGGCGTTACTGGCAGGCGCCCTCGCAGATGCCCAGGCGCGCCGCGTGCATCTAGTGATTGTCTCTAACGATATCAACGAAACGTTACCGCCCAGCGATGTCGAGACCTGGCGCTACCTGGCCTTTCTTCAGCGTGCCCACCGCAGGGTGGCGGCAGAGGCGGGTTCGGTGCTGGAAGTGGTCGCGGGCTGTGCCATCGAGTGGAAAAACGACGGGAAGTTGATGTGAAAGAAAGTACTGTAAAAGAACGTACTGTGAAAGAACACGCGGTGAAAAACGTTCTGTTCGGTCTCTTGCTCGCACTGCAGTTTTTGACCCGAATCCCGATCCCTGTCGCTTGCCCCTGGACGCCTGCAACCCGGCGCTGGGCGGTGCGTGCCTATCCTCTGGTCGGCTTGCACATCGGCAGCGTGTTGGTGCTGGTGGCATTCGCCATGCAAAACGTCCCCACGCCGATGACCGCGCTGGCGCTGCTTAGCCTTTGGGTCGCGCTTTCCGGTGGGCTGCACCTGGATGGCGTCATGGACATCGCCGATGCGCTGGGCAGCAATCAACCCTTGGAACGCCGCTGGGCAATCATGAAGGACCCGCAAATCGGCAGTTTCGGCATGCTGGCGTTGGTGTTTCTACTTGCCTGGAAGGGCGTTCTACTGTGGGCATTACTTACCTATCAAGCGCCGCTCTGGTGGCTGCTGGTGGTGCCCGCGCTCGGGCGCTGGGCAGGTGTGGCATTGCTGGTGCTGACCCCTTGCGCCCAGCCTAAGGGCTTGGCCTGGAGCTGGCAGCAGTCGCTTAGCGGCCAGGATGTGGCGCTGGCGCTGGTACCGCTGGCGGTGATAGCCCTGCTGGCACCCACACTGGTGGTGATGCTGCTGACGGCCTGCGTTTTTGTGGGACTTATGCGCTGGCTTATGCTGCGCCTGTTTAATGGCATCAACGGTGACATGGTCGGTGCCACCATCGAAGGAGGAGAGCTTTGGTTACTGATCTTAGTGTGGAGCTGGTGGCAGTTCGCCACGGTATCACCGCCTGGAATCTAGAGCGCCGTTACCAGGGCCAGCGCGATATTGCGCTGCTGTTTCCTGAGGCTGAAGAGGGCTTGATCGCACTGCGCGACGCAATGGTGGATGAGCGTTTTGATGCCATTTACTCAAGCGACTTGAACCGCTGCCAACAGACGCTTGAGTGGATCCAGGCGGCAAAAGAGGGCGTGCCGGTTGCGCTGGAGCCGCGTCTGCGCGAACTCGATTTTGGCGACTATGAAGGCAAGGTCTACGACGAACTAAAAGATTTGCCCCATTACCGCGCCTGGATCGACAGCGTCGGCGAGCTGCAAATCCCTGGCGGTGAATCCGCCGCCCAACTGCGCACACGCCTGGAGGCCTGGTTGCATGATGTCGCCGTGAATGCCCGGCAGGGCGGCCAGCGAAAGATTCTAGCGGTCACTCATGGTGGTGTGATTCGCGAACTGCGCCGTCGTTTTGAAACCCTTCACTTCTGGGATGGCTCAGTGAGTCAGGCCCAGGGCAGGCGCTGGACACTCACTTATCAAACCGATGCGAATGGCAAAGGAGATTGGCAATGCAGCTCTTCATCGGCGGTGCCTGCGCTGGTAAACGCGACGCCGTAACGGCTCGCTTTCCCGACGCCGTATGGCATCGCCTCGCACCGGGAAAGCGGCTGGAAGAGTGCCAGCAAGCCCTGGTTGCCGACACCCCGCTGGTGATAACCGGTGTGCTCGAGTGGCTCGAAGCCGCTTTAGCAAACGCGGAAAACGATGCACTGCGCCAACAGTGGCAGGGCGATATGACACGGCTCTGCCAGCGTGCTGGCGAGCTAAAGGCGCCGCTGATCATTATTGCCAATGACGTTGGCCGGGGTATTGTGCCCATGCAACCCAAGCAGCGCCGCCTGCGCGACCTCAATGGCTGGTTCACTCAAGACGCCACCGCCCAGGCAGACAAGGTTTGGTACGTACGGCATGGATTGGTGCAGTTGATCAAGTAGTTATCCCGGCTTTTATCACGCTAATTCGGGCGAATTCTTGCCCATTTTGTAAGCTATTTCTTACACGGTGTAAGAGATCGCTGTGACGTGCCCTGCAAGGGTTGCGCTTCGCTTCCGGCTCGCTATTCTGACCGTTTTCATTAGCGATTGATGGTCCAGGGAGCGGCATTATGTCGGAAAGGACGGGGGCGAACAAAACAGGCCTGCAATTCACCCTAGCGCTACCGGGGGTGGATGATATCGCGGTGATCGACTTCACCCATCGCGAAGCACTCTCCCAGCCTTTCGAACTGGCGCTCAACCTGGCCAGCCGCGACGGCAGCCTGGATGCCGCCGACCTCCTGGATCGTGAAGCCACCCTGACTATCTGGCAGGACGGCGAACCGCTACGCCGGGTGCACGGTATTGTCAGCGAATTTGGCCGCGGCGACCGCGGCCACCGGCGTACCTTCTACTCCCTGGTACTGCGCCCGGCGCTCTGGCGGCTCTCGCTGCGCCAGAACTCGCGCATCTTTCAGAAGGTCGACCCGCTCACCATTATCAATACCCTATGCGATGAGCGAGGCATCCGGGATGTAGCCTTTGCGGTCACTCGCGAGCTCCCCGAGCGCGAGTACTGCGTGCAGTACCGCGAGACCGACCTTGCCTTTATCGAGCGCCTGGCCGCCGAAGAAGGGCTGTTTTACTTTCATGAGTTCGAGGAGAGTGCCAACGGCGCCCATCGGCTGGTGTTTGCCGATGATCCGCAGGTACTGACCCATCTCGGCGAGCGCACGTACCACAGCCGTGCCGGGGGCACTGCGCCCACGCGCCATGTACGCAAGCTCAGCCATACCGCCCGGGTGGCGAGTTCGTCCGCCACGCTGAAAGACTACAGCTTCAAGAACCCGGCCTACGCGCAACTGCACGACCATCTGGGCCGCGACGTCGAGCAGCACGGCCAGCAGGTGGATTACGAGCACTACGACTACCCCGGCCGCTACAAGCAGGACGCTTCCGGCGAGCCGTTTACCCGCATTCGACTGGAACAGCTGCGCCGTGAGGCGATTACTGCCAGCGCCGAAAGCGACCTGCCCGAACTGGCTCCCGGTGTGCGTTTCACCCTGACGGACCACGACACCGACAGCCTCAACCGCGACTGGCAGGCCATCAGTGTTCTTCACCACGGCGAACAGCCCCAGGCGCTGGAAGAAGATGGCATCACCCAGGGTGATGCAAACGGTATGACCCTTTATTACAACCAAGTCACGCTGATCCCCGGCGATGCGCCCTGGCGGGCCACGCCAAATCCCAAGCCCCGTGTCGACGGCCCCCAGGTCGCCTTTGTGGTCGGCCCCGACGGCGAAGAGATTCACTGCGACGAACACGGCCGGGTCAAGGTCCAGTTCCCCTGGGACCGCTATGCCGAACCCAATGAAACGGCAAGCTGCTGGGTGCGGGTTGCCCAGGGCTGGGCAGGCGGCGGCTACGGCAGCATCGCCATCCCCCGCATTGGCCACGAGGTGATTGTCTCGTTTCTGGAAGGCGACCCGGACCAGCCCTTGGTCACCGGGCGTACTTATCACGCCGTCAACACCGCGCCGTACCCGCTGCCGGAACACAAGACCCGCACGGTACTGCGCACCCAAAGCCACAAGGCAGAAGGCTTCAACGAGCTGCGCTTCGAAGACGAAGCGGGCGAAGAGCAAATCTGGCTCCACGCCCAAAAAGACCTGGAGCTGTTAACGCTTAACGACCGTATTGAAGAGACCCGCAACGACAGCTTCTTGAAGGTCAATAACGACCGCATCAGCGAAATCGACAACGACGATCACCACACGGTCCATGGCAATCGCTTCGAGCACACCGAAGGCCAACAGCACTTCAGCGTTGACGGCACGCTGCATATCAATACAGGCCAGGCCTGGCTCAGCGAAAGCGGCCGGGAATTGCATATCAAGGCAGGCCATAAAGTGGTGCTTGAGGCGGGGGACGAATTAACCCTGAACGCCGGTGGCAGCTTTCTCAAACTGGACGGCAGCGGCATTACCATCGTTGGTCCCAAGGTGCGCGTCAACGCAGGCGGCAGCCCCGGCAGTGGCAGTGGGCAGGCGGTGGAAGGTCCGCTTCTACCAGGGCATGCGGTGACAGAGGGGCATGAAGCCATACCGCCAACATCACTGCCAAAGCTGAAGGATTACCAGCTAAGCGAAGCGGCCATCATGCCGCTCTGCGGCAAGATCAATGACACCCAGTGTTCGCGCGAGGATTGCCCATGTCTGGCTGGTTAAACCAACTTGCCGAACGCTGTTATCCGGCGGACAACCTTGCGGGGATGGTGACAGGCCAGCGCGGCTTTGTGGTACTGGACCAGCGTCACTCGCCTGAACAGGGCAGGCCACTGCTATCA
>NZ_NBYR01000042.1:0-6836 GCF_002119345.1 Halomonas sp. CSM-2 | reverse complement strand
GGGGACAGCCGTGTCGTTAAGCAAATTACCCAGGACTTTTTTATCCCGTTTATCGATTTGCGTGATCAAAAAGCCGGGTATGCCGTGAGCCTGATCAAAGCCGGTGCCGATATTATTGGCCGCCCGGCGGGAGAGGTGCGCGCGCCTTTAACGATGCCTACCGCTGACGAATGTCGGCAGCTCAAGCAACTAATCGATAAAGCCAGGTAAAGTCCTTCTCAAACTGCAAGACCATAATAAATTTACAACGATCGAATGAGGTGAAGCATGTTGGTATCTAAGAAAGCGCTAGCTGGACTGGGTTCGGCCGCCTTGATGGCATCAATGGCTGTTGGTTCGGGTGTTGCCTTTGCCCAGGATGGCCCTTTGCGGGGCAATGTACGGGTGGTCATCGGCTCTACGTCGACCGGTGGTGATACCTATCAGAACTCCAGCATTGTTGCGGATGCGTTATCCGAAAAACTTGACCTGAACATGAAGGTCGACGCGGTTGGCGCGAACTCTGCTTTCCGGACCCTGGACCGCGATTCCCGTGGCAACACGCTGATGATTTTCCATGACCAGTCCTACCTGGGGTATTTGTATGGTGTGGAGGGCTACGACAATATTTTTGAAAAATATACCGTGGGCCCGACAGTGGCTATTAACCCAGGCAATGCCTACTTGGTGCCAAAAGACTCTCCTTACGAAACCCTTAATGACATTATTGCTGCGGTGGGTGAAGGAGAGACGGTACGCGTCGCAATCCAGCCAGGCGGTGTCTCGGAAATCGGTTTTAGTGCATTAAAGAATGCCATTGCGATTGAGCACCCTGGTCAGGAAGACAACCTGGTGGCGGTCAATACCGGATCCCAGTCAGACAAGAATCAGCAGCTTTTTGATGACCAGGCTGACGTGATTAACGGTACAGTGCAGGCTAACGAGCAATACACGCGCTTGCCGGAAGATGATCAAAAGGCCATGCGATTTGTCTGGTTGACAGCCCGTGAACAGACGATTGAACAGGCGCCAGAAGAGGGCCTGGGCCAGACCTCTCGTGAACAGTTACTGGAATACGTTGAGCCTAACGTCAATGTCACAATGGGGGATGACGAAAACTTCACCTTCGATAAGGAGTTCTTCTTTCTTTATAACAAAGATATGGATCCTGCCATCGTTGAGCAGATTGATGAAGCTCTAGCAGAAATCTACGAGGAAGGTGAGATTCAAGAAACACAAAAGAACGCATTCTTCATTCCTAACTTCAAGCCTTCTCACGAAGCGTCTGAGTACCTGCAAGACAAGATGGCACGCTACGAAGGCATTATCGAAAACATCAAGTAAGCGATTCAGGCACCGGCACATGAGTGTCGGTGCCATCGCCATCAGACATAAGCACTATAGAACCACGATAGGCCAGGATCGCCTGCTGCCTATATCGGAGCTGTTATGGAATCAGGTCTGTCAAGTCTGCTTAGCATCTCGATCGATTTCGAGACGTCCCATCTGTTCTTCCCGATGATTATTCATTGGGTGTTGGCGCTGCTGTTCCTTGCCGTGTTAGTGACAAAGACAATTCCTTTTTTGGCCGCTGTAAGGCGCGGCGAGCGCACCTTGCCGATTATCGGTGAGTCCATGGATAGCTTCCGCTTCTTCGGTACTCTCGCCTTGATGGTGGCGTATTTCTACCTGATGGCGTTCGTGGGCAACATGTTTCCCTATACGGGTTACGGTTTCCTGTTCGTCTCGATGGTTTTCGTCTTGCTTATGGCATTGATGTATATGCATGAGTGGACAAAAAAGGCGGTGACCACTGCGGTGATCACGGCCATTGTTGCGCCCAGCGTGGCTTGGTTCGTACTGGCCAAGCTTTTTAAAATTACCCTGCCGTGACCGAAGTGAGTACCCCCCATGGAATTTTTGTCACTTCTTGATCTAACGTTTTTCCTTCTTGCTGCCTTGGGCGCCCTGGTCGGCATCATCTTTGGCGCAATACCCGGCATGACGGCGACTATGGCGGTAGCCGTGTGTCTCCCGTTGACCTACGCCCTGGGCCTTAACCACGGCTTGGCGCTGTTGCTTGGCCTGTATGTAGGGGGAATATCGGGCGGTATGGTGCCGGCGATTCTGATTAATATTCCCGGCACTCCCTCGTCTATCACCACCACCTTCGATGGCTACCCGATGGCCCAGAAAGGTGAGGGCGAGAAGGCCCTTCGGGTCAGCGTCATCGCCTCAGTGGTCGGCGGTCTTATCAGTGCGGCCGTGCTGTTCTTTTTTGCGCCGGTGCTGGCAGATTTCTCGATCAAATTCTCCTATGTGGAGAAGTTCCTGATCATTCTGCTTGCGTTGAGCGTGATTGCCTCACTCTCCAGCAACATGCTGGTGGGTATCTTCAGCGGCGTGATCGGCATCTGGCTAAGCCTGGTTGGCGTCTATAGCACCTCTGATGGCGGCAACGGCAAAACGCGGCTGATGTTTGATTTCTTGGAGCCTTACCTGTTTGAAGGCTTCTCTTTGCTGCCTGTATTGATCGGTATCTTTGGTATCTCAACGATTCTGCTCGAGGCCGAAAAAGGCGTTAAGAATGACCTGACCGGTGAAGGCGTGAAGCTCGGCAAAGGGAGCAGCGGTTTCTCCATGTCGATCTTCAAAGGTCGTTTGACCAACCTGGTTCGCTCCTCATTTATAGGTACCTTCGTCGGCATGCTGCCGGGGGTGGGCGGTAGTGCGGCATCTGTGCTGGCTTACACCCAGGAGAAGAACCTGTCGAAGGACTCCTCTGAAATGGGCAAGGGTGCGCCTCAGGGCTTGATTGCCTCGGAGTCTGCCAATAATGCCTTGACCGGCGGTGCGCTTATTCCACTGCTTTCCCTGGGGATCCCCGGTGACTCTACCACCGCTGTGCTGATTGGTGCCTTCACCCTTCAAGGCATCCAGGTGGGGCCGCTGTTCATCCCGGAGAACGTGGATACCTGGTATGTGATGATGACGGCGCTGATCTTCGCCAACATCGTGATGTTCTTCCTGATGTTCTACGCCATCAAGCATATCGCCAAGGTGGTGATGGTACCCAAGCACCTTCTCTTCCCGATCATTGTGATGATGTGCGTGGTCGGTGCCTATGCGATCAATTACGGCATCATGTTCGATGTCTGGACCCTTTTGATCTTCGGTGTGCTGGGCTACGTCATTCAGAAGGTCGGGCTCGAAGTCGCACCTTTGATTATTGGCTTTATTTTAGGCAGCCAGGCGGAAGTCTATTTCGTCAAGAGCCTTGAGTCTGCTGGCACTTTCTCCATCTTCTTCACCAAGAGCCCAATCGCCGTTGTGCTTTGGATCTTGATCATCGCGTCGGTGATTTTTTCCATCTTAATGGGGCTCAAGCGTCGTAAGGTCAGCCGCGAGGGAGCTTCCCAGTGATAGCTATTCAACTGCATATCCCGGAGGGTCGACCATGACGCAGGACAATCAGTCACCTCGTGTGATTCGCATTCATCCCAGTGATAATGTTGCCGTTGCTGTCGCACAGGGTGGGCTGGCAGTTGGCGAGCGTCTTGATGACGGCATTGAACTCCAGACGCATGTGCCTCAGGGCCACAAAGTAGCTCTGGTGGCCCTGGCCGAGGGGGATGCCGTGATTCGCTACGGTGAGGTGATAGGAACGGCCGCCCTGGCGATCCCTTGTGGTGGCCATGTCAATGAGACCAATCTACTCATGCCTACACCGCCTGCGTTGGACGATCTGCCGCTGGCGACACGTCCGGCGCCACCAGTGGAGCCATTGGAAGGTTACACCTTTGAGGGGTTCCGTAATGCCAACGGTAGTGTCGGGACCCAGAATGTTCTCGGCATTACCACCAGCGTGCAGTGTGTGGCGGGTATTGTGGATCACGTGGTGCAGCGCATAAAACGTGAGTTATTGCCCAAGTTTCCCAATGTCGATGCGGTGGTAGGGCTTAACCATAGCTATGGCTGTGGCGTGGCGATCAACGCTCCGGCCGCCGTAGTGCCCATTCGCACGCTCAAGCATCTGGCTCAGAATCCCAACTTTGGTGACGACGTCATGGTCATCGGGCTGGGGTGCGAGAAACTGCAGCCCTCTACCCTGGTGGATGATCAGCCAGTGAGGATCTACGAGAATACTGAGGCTGCTGATCCCCAGGCCAATGTGTTGAGCCTGCAGGACGAGTCGTTCGAGGGCTTTGACGATATGGTGGCAGGCATCATGGCCATGGCAGAGCGACATCTTGAGCATCTCGATAAGCGGCAGCGGGAAACTTGCCCGGTGTCCGAGCTTGTGGTCGGCATGCAATGCGGTGGTAGCGATGCCTTCTCTGGACTGACAGCTAACCCGGCCGTGGGGTTTGCAACCGACTTGATCGTCCGGGCCGGTGGTAGCGTGATGTTCTCTGAAGTCACCGAGGTGCGCGATGCGATTCACCTGTTGACGCCCCGCGCGATTGATTCTTCCGTCGGTAAAGCACTGGTCGATCAAATGGCCTGGTATGACGATTACCTGTCTCAGGGTCAAACCGATCGGAGTGCCAATACGTCGCCTGGCAACAAGAAAGGCGGATTGAGCAATATCGTTGAAAAAGCCTTGGGGTCGGTGATCAAGTCGGGTAACTCACCCATCATTGACGTTATTGGGCCTGGAGAGCGTCTGCGAAAACGCGGACTGACCTTCGCCGCCACCCCTGCCAGCGACTTTATCTGCGGTACCTTGCAGGCAGCAGCGGGCATGAACCTGCAGGTCTTTACCACCGGACGCGGGACACCCTACAACCTGCCGATGACCCCGGTGATCAAGGTCTCGAGCAACTCTACCCTGGCGCGTCGCTGGCATGATCTGATCGACCTCGATGCCGGACGCATCGCCACGGGCGAGTCATCCATCAAGGATATGGGATGGGAGCTTTTCCAACTCATTCTCGACGTGGCCAGCGGCCGTCGGCGCGTTGCCGCCGATAAGCTCGGCCTTTACAACGACCTGGTGCTATTCAATCCCGCACCAGTGACTTAACAGCAGAAACACATCTCGACAGAGCCGATACTATAAAGAGGCAAATTTAAATGTTTCCGACGATTAAAAAAATGCGTGTTGTGCCGGTGGCTGGCTACGATGGTTTTTTGCTCAACCTGAGCGGCGGCCATGCCCCCTGGTTCATCCGCTGCGTGCTGATTCTAGAAGATGACGCTGGCAATAAAGGGGTCGGGGAAATCCCGTCCAGCGACGGTATCATCAAGGGGTTGGAGCAGTGCCGCTCCCTTGTTGAAGGCTCGCAAGTCAACAACGTCAAGCAGACGCTGAACCAGGCGCGCCAGATCCTGGCCCAAAATGGACGTGAAGAGCGTGGCCGCCAGACCTTCGATCTACGCGTTGCGGTTCACGTTATTACCGCTATTGAATCGGCATTGTTCGACCTGTTCGGTCAGGCGCTGGGTATGCCGGTGGCAGATTTGCTGGGGCAGTACGGGCGCCAGCGCGACGAAGTCGAAGCGCTTGGGTATCTCTTTCTGCTGGGTGACCCTGAAAAGACGGACCTGCCGTACCCCAAGGCCGAGAATCCCAAAGATACCTGGGACGAGGTGCGCTACAAAGAGGCGCTCACCCCAGATGCGGTCGCTAACCTGGCAAAGGCCGCCTATGATCGCTACGGCTTCAAGGACTTCAAGCTCAAGGGTGGCGTACTGCGCGGCGAGGAAGAGGCCGACTGCATCCGCGCACTCCATGAAGCTTTCCCGGAAGCCCGTTTGACCCTCGACCCCAACGGCGCCTGGAAGCTCGACGAAGCGGTACGCGTGCTTGATCCGATCAAGCACCTGCTAAGCTATGCTGAAGATCCCTGTGGTCAGGAAGAGAGTTACTCCGGTCGCGAGACCATGGCCGAGTTCAAAAAGCGCACCGGTCTGCCTACAGCAACCAACATGATCGCGACCGATTTCAAGCAATTGCAGTATGCCGTGCAGCTTAATTCCGTCGATATTCCGCTGGCGGACTGCCATTTCTGGACCATGCAGGGCGCTGTGATGGTCGGCGAGCTGTGCAACGAGTGGGGCATGACCTGGGGCTCGCATAGCAACAACCACTTCGACATTTCCCTGGCGATGATGACCCACGTAGCGGCCGCTTGCCCTGGCGAGATCACCGCCATCGATACCCACTGGATCTGGCAGGATGGCCAACGTATCACCAAAGAGCCGTTCCAGATCCGTGATGGCAAGCTGACCGTGCCTAAAACCCCAGGCCTCGGCGTCGAGCTGGATGAAGAGAAGCTGAAAGAGGCACATGCGCTTTACAAGAGCCTCGACGTGACTCAGCGCAATGACGCCATGGCCATGCAGTTCTTGATTCCAGGATGGGAGTTCGATCCCAAAAAGCCCGCGTTGGTCCGCTAAACGTTAATACTTGATGGCATCCTCACCTCAGTACCCTCGTCTATAAAGACGAGGGTTATCGGCATAATAATTTATTATCAGATAGATACTTCTTTTTCTTACGTTGGCTAAGCAAATGACCTGGTTCAACTTTGGTCGTGTTTCACTGATCGCGGCTTGCCTAAATAAGACTAGGTGACTAGCTTTAATTTGTATGATGTATCACAACTGCTGCGCTACGTAGAGCCTAACCTCCACGAGGCGTATCTGGACAAGGGAAGCATGAGGATGGTGGCGTGAAGTTTTCCAAACAAGACGTAATACAAGCGATCGGTGATGGCCTGCTCTCGTTCCCGATCACCGACTTCGATGACAACGGCCAGTTTGATGAAGCCAGCTACCGTGAGCGGCTAGCCTGGTTTATTAGCCATGATATTTCCGCCGTGTTTGTGGCGGGCGGSACCGGGGGGGTTTTT
>NZ_NBYR01000025.1:0-45746 GCF_002119345.1 Halomonas sp. CSM-2 | reverse complement strand
GCGCCAAAGCGATCACGCCGGAAGACGCCAGTGGCAACTACCTGCACTATGGCGTGCGCGAGTTTGGCATGGGCGCGGTCATGAACGGGATTGGCCTGCACGGCGGCTTTGTGCCGTTCGGGGCGACCTTCCTGATTTTCATGGAGTACATGCGTAATTCAGTGCGCATGGCATCGCTGATGGGGCAACAGGCGATTTACGTCTTCACCCATGACTCCATCGGCCTTGGCGAAGATGGCCCGACCCACCAACCGATCGAGCAGCTGACCAGCCTGCGCACCACGCCCAACCTGAACACCTGGCGCCCCTGCGATGCGGTGGAAACCGTGGCGGCCTGGGACGCCGCCCTCAAACGCCACTCCGGCCCCACCGCGCTGGTTCTCTCGCGTCAGGGCCTGCCCCATCAGCAGCGCACCAAGGCACAGCTGGCGTCGATTCAAAACGGGGCGTACGTGCTTAAAGACCCTGTTCTCAAGGACAGTGAAGGCACGCCCGTAACGCCCGAGCTGATTCTGATTGCCACCGGCTCAGAAGTGTCATTGGCGATGGACGCCGCCGCTGAGCTCGAGCAGCAGGGCAAGGCCGTCCGCGTGGTGTCCATGCCCTCGGCCTACCGTTTTAACGGCCAGGATGCCGAATACCGTGAAAGCGTACTGCCCAAGGTGGTCACCAAGCGTATCGCCATCGAAGCCGGGCATGCGGACTACTGGTACAAGTACGTGGGCCTGGATGGCCGGGTGATCGGCATGACCACCTACGGCGAATCGGCTCCGGCGGGCGACCTGTTCAAGCATTTCGGTTTTACCGTCGAAAACGTCGTCAAACAGGCCAATGAGCTACTCGGCTAGGCCTTGATCGCATTGCAACAGCGCCTCGCGCTGGCACAAGGCCAGAGGAGCCTATTCATTGCGGGATCAGTAAGGCTGTGGAATCTCGCCATCATCATCGCCATCGTCGCGCATGCGCGCCTGTCGCTCGGCTTCTTCCTCTTTGGCGTCGTCGATGACTTCCATCAGTTCATCCACGTCGGCGATATGGGTATCAAAGTCGAAATGACCGGTAAGCTTGCTGTCGGGGTGCAGCTCGCCGGATTCGTACAGTGCCCACATTTCTTTACCATAATGGGTGTCGAGAAGCGCGGGTGCATACTGGCCGAAGTAGTTGCGCATGTTATCCACATCGCGATACAGCATCGCCGCGGCGCTGTTATTACCGGCGGCGTCAACGGCCTGGGGCAGGTCGATAATCACCGGGCCATGGGCATCCACCAGCACATTGAACTCCGACAGGTCGCCGTGGATCAAACCGGCGCACAGCATGCGCACCACGTCCTGAATCACCTTCGCGAAGTAGGCCTCTGCCTGCTCCGGCGTCAAGGTGACTTCATCCAGGCGTGGGGCCACGTTGCCGTCGGCGTCGGTGATCATTTCCATCAGCAGGACGCCATCCACAAAGCCGTGGGGCTCGGGTACCCGTACGCCTGCACCGGCCAGCCGGTAAAGCGCATCGACTTCCGCGTTGAGCCAGGCCTGCTCCTGCTCTTTCTGGCCGTAACGGGTTTTCTTGGACATCGCTCTGGCGCGGCGGGTGTTACGCTCTTTACGTCCTTCCTGGTACTGGGCCGCCTGCTTGAAGCTACGCTGCTTGGCTTCCTTGAAGACCTTCGCGCAGCGCTCCTCTTCACCGCAGCGCACCACATAGACCTGGGCTTCCTTACCGCTCATCAATTGCATCAGTACTTCGTCGATCATGCCGTCATCGACCAAGGGCTGTAATCGTTTAGGAATTTTCATGGGTCGCTGCGTTGGCTCCTTTTCAGTTCACGCTCAAATAGACACTTAATGGCGAATGCGACGGACGCGAAAGGCTCGCCCTTTCAACTTATCACGCTCAAGCTTTGCCTGGGCCTGCTGAACTCTGTCCCGCTCAACCGCCACGTAGGCGCTGCGAGCAAGCACTTTTATCTTGCCTACCTGGTCACCGCGCAAGCCGCCTTCACTGGTCAGTGCACCCAAAATATCGCCGGGGCGCAACTTGTCTTTCTTGCCGCCGGCCAGTTGCAGGGTGGCCATGGGCGGCTCGAACGGCAAAGCGTTTGTTGCCTTGGGCAGCGGCTCGGTGGTCAGGGTTTCACCCAACACGTCGGCCAGCTTTTCCAGCCGGTAGGTTTCCTTGGGGGTTACCAGGGTGCAGGCAATGCCGCTCGCCCCAGCCCGCCCGGTGCGACCCACGCGGTGGACGTGGACATCCAGCTCACGGGCGATCTGGTAGTTGAACACCGCATCCAATTGGGCAATATCCAATCCACGGGCTGCCACGTCGGTGGCTACCAAAATAGACGCGCTTTGATTGGCAAACAAGACAAGCAGTCGGTCGCGGTCTTTCTGCTCCAGATCACCGTGCAGCGCGACCGCACTAAAACCGGCATCTACCAGTTGGTCGGCCACCGCCTGAGTCTCGCGCTTGGTATTGCAGAACACCACGCTGGTGGTCGGCCGGTTAACCAACAGCAGCTGTTTGAGTGCGGCAAAGCGGGCGTCTTCACTTGCGACTTGATAGAAATGCTGGTCGATGGTGGTGGCGTCATGAACCTCGGCCACCTTGACCGTCACCGGGTCCTGCATCACGCCGCGTGTCATCGCCGCCAGTCCGCCGGATGTCTGCTCATCGGGGAAGGTGGCGCTAAACAGCAGCGTCTGGCGGTCGGCCGGGGTGTCGGCAATGATGGCGTCGATCGTTTCCTGAAAGCCCATATCCAGCATGCGGTCAGCTTCATCCAGCACCAGAGTCGTTAGCGAGCCAAGCGTCAGAGAGCCTTTACGCAAGTGCTCGTCAATGCGCCCCGGTGTGCCGACCACGATATGCGCACCGTGGTCCAACGACGAAAGCTGTGGCCCCAGCGGCGCGCCCCCGCAAAGTGTGAGGATTTTCACGTTGGGCATTGCCCGGGCCAGGCGGCGTAGTTCCTCCGCCACCTGATCAGCAAGCTCCCGGGTGGGGCACAGCACCAGCCCCTGAACGGCGAACGCCTCGACGCGCAGCTCGGCCAGCAATGCCAGTCCAAAGGCGGCGGTTTTACCCGAGCCGGTTTTGGCCTGGGCCATGACATCGCGGCCGGCCAGCATGGGCGGCAGGCTTTGTGCCTGAACCGGCGTCATGTGGTGATAGCCCAGCGAGTCGAGATTACTGGCGAGTGCACTGGGCAGCGCCAGAGAAGCAAAAGAAGTGTCGGACACAGAAAAATTCCTGAAGGGGCAAAAATACCCCGCTAAGCATGAGCGGCCTTAATGCCTCGCACCATACCAGAAAGCGCCTCCTCGCGCCCTGTTGTCATGCCAGGATAGGGGCCAGTTGCGCTTGGCTGAGGGCTTGCAGATCCTTGGGCGCCAGCTCGATTTCAAGCCCGCGCCTTCCAGCGCTGACATAAATCGTGGCGAACGCGTCGGCAGAGCAGTCGATAAAGGTAGCCAGACGCTTTTTCTGCCCCAGCGGGCTGACACCCCCCAGCACATAACCCGTTGTGCGTTCCACTTCATCGGGTTGCGCCATGGCGGCTTTTTTGGCCCCGGCGGCTTTGGCGATCTGTTTCAGGTTCAACTGCCCGGTGACGGGCACAATGCCCACCGCCAGCTGCTTGCCATCCAGCTTGACGACCAGGGTCTTGAATACCTGCTCAGCCGCAATGCCGAGCTTCTCCGCTGCTTCCATACCGTAGGATTCGGCCGTCGGCTCGTGAGTGTATTCGTGAACTTGAAAGGCAATGCCTGCGCGTTTTGCGCTATTAATCGCGGGTGTCATGGAAACCTCATCGCCAACACAGTGTTCTTCGTTTAAGTCGTCGGATTGATACGCGGCAACGGGCGAGTTTGCGCTCCAAGCGCCGTCATCGACGATAGCATAATAGATGCCAGCCTCAGAGCGCTCGCTTCGCGTTGACATCGTTCGTTGAAAGAGATTTATTGGCAAAAAACACCAATGCCTTCCAAGCTATTAAAAAGCGCTAAATAAGGAGGTACCAGGACACGCCATCTTAACGACACAGGCAAGTGTCATTAGGACGTAAGACGCACCTGCCAGTGTCGACGTTGCCGTCAACCACGGAGTGAATGCCACGATGGTACGACTCGATAAGAAAGCAACCAGGCTTTACGTGTTGGACACCAATGTCCTGATTCATGACCCCGCCGCGCTCTACCACTTTGACGAGCACGATGTCGTTATCCCCATGACCGTCCTGGAGGAGTTGGACAAGCACAAAAACGGTATCCGCGAAATCGCCCGTACAGCGCGCCAGATCAGCCGTACGCTTTCAGACCTCACCAGCCAGGTCACCTTCGACGAAATTCAAAGCGGCATCCCGATTCCACGTATCACCGGGGAGTCCGGCAAGCTGCATTTTCTTTGCTACCGCGACCTCAAACCCTTTGACTCCCTGGACGACAGCCCCGATAACCGTATCCTCGCCGAAACCTGTCGGCTGCGCGAAGAACGCCCCGATGCCTCGGTGATCCTGATCACCAAAGATATCAACCTGCGCGTCAAGGCAGCAGCGTTGAAAGTGCCCGTCGAGGATTACCTGAATGATCGTGCGTTCGACGACAGCGACGCGATGATCGAAGGCGCCCAGGTATACACCTCTGCAGGCCCGCACGGCGCCTCGCTTTGGGAAGCGCTTAACGTGGAGGTGACCGTCGAACGCATCGACCATCACACCTTCTACCAACTAAGTGGCGACATGCCGCGTCACTGGCACGTGGGTATGCTGGTGTCGGATAGCGAAAACGGTGCTGAGTTCGAGGCGATCATCCGCGAGCTGGGGCCTACCTCGGCACGGCTGCAACTGCTCACCAACTACCGTCACCATGCGGGCGTTTGGGGAGTTCACGCCCACGACAGTCGGCAAAACTTCACCCTCAACCTGCTGATGGATCCGGAGATCGACCTGGTCACCATCGCCGGTAACGCGGGTACCGGCAAAACCTACATGACACTAGCCGCCGCCTTCCAGCAGACCCTGGATCAAAAGCAGTTCGAACGCATTGTGTTTACCCGCGCGCCGATTCCCATGGGCGAGGATATCGGCTTTCTACCCGGCACCGAGGAGGAGAAAATGTCGCCGTGGATGGGCGCCTTCCACGACAACATGGATAACCTGTTACGTAACGATGAAGGCGAGTCCACCTGGGACAACGGCGCCACACGGCAGCTGATCGGCTCTCGGGTACAAATACGCGCGCCCAGCTTCATGCGCGGGCGTACCCTCAACGACACCTTTCTGATCATCGACGAGGCGCAGAACTTCACGCCCAAGCAGCTAAAATCGCTGGTCACCCGGGCCGGGCGCAATACCAAAATCGTCTGCTTGGGCAATGTAGGACAGATCGACACCCCTTACCTGACCGCCAATACCTGCGGCATGGCCGCCGTGGTAGAGCGATTCCGCGACTGGCCCCATGCCGGGCATATCACGCTGAAAAGCGTCGAGCGTTCCCGCCTGGCCCTGGCCGCCGAAGAACTCCTGTAACGCTTTAAAACCAAGCCCGCCTCCTGCCCTAAGGCAGGAGGCGGAGCGCATCAGATTAGTCGTGGCGGTTATTATCCCCCGGCATTTTGGTGTCGTCCTTTTCGTGCCACGGATGCTGACGCCCCAGGGTGTCGGCGGCGTAGGCCTCGCGCTGTCCCAGCGGGCGTTCCTGACCAATGGTCGTGTCCTGGCGGGTCTGACGCTCCAGCTCGCAGTTGATTTCGGCACCCAGCAATACCACAAATGCCGAGAGTAAAAACCACAGCATCAGTACCACTACAGCCCCCAGGGAGCCGTATAGCTCGCTGAAGTTGGAAAAGTAGCGCACGTAAAGCGACAGTCCGCCCGACCCCAACAGCCAAAGCAGCGTTGCCACCATGGTGCCGACACTCAGCCACTCCCATTTTGCGGCACGCCGGTAGGGCGCAAAGCGATAAAGCAGCGCGATGACAGCACTCATCATCACCAGCAAGGCTGGCCAGCGCATAAAATCAATAATCCGGTCCAGAGGGGTAACAACCGCCAATGCATCGACCAGCATCGGCACCAGGCCTATGAATCCCAGCGTCAGAAGCGTCATGCCAATCATGCCGAGCGTCATGGTGGTAACCAGCAAAGCCAAACGCCAAACGCTGCGTTGCTCCTGTTCGCCATACACCACGTTCAGCCCCACGATCAGGCCACTGACCCCCTTGGAGGCGATATACATGGCAATCAACAGGCTCACCAGCGCCGCCATTTCATTACTCGACCCAACGCTATCCACCACCTCCTGAGCCTGGTTGTCGATCAGTTGTGCCGCCTCGGGGGGCATCAAACGGATGAGGTTGTAGAGTTGCTGGCTTGCTTCATTCGGATCGGAAAACAGCCCCCATAGAGAGATAACCGCCGCAATGGTCGGAAACAACGCAAGCAGCGCGTAGAAGGCAACACCCGCTGCCAGCAGCATGATGCGGTCACGACGTGCCGAGCGCAAAACACGCCAGACGATGTCGTGCCAGCCTGGCTTGGGAATTTCGTTGGGGAGTTCGGCTTGGCGGCCACGCGAGGGTCGAAACATGCGCCTACTCCTGAAATAACGCTTACCAGCACAGCGTCAATGTTTTAATTAGCTGCTCAGGCGCTGTAAAAGCCAGCGCCCAATATCGCTTACCTGCTGAGGGCAAAGCGAGTGGGCCATGGAGTACTGCCGGTAATTGACGGCATAGCCCAGACTCGTTAAGCGGTCAGCGCCGCTTTTGCCCAAGCTTTCCGGCACGATGGGGTCAAAGCTGCCATGCTGAACCTCAATGGGAATCTGTCGATTGGCTTCGGCCAGATCAATGCTGTCGGCGGTGGCGAAGTAGGTCGACATTGCCAAGAGTCCGCCAAGCGGCTCGGGAAACGAAAGCGCGGCATGATAAGCAACGGCGCCGCCCTGGGAAAATCCCGCCACAATAATCCGCTGGCTATCGATACCCTGATCAATCTGCTCATGAATCAGCGTTTGAATACGCTTGGCCGAAACCTTTAGCTGCGCTTCATCGACCCGGCGGCCCAGGTCCATCGCCAGGATATCGTACCAGGCAGGCATCACCATCCCGCCGTTGATGGTCACCGGCAAACGCGGGGCGTGAGGCATGATAAAACGTACATTGGCGCTGGCCGGCAAACCCAGCGCGGGAACTAAAGGTTCAAAATCATGCCCGTCGGCACCTAAACCATGCAATATGAACACACACGCATCGGCGGGTTTACCGCTTTTCGGCTCGATAATGAGTTCGCCAGGCGCTGTCATGATGATTCATCCCTTGCTTAAAAAAACCTCACCCTAGCGCAAAGCAACGTCTAGGGCGAGTAATGTGGCGATTTTTCATACACATACAAAAAACCCCGCATAAGCGGGGTTTTTCAGCACATCAGCTATCGGCTGATGGCACACATCACCGTTCTGAATTACAGAACTTTGATGTTGGAAGCCTGAAGGCCTTTTTTACCCTGGGTGACGTCGAAGGAAACCTTCTGACCGTCTTGCAGAGTTTTGAAGCCGTCAGCCTGAATTTCGGAGAAATGCGCGAACAGGTCGTCGCCGTTGTCGTCCGGAGAAATGAAGCCGAAGCCTTTAGTGTCGTTAAACCACTTAACGGTACCAGTTGCCATGATCGAAATCCTCGATAAAGCGTATTTAAAGCCGGGTAATACCCGAGTTGCAGTGGGTAGAACAAGAAACTTTCACCAGACTCAACGCTTGCGGCGCTTCGATACTGCTGACAACGTTCGACTTGCTAACCTACTGCTCAGAAGAATGCGCCTTGTTTCAGCACACGTCAATACTATCGCGTAAAAAAGTGTCAGTACGATGACCGCGCCGAAAGTATCCACCCTGCGGCTTTTTCAGCGATCATCAGCGTCGGTGAATTGGTGTTGCCGCTGGTGATCGTCGGCATCACGCTGGCATCCGCTACCCGAAGGCCAGTGACACCCCGAACCCGCAGTCGGCTATCGACCACGGCCATGGGATCGTCGTCTCGCCCCATCCGCGCGGTGCCCACCGGATGAAAAATCGTCGTGCCAATATCACCTGCCAGGCGCGCCAGCTCGTCGTCGCTCTGGTACTCAAGGCCCGGTTTTACTTCCTCAGGCTGATACTTCGCAAAGGCCGGCTGCTCGGCAATTCTACGCGTGACCCGCAAGGAATCAGCCGCCACCTGGCGATCCTCCGGCGTACTCAGGTAATTCGGCGCTATCGCCGGTGCCTGGCGCGGGTCGCGGCTTTTAATCCTGACCGTCCCGCGGCTGCTGGGATTCAGGTTACACACGCTCGCCGTAATCGCGGCATAGGGGTGCAGCGGCTGACCAAACGCTTCCAGGCTTAACGGCTGAACGTGATACTGGATATTGGCGTCGTCATACTCCTCGGAGCTGCGCGTAAATATGCACAGCTGTGACGGCGCCATGCTCATGGGACCAGTACGTTTAAGGGCATATTCCAGGCCAATTTTAGCCTTGCCTACCAGGGAATTGGCTATCGTGTTGAGCGTTTTACCCCCCTGAACCTTATACACCGAGCGGATTTGCAGGTGATCCTGCAGGTTTTCGCCCACGCCGGGCAAGGCGCTCACTGCCTCGATATCGTGCTCGGCCAGCAGGTCAGCGGGACCAATGCCGGAAAGCTGCAACAACTGAGGGGAACCAATCGACCCGGCAGACAGGATCACTTCCCGGTTGGCGCCCACACGCAGCGTTTCACCGTTGCGCACCACCTCGGCACCCACACAGCGGGGTGTTGTGCCATCGTTAGCAAATAGGAGTTGGTTGACATGGGTTGAGTGCCAGATGGTCAGGTTATGACGCTGTCGCACCGGCTTCAAAAACGCTTTTGATGTATTCCAACGCCAACCGGCACGCTGATTGACCTCAAAGTAGTCCACCCCTTCGTTGTCGCCGCGATTAAAGTCGCGTGTCCGGGGAATACCTGACTGTGCCGCTGCTTCAGCAAAATCATCCAGCACTTGCCAGCTTAACCGCTGCTTTTCCACCCGCCATTCACCGCCGTGGCCATGGAAGTCGCGGTGCTCGGGATCAGCATCGCCACCTTCGTCCAGACGATGATGGTGTTCGTGCTTGATAAAATCAGGCAGGCAGTTTTCCCAGCGCCAGGCATCGTCGCCGGTCACCTCGGCCCAGTGGTTATAATCCCGCGCCTGGCCTCGGATATACAGCATGCCGTTGATGCTCGAACAGCCGCCCAGGGTCTTGCCCCGCGGGTAAATCAACGAGCGACCGTTGAGCCCTTTATCCGGCTCGGTGCGGAACATCCAGTCAGTGCGCGGGTTATTGATGCAATACAGATAGCCCACCGGAATATGAATCCAGTGATAGTTATCGCGCCCGCCCGCCTCGATCAGTAGCACCCGATGATCGGGGTTGGCGCTCAATCGATTGGCCAGCAGGCACCCCGCGGTGCCTGCCCCCACGACAATAAAGTCAAAGGTATTGTTTGTTGTATCGGTCATGAGTTGGCTCCCGCAACGCGTCGGCGTTTACTTGGCGGTGGGCATGACAAAGTCTGCGCCACCATCAATCGAGTCGGACCAGCGCTGCATGATCGACTTCTGCTTGGTGTAGAAACGCACGCCTTCTTCACCGTAGGCATGGGTGTCGCCAAACAGCGAACGCTTCCAGCCGCCGAAGCCATGCCAGGCCATGGGCACCGGGATGGGCACGTTGATACCCACCATGCCCACTTGAATGCGACGACCAAACTCCCGTGCCACGCTGCCGCTTTCAGTGAAACAGCTGACGCCGTTGCCAAACTCATGGTCGTTGATCAATTGAATCGCCGTGGCCGCATCGGGTACCCGCACGCAGACCAGTACCGGGCCAAAAATCTCTTCTTTGTAGATCGTCATGTCCGGGGTGACGTGGTCAAACAGCGTACCGCCCATCCAGAAACCATCTGCGCAGCCGTCGCCGGTCTGTGAAGCGTCAAACTCGCGCCCGTCAACCAGCAGTTCGGCCCCCTCGGCCACGCCTTTGTCGATGTAACCGGTAATGCGCTGGTGCGCTTCGCGGGTCACAATCGGGCCCATTTCAGCGTCCACTTGCATACCGTTTTTCACTTTGAGGGACTTGGCGCGCTCCGCAAGCGCTGGCACGATCTTATCGGCCACATCACCCACCAACACGGCCACACTGATTGCCATGCAGCGCTCGCCCGCCGAGCCATAGGCGGCGCCGACCAGAGCATCAACGGCCTTATCCAGATGTGCATCGGGCATCACCACCATATGGTTTTTCGCCCCGCCGAGCGCCTGGACGCGTTTCCCGTGGCGGGCACCGCGCTCGTAAATGAGGTTGGCGATGGGCGTGGAGCCGACAAACGACAGTGCCTTGACGTCAGGGTGATCCAGCAGCCGCTCAACCGCGTCTTTACCGCCCTGCAGCACGTTGAACACACCATCGGGCAAACCGGCCTGCTTGAGCAGGTCGGCAATCATCAACGAGGCGCTGGGGTCCAGCGGGCTCGGCTTGAGGATAAACGTATTACCCGTCGCAATGGCCACAGGAAACATCCACATGGGCACCATGACGGGGAAGTTGAACGGCGTAATCCCCGCCACTACACCTAGCGGCTGGCGTACCGTCCAGTTATCGATGCCGGTGCTCACCTGTTCGGTATAGTCGCCCTTCATCAACTGGGGAATACCGCAGGCGAACTCGACGATATCGATACCCCGGGCCACTTCGCCCTGAGCATCGGTAAACACCTTACCGTGCTCTTTAGTGATCGCCTCGGCCAAGGCATCTTTATTGGCGTTGAGCAACTCCAGAAACCTGAACATCACCCGCGCGCGACGAATGGCCGGCGTATCGGCCCAGGCAGGAAACGCAGCCTGGGCGGCGTCCACGGCGGCATTCACATCGTGCTCACCGGCTAACGACACGCGCCCGCTAACCTGGCCCGTCGCGGGATTAAACACGTCCTGGGCATCGCCAGTGCCCTGGCTTACCTGGCCATTAATAAAATGCTGGATAGCGGTGGTCGTTGTGGTGGTCATGGAAGCAACCTTTATAAGTATCGTGATAGTTAAAATAGCGGTAACACCAGATTAACCGCCTAACGGGGGCAATCAATTGAGTAATTTTTAACCACGATATAAGCTTGATTAATAACAATGCGCATCAAGAAGGTCGCCCATGCAGGAATACGCCACACTACGGGCGTTCGTGGCGGTTGCCCGCGCTGGCAGCGTGTCACGCGCCGCCGAGCAACTGCACCTCACCCAGCCCGCCGTAAGCCTAAAGTTGAAGCAGCTTCAGGCCAGCCTGGGGCTCGCTCTCTTCAACCGACGTCCTCAAGGCCTGAGCCTGACCGCCGACGGCCTTGCTCTCCTGCCGGCCGCCGAAAAGGCATTGGCCAGCGCCAGCGCTTTTGAACAAACCGCCAGCGCCCTGCACAGCACGCTGCGCGGCAAACTGACCATCGGCACCATCGTCGACCCCGAGTTTATTCGTCTGGGAGCTTTTTTAAGCCGCCTGATGCTCAGGGCGCCACAGCTGGAAACCGAGCTGCACCACGGCATGAGTGGCCGCGTACTGACGCGCATTGAAAAGGGTGAGCTGGACGTGGGCTTTTACCTGGCGCCCCCGGGTGAAGGTACCGGCCACTCGGCGCTGGCCTGGCGAGAGCTGACCCAGTTTGACTATCACGTGATTGCCCCTGCCGGCTGGGAGGCGCGGCTGGCAGACACCCGCTGGACGTCTCTGGCCCGTCTACCGTGGATCGTCACGCCCCCCGACTCCGTCCACCACCGGCTCCTTCACCATCGCCTGGCCGACGGCGGCATCACGCCAAACCGTGTCGCCCAGGTCGACCAGGAAGCCTGCATGCTCGATCTAGTGCGCGCCGGCGTGGGCCTTAGCCTGGCAAGGGATGCCCTGGCCATGGCGGAACGTCAGGAGAGCGGCCTGGCCGTGGCGGAGCATGTTCGCCTGCCCTGTTCACTGGGCCTGATTTGGCGACACGATCGTTCCGTCGAGCCACCCATCGCCGCCGCGCTAAAAACCCTGGACGACGTATGGCCCCCACGCCACGGCCGGGTTTAACGAGGGGATAGCGTTCGCTTATAAGGAAAGTGAACTACCCGGCGACTTAACAACTCAGAACTGACGACAGCATGGTTCACCTACCGGGAGTCAACCTCATGATGCAACACCTACCGTTTCGCCCGTTAGCTCTGGGTATCGCTACGGCCGCCATTGGCATCACCAGTACATCGCTGCAGGCTGAAACGCCCGCGGAAGCGGTATTTGCCGGGGGTTGCTTCTGGTGCATGGAACCCCCTTACGACCGCCAGCCCGGCGTGACGGCGACCATTTCCGGCTATGCCGGCGGCGAGCTGGAAAACCCCACTTACGATGACGTCAGCAGTGGCAACACCGACCACATCGAAGTGGTCAAGGTCGAATACGACGAGGACCAGATCAGCTACGAGCAGTTGCTGGAAATTTACTGGCGCAACATCGACCCCTTCGCGGTCGGCCGCCAGTTCTGCGATGTCGGCGACCAGTACCGTTCGGCGATCTTTTATCAGAATGACGAACAGCGCGAACTGGCCGAAGCTTCCAAGGAAGAGATGGAAGAACGCTTCGAAGAGAGCGTAACCACGGAGATACTGCCGGGGGACGCTTTTTGGGCGGCCGAGGAATACCACCAGAACTACTACGAGAAGAACCCGGTCCGCTACAAGTTCTACCGCTTCAGTTGCGGACGCGACGACCGCCTGGAAGAAGTCTGGGGCGACGAGGCCGGCGGGCCCACCTTTGACTGACCGAGACGTTTATCTCCCCATAGTGAGAGGCTATTAGGCAACACCCTCTATCTTCTACTATATTACCAAGACATTCATAATAGACCAGTCGGTCAACGACTAGCGACGCGCCAGGACGCGGTTCTAAGAGCAGCGTTGATTCCACCATGTTGATCTATAGATAGGAGATCTTATGAGCAACAGCATCACCACCGTCAATCCCACCACTGGCGAAACACTCCAGACCTATGCGCTGATGGATGAAAGCCAGGCGATGCAGATCGTGGAGGCCAGCCATCAGGCATTTCTCGACTGGCGGCTCAAGCCTCTCGAACACCGTGCCAAGGTGGTCAAGGCCATTGGCGAGGCGCTCAAGGCGCACAAAGAAGAACTTGCCGACTTCATGGTCAAGGAAATGGGCAAGCTGCCCTCGCAGGCCTATCAGGAAGTCGACCTGTGTGTGGGCATCTGCGATTACACTGCCGAGCGCGGCCCGGAATCCCTTGCCGATGAAACGCGCAACCCGAGCAACGGTGAACGCGGCATCGTGACCTATTCGCCGATGGGCGTCATCTACGGCATTCAGCCGTGGAACTTCCCCGCTTATCAAGTCGTGCGTTATTCCATCGCCAACATCATGGCGGGTAACGCCGTGCTGCTGAAGCATGCCGAATGCGTCACCGGTAGCGGCCTGCTGCTGGAAAAAATCTACCGCGAGGCGGGCCTGCCGGAAAACGTTTTCCGTACGCTGGTGATTTCCCACGACGTCTCCGACCAGGTCATCGCCCATAAGGCGGTGCGCGGCGTCACGCTGACCGGCAGCGACGGTGCAGGCCGCAAGGTCGCCGCCAAGGCCGCCGAGCACCTGAAAAAGACCGTGCTCGAACTGGGCTCCAACGACGCCTATCTGGTACTCGACGACGCCGACCTGGACGTCGCCGTGGACACCTGCGTGATGGGTCGTGTCTACAACACCGGGCAAACCTGCGTGGCCGCCAAACGCTTTGTGGTGACCGAGGCCAACTACGAGGCCTTCAAGGAGCGTTTCGTCGAGCGGATGAACGCCCTGCAGGTGGGCGACCCCACGCAAGACGGCATCGATGTCGGCCCCATGGCGCGCGTCGATTTACGCGACGACCTCCATGAGCAGGTGGAAGAAAGCGTACGCCAGGGCGCGACGATCCTATGCGGCGGCCAGAAGCCCGACGGCCAAGGCGCCTTCTATCCGGTCACCGTGCTGGATAACGTCACCCCCGGCCAGCCCGCCTACGATGACGAGCTGTTTGGCCCGGTGGCGGCCTTGATTCGCGCCAAGGATGACGACGATGCCATGCGCATTGCCAATGACAGCCGTTATGGCCTCGGCGGTGGGATCATTTCCAAGGATGTGAAGCGTGCCACCGAGCTTGCCAGCCAGTACTTCGATACCGGCATGGTATTTATCAACGGCTTTGGCGTGGCCACCCCGGAAATGCCGTTTGGCGGCGTGAAAGACTCCGGTTACGGCCGAGAGCATGGCGGCTTCGGTATGCACGAATTCGTCAACGCCAAGTCGGTCATCGTCGTCAAGGAATAGGCTTCGATAAGTACAACTTGATGCAATGACGAAAAGCGCCGCAGTTTTAGCCTGCGGCGCTTTTTAGTTCAGGCGCATTGTCAGGTACTTTTTAGCGTTCGGCGTTGCCAGAACTTCAACAGTAGCGCCAGCACGACCCAGGTCACAAGGGCTGCAATCACGTCGTCCAGCACAATACCCAAGCCGCCATGAACATATTCGGCCAGGTGAATCGGCGGCGGCTTCAAGCCATCGAAAAAACGGTAGACCGCAAACGCCAGCAGCATGACCAGCGGCTGGCGCGCGGCCGTTAACCCGATGACGGCCAATGGAAAGGCGACATATTCATCGGCAACGATACTGCCGTGATCCAGACCCGCGTAATGCCAGGCAGCGACGTGACATACCGGCACTGCCACTACCAATAGCACCGCGATCACCGCTACCTGATAGCCAACGGGCCGGCCCAGCAACCACCACGCCAACGGTATGCCAATCAGCGAACCGAAGGTACCCGGGGCCACCGGCGCCAACCCCAGACCAAAACCGGTAGCGACCCAGAAATTGAGCGTATCAAGCATCAGCCGGCCTGTTGGGCTTGTTGTTCAAGCTCGCGGGCCATGTCAGGCGATAACTCAAGGGCGCTTGCCAACTGATCGAGCCAGGCGCGCTCCATGGGGTTTTGCTCGTCGGTCACGGCCACGCTGATCAGGTACATTTCCCGCGCTGCCTGGGGTGAATCCGCTTCACGGGCCAGTGCCTGGGCGTCCAGCGGTGCCTTTAGCTGCCGCTCGACCCAGTTATGCATTTCCTGATCGGCGCCCAGTTCATCAATCTGCTCGGTGATCAGCGCCTGCTCCTGCTCGTCGATGTGACCATCAGCCCGGGCGGCCATGATCATCGCTTGCAGCAACTCCAGGCTGCGGCGCTCCTGATACTCGCCGTCCAGCACCTCGACGCGCTCCCCTTCGGCGCTGCCCTGCGACTCGCCGGACGCGTTTTTGCCAGCCTGTGAGCTTTGCCAGGCCTTCCAGGCCAATACCCCGACACCCGCAATGGCACCGTACTTGAGGGCCTTGCCGCCCAGCTTACGGCCGCGCTTGGAGCCGACCAGCATGCCCATGGCGCCCCCACCCAGCAGGCTTTTCATATCGAACCCGCTCGATGAACCGCCGCTTGACTTGCCGCCCTGGTCACTCCCGCCGAGCTGTTTAGAGAGGCCACTCAGCATGCCTTTGACATCGACGCCACCACTGCTGCCGCCCTTCTGGCTACCGCCTGCCTGTTGCATCAGTTGCTGTAAAATCTTGCTTGCGTTCATCCTTGTACTCCTAAGTAGAGAGTCTTTTCAGGACTCGCTGACGACCAACCCACGTTATAGAACATGCTGCATGAACGCAGCATGAACCATGCCTGCAAAACCTAATGCCCCCTGGCATTAACGCAGTGCACCCTTTATGCCCACCGAGCTTCCTTGACGACTCGACCGCACGTCAACACGGACCGGGATTTGCTCCTTGAGTTCGCTGACGTGGGAAATAATCCCGATCATGCGACCGCCCATTTGCAGCTCACTAAGCATGGCAATCGCCTGGTCCAGCGCATCCTGGTCGAGGCTGCCAAAGCCTTCATCGATAAATAGCGTATCCAGCTGAATGCCGCCAGCGTAGGCCTGCACCACATCGGAAAGCCCCAGTGCCAGAGAGAGCGCGGCCATAAAGGATTCACCGCCCGATAACGTCGCCACCGGACGGTTCTTGCCGGTGTAGGTATCGGCCACGTCAAGCTCCAGCCCCGAGGCGCGATTGCCTTTGGATGGGTCTTCCCGGCGCACCAACTGATAGCGACCGCGGCTCATGTGCACCAGGCGTTCGGAGGCTTGAATCAGCACGTCGTCCAGCAGGACGCCGAGCACAAACCGCTGCAGGCTGATGCGGTGCCCCGTGCGGCCGTTGGCGACCTCGCTCAATGTACCCCATACCCGATACTGGGCTTCAAGGGATGCCTGGGCGGCATGGGCGGCGTCAAGCTTTTCTCGCGTGGCATCCAAGTGCTCAATCCTCGTGGCCAGCTGCTGATAGTTTTTTTCAAAGACCTGCTCCTGGGCCTTTGCCTCAGCGACCTGTTCTGCCAGGGCGGTTAGATCCGGCAATGCCTGCCCCTCAAGGCGAGTGTGAATTGCCTCCAACTGCCCTTCCAGCTTGGCCTGTTCGCGCTGAAAGTGGGCCACCGACTCGTTGAGCCGTCGCGCCTCGTCATCGGTTAACCGCGACTGGTTGAACGCTTCTTCGTCGTCGAAGACACTCTCAGCCAGGGCGTTTTGCCACGCCTGCTGCGCCTCATCAAGGGCACTACTGGCGCGGGCTTGGCGCTTTTTAGCGTCGTCCAGCGTTGTCTCGGCGCGAGCCAGCGCCGTCTGGGCCTGCTGGGCTTTTTCCTGAGCGGTTTGCCAGGCGGTTTCGGCGGCTTGCATATCGGCCTTGAGCTTGGCCTGCGCGGCTTCCAGCGCCTCCAGCGAGGACTGCTCACCCAGTTCGTCGCGTAGTCCCTGACAATGCGAGGCCTTGTCGGCGAGTTGCTGGCTTAGCTGCGCATGGTGCTGCTCGGCTTTCGAGAGCGCCTGACGGGCTTTATCGAACGCTGTACGGGCCTGTTTGACCTCGGCCTGGGTCACCGGCGCCTGTTCGGCGCTCGCCGGGGCCGGGTGGTCGAGACTGCCACAGACCGGGCAAGGCATTCGGGTTTCCAGGCGCGCCGCCAGAAGCGCCGCCTGCCCCTGATGCCAGCGCATTTCCTGCGCGGTGGCATGCTGCTCTGCGGCTTCAACGCCTGGCCGCAGTCGCGTGACCTCGGCCGCCGCGCTTTCAACCTCCTGGGCAAGCTGCTCACGCTGGCTCTCAAGCGCAGCCAGTTCCTGGCATTGCTCAACGGCACGGTGCAAGCGAAACGCCTGCTCGCGCATCGCAGGTAGCTGCTCAAACGGCGGCTTGGCATCCGCCAGCGCTCGCTGGGCATCGGCCTGCGCGACTCGCTGGTCGGCCACAGTGCGTTCTGCCTGGGCGAGCTCATCACGGGTCGACCGGGCCGTTTGCTGGGCGGCTTGCAGGCGCTGGTAAACCGTTGCCAACGCCTGTGTCTGGGCATGAGCGGCCAGCCTTGCCTGGGCGTCGTCGATGTCGTCTTTCTGATCTAGCAGTTCTTTCCTGGCCGCCTTGAGCCTGGCCTGTTGATCAAACTGGACCTGTAACTCCCTGCCCTGGCGCTCGGCGTTTTCAGCGGCCTCACGGCGCGCCCTGACCTCGGCAAGGTCGTGCTGGGCGGCCTGGCGCCGGGGCTCCAGAGAACGGCGTTCCTCGTCGAGCGCGGCATCGTTTTCCACATCGCTGGCCTGCAGGATACCCTGCACCCGCTGGCGGTGGTTATTGACGTCGCGCTCGATCTGGTTGGCCTGGGTCCGCAGATGCTCTTCGATGCGTTGAAAAATCTGTGTTTGAAACAGCTGAGAAAAGATTTTTTCGCGGTCTTTCGAGTCCGCCAGCAACATCTCGCGAAACTTGCCCTGGGGCAACACCATCACCTGGCGGAACTGGCTGGCGTCGAGCCCTATCAGGCCCTGGACCTGAGTCGTGGCGTCGTTGACGCTTTTGGCGACCAGGCAGTCGCCCTGCTCGCCTTCAGCCGTCAGTTGCCAAAGCTGGGCTTCCGCGTTTTGCGTGGTGGTTCCTTCGCCACGCGCCTTGGGGCGCTCCTGCTGGGGTACGCGGCGTATCCGGTAGGCGTTGCCGCGCAGGCGAAAGTCCAGCGTCACTTCGGTAAGCGCATCCGCCGCGGCCTGGTCGCAGCGCATCTGGCTGGCGTCACGTTCGGCACCGGTAGTCTGGCCATAAAGCGCAAAGCACAGGGCGTCCAGAATCGAGCTTTTGCCCGCACCAGTGGGGCCGTTGATCAGAAACAGCGGGCTTTGCCCCAGCGCGGTGAAGTCGAGGGTTTCACGACCGGCGAAGGGGCCAAAGGCCTGCATGGTCAAGCTTAGCGGCGTCATCGGTTCTCCTCGTCACGGTTGAGCTGGCTGATCAGCTCGTTCATGACCTCGGCCTGCTCGTCGGTCATCGCCTCGCCGCTGGTCTGGGCGAAGAAATCACTGAACATGTCCAGCGCGCTGAACCGCAGCCGCTCGCGATCCAGCTGTTGGCGGCCGCGGGATTCCAGCATGCCCGGCTTTTCCAGGTGCATGACGTTGGGGTAGACCTCCCGCAGCTTGCCCATGGGGTCGAGGATGGCATGGCGGTCGGTCAGGCGAACCAGTAGGTAGTCGTCTGCATGAGGGTCGCCAAGCCCCTGGGCAATAAGCGAATCCAGCTCGCCTTCCAGGACGCGCACGTCCAGGCGCGGCGTCAAAGGGCGGTGCTCGATGTGGCAGACACCCTGTTCGTCGATATCCACCAGGGTAACGCCCTTGCGCTGGCTTGCTTCGGAAAAGCTGTACTTGAGCAGGGAGCCACTGTAGCGGATGTGCTCTCCGCCACGGTATTGGGGGCCGTGCAAATGCCCCAACGCCACGTAGTCGAACGATTGCATGGGCTCCCAGGCGACGCTCTCGGCACCGCCGAGCGTCAACGGACGCTCGGAGTCGGATGCGCTGCCACCATCCACAAAGCAGTGGCTCATCAGCACCGTCGGGCGTGTTGGGTGGCGCTGGGCGTTGATACGCTCGACCAGGTAGCGATGGGCGCCGTCGAAGTCGCGCACGTCTACCTCTAACTGGCTGCGCACATATTCCGGGTCGGCGTAGGGAATGCCGAAGATGTCCACCTCCACGCCTTTGGCAGACAGCGTTACCGGCCGCTCGATGTCCGTCAGATCAGACAGAATGTGCAGCCCCGCCTGGCGTAAATGGCTTGCGCCAAAGCCCAGCCGCTGGGCGCTGTCGTGGTTGCCGGAAATCATCACCACCGGCAGGTTGCGTTCGCTGCACAGCGCCGTCAGCACGTCATCCAGCAATGCCACTGCTGAAGCAGGCGGCACCGAGCGGTCGTAGATATCCCCGGCGATCAACACCGCCTCGACGCCTTCGCGGTCGATGATATCGACCAGTTGATCGAGGACGTAACGCTGGTCATCCAGCAGCGAAAGGTTGTGAAACAGCCGACCCAGGTGCCAGTCGGCGGTGTGCAGTAGGCGCATGGCAAACTCAGCAAAAAGAAGAATGACGGCATCATACTAGCAAAACGCCCCGCTGTTGGCGGGGCGTTAAAGGACAAGCTCAACCGTCAGTGAATCAGCGGCGGAAAGCGTCGGGGTAGCTGGTCAAATCAACGCCCCACATCATCGGCAGCAGGATATAGACCGCCGCGACGATCAACACCAGCGCCAGGATATTGAGCCCGAAGCCGTTGCGCACCATCTCGGCGATCTTGATTTTGCCCGTGGCGAAAATGATCGCGTTGGGCGGCGTACCCACCGGCAGCATGAAGGCGCAGTTGGCGGCCATGGCCGCGGGCACCATCAGCACGAAGGGATGCACGTTTAGCGCCAGCGCCAACGACGCCAGCACCGGCAAAATCATCGTCGCCGTGGCGGTATTCGAGGTGATCTCGGTCAGGAACAGTACCATGGCGCTGGCCATCAGAATCACCAGCAGAAAGTTGACGCCTTCCAGCACGCTCATCTGCTCGCCGATCCACTCGGCCAGTCCCGAGGCGCTGAAGCCCGCCGCAATCGCCAGACCGCCACCGAACAGCAGCAGAATGCCCCAGGGCACATCCTTGGCCACCTCCCAGTCCAGCAAGCAGCCGCCGCGACGTTTGGAGGGAATCAAAAACAGCGCAATGGCCGCCACCATGGCAATCATGGTGTCGTTGATGCCGGGAATATTGAGCAACTGTCCTTCCCATAAAAACGAGCGCGTGATCCACATAAAGGCGGCGAACAGGAACACGGCCAGCACGGCTTTTTCTTCAAAGCGCGTGGCGCCCAGGGCCTGCTTTTCCTTGTCGATCACCGCCTTGCCCCCAGGCAAATCGGCAAACCTGACGCGATAAACTACCTTGGTCAGCAACAGCCAGGCCGCAAAGAGCAGAATCACCACCACGGGAAAGGCGAAGAACATCCATTCGGCAAAGGAAATCTGAACCCCAAACAGCTCCGACACGGTGGCTGCCAGGATGATATTGGGCGGCGTGCCAATCAAGGTGCCCAGGCCACCAATGGTGCCGCCGTAGCCGATACCAAATATCAGCGCCTTGCTGAATTTATCGATATCGTCGCTGTGGTCGCCATCTGTTTTGCTCAGCTCCTGGGTAACCTGGTACACAATCGCCGTGCCAATCGGCAGCATCATCATCACCGAGGCGGTGTTGGACACCCACATCGACAAAAAGCCGGTGGCCGCCATGAAGCCAAGCACGATGCGATTGATACTGGTTCCCAGCAGGCCAATGATCACCAGCGCAATACGCTTGTGCAGCCCCCATTTCTCCATGGCCAGGGCGATCATGAAGCCGCCCAGGAACAGGAAGATAATCGGGTTGCCGTAGGCCGCTGTCACCCGACTGCTTTCCAGCGCCCCGGTGATCGGCAGCAAGACAATGGGCAGTAGCGACGTGGCCGGAATCGGGATCGCCTCGGTAATCCACCACACCGCGACCCATAGCGTCGTGGCCAGCACCATCCGGCCTTCAAAACTCAGGTCGGCAGGATGAAAGAACAACACCACAAAGGCGAACAGCAGCGGGCCAAGCAGCAGCCCTACTTTTTGCGGCTTTGTATACGCCGGTGGACGCGGCTCGGGGCCCGCGCCGTTATTGCCAGACGCACTACCGCTTCCCGAACCGCCCGTGGTAGGTAGCGCGCACAGTAACAGGGTTTTTGCCTGCTGGTGGGAAGCCCAAAGCTGGTTCCACACCGTCATCATTCCATTGCTTAGCATACGACGTACTTCGCTCACCGAAAGTGTGTAAGGTTATGAAGAATACACACGACCCACCCATAGCGACCGGAACCGTCAGGGCAAGCGCCTTCTTCGGCCCCCGTTTTCCATGCCCCTGCGCCTGGCGTCCAGTGATTTATTCATCATTGATACTAAAGTATAACGACTTTAGTTTAATTCATAAGCATGGCCTCATAGGTCGGGTCGCCGCTCGGCCGGTATGTTAGCTTACTGGTTTCATCGTCATTCACCCCAAGGAGCGCCGTATGCTAGACCGCTGGACCATGCCCCTGACCCATCGCCCACTTGAACGGCTCGCCCATCGGCTTACCGGGCGTGCCACGCCCGACCAGGTGACCTTTATCGCTTTCCTGATCGGCATCACTGCTCTGCCCTTGTTGGCATGGGAGCATTACGCGCTTGCCTTGGTGGCAGTATTGTTGAATCGCCTGGGAGATGGGCTGGATGGCGCCTTGGCTCGGGTGAGCGGCCAGACGAGCGAGGCAGGGGGGTTTCTGGATATCGGTCTGGATTTCGTTTTTTATTCAGCCGTCGTGTTGGGCTTTGCGTTGGCCAACCCGGCCGAGAATGCCCTGGCTGCCGCTTTCCTGCTGTTTACCTTTATCGGCACCGGCACGTCGTTTCTAGCGTTTGCGATTGCCGCCAAACAGCGCGGCGTCGAGCGGCCCGACTTTCCGACAAAAGCGTTTTACTACCTGGAAGGGCTCACCGAGGGCACCGAAACCTTTGTTGCGTTGGTGGTGTTTTGCCTGTTTCCTCAGCATTTCCCGCTACTCGCCAGTATTTTCGCGGTGGCCTGCCTGATCACCACCACCACACGGCTATGGGGCGGTTACCTCACCCTTAGGCGTGATGTTTAGACACAAAAAAACCCCCTCTCGGGGGCCTTCATGCATCTCACCGACGTCCTGTCGTTTGTATCCCTCCCGGATACCTTTCCATGGCATGTGCTGTATGACGTCCTGTCATTTGATTTCCTATCGGGCTTGCTGGCTTATCCGTAAGCCTGCCTTCCTGGCGAGCCAGACGATTCCTTGTCCTACACACCGGTAACCTTAGATGCTAACCGCCAACATTGCAAAGATTTGCATAATTTTTTTTACTGGGACGCGAACCATGGATGACACTACCAGGCTCATAACTCCAGCCCCCTTCATTGAAATATAAACCCATGTTATTTAAATAAATGCGGTAGAAAATTGAAGGCAATTGCTGTTCAGGAAGGTGAATCTGCAATAACCTTTCGTTTGCATATCCCAGGTTATCGCACGATGAGAAGCATTATAATAGGCTCCACCTCGTACAATATAGGTACAATATAATAAACATCGGCAGAGCCCGATATTGACGACCCCGCATTCACAAGGAGACGTGCTATGCAACGCGAACAGCGTATTGAGATTTCACAGGCCGGACTGCAACTCGCCATTCAGGAAATCAAGGACGACATGTTTGACACCCCCGCCTGCGATTACACCGTGGCCAAGCTGCTTAGCCACTGCGGCCGCTTTAACGAAGCCGAACAGTTAATCGACACCATGCTGTTGCGCTGGGGCTCATCCCCGGACGTGGTTGCGCTGGTTGAAAAGGGCTACGCCAATATCGACGCCATGAGCGTGCCCATTGCGACGCCCTCAAAAAGCGCCGCCTTAGCCTAGCGGGCTATCTTCCCTCGCCCACTGACGACGGAGCATCGCCTAGCAAGCAGTTTGACAGCCGCCTGTTCTTTATATAGAACGTTCTATAAAAGGAACATTTATAAAGCCAAGAGGCGGCGCTCCCATGGATTCACTTTCACTCAAGACCCTTGGCCACCATTTACAAAGACTCCGCCTTGAACGTGGCTGGTCGCTTTCGCAGCTAGCCAGCGAGGCAGGCATCGCCAAATCCAACCTGTGCCGCCTCGAACAAGGCAACGGCAACCCTACCCTGGACACGATCTGGCGCCTGGCCGTGCAGTTGAATGTGCCCTTCGGCACCTTGGTCGCGCCTATTTCCGTGCCGCTCGGCGAAGACGGCGTTCAGGTACGCCTGATCGATCAGGGCAAGGATTGCCCCCAGGTGGATGCCTACTGGATGCGCTGCGCACCCCATACATTGCGGCATGCTGAAGCCCATACAGCGGGCACGCGAGAATCCCTCACGCTGATCAGCGGCTGGCTGGAAGCCGGGCCTGAGGGTGGCACGACAACACTGACCCCCGGGTGCCATGTCACCTTTTGCGCTGATCAACCCCACCTCTACCGCACCCAATCAGCGGCGGCCACCCTGCTAATGACCATTACCTACGGCAAAGAAGGCGAAACACCATGAGCCAGATTGCCCAACATTCGCCCGCCCGAAGCGCGTTGCAGGGCGTTCGTGAAGCCATTCCGCTACTGGGCGGCTACATACCGGTGTCCCTTTCGTTTGGCTTGATTGCCACCCAGGCAGGCTTCAGCACCTGGGAAGCGGTCGTGATCTCGACGCTTATTTACGCTGGTGCTTCGCAGTTCCTGTTCGTGGGCATGGTGGCGGCGGGGTCTCCACTATGGCTCGTCGTAGCCATGACAATGCTGATTAACGTACGCCATGTGGTGTACGGCCCTAACCTGGCGGCGTTATTACCGCGCAGCCGCCACTGGCCCTGGCTGATGCACGGCCTGACCGATCAGGTGTTTGCGCTTGCCCTGACGCGCTTACCCCAGCTGCCTGACGCCAAACGGTTTAGCTGGTTTGTCGGCGCCTCGCTGCTGGCCTGGGGCACCTGGATCATCGGCACTGCCGTGGGCGCCACCGCCGGGGAAGCGTTTACCGCCCGCTGGCCGCTATTGGGCGAGATTATGCCCTTCGCGCTCCCCGCGCTGTTTCTTACCATGGTGGCGCCTCGCTTTACCGATAAACGCTGGGCAATGGCCATGGGGCTCACCATTCTGGCTGCGCTGGGTTTGACGCTGATCGGCTGGAGCAACGTGGCGATTCCGCTGGCGGCTGCCTGCGGCGCGCTATGCTTCTATACGGTCAAATTCGAAAAAAGGAGGCGTGACTCATGAGCACCGCGCTTTGGCTCGCCGTTGTAGTGTCGGCCTTGGGGACCCTGCTGATGCGGGTGGTGCCATTCATGTGGATGCAGCGCCGCCTGGATAGCGACACCGGTATGAATGCCATGCCCCAGTGGCTTGGCATTCTCGGTCCGCTGATGATTGCCGCCGTGCTAGGCGTTTCGATTGTGCCAGTGAGCCCTGGTCTCATTTCCTGGATCGCGACCGTCATCGGGCTTGGCGTCACGCTGTTGGTGTGGTGGCGATTACGCTCGCTGGGTTGGCCTGTTGCCGCTGGCGTCAGCGTGTTTGGCCTGGTGGAAATCGTGGCGGCGTTAGTGGGGTAAACCCTCGTCAAACCGCCGCCTACCACGCCGGGATCAATCGCTTTATCGCGTCACCAGTACGATGCCAATCAGGATAACGCCGCCGTCGGCAACAACAGCAGCACCGTCACACACAATTGATAGCTCAGAGTGAGCTCCACAGGCGCCTCGGAAAGCGAGGTCTTGCGGATCACTACCGTCGTCGCTGCCCAAGATAGCCCTGCCAGCAAACCCAGCCCATCGCCGATCAGAATATCGATGCTATAGGCACCGCTCGGCGCCATGGCAATCACCATGCCCAGAAACGCCAGGCCAACGCCCCACCACTGGTGGCCGACCGGCTCGCCAGCGGGGTGTTGGTGCGCCCATTTGCGGAACAGTATCCGCTCGCTTCTCCGTTCGCCTATGAACTGATTCTGCCTTCTGAAGGCGTTACGCCACCGGCGGTGGCACGTTTCATCGAATGGTTAGAGCAAGAAGCGGCTCGCTTTCGTGGCGCAGCACGTTAGGATTTTGCTTCGGCTTCACGTTTATAATCCTGAAACAAACCATACTGCCACTGCCTTACCGCCAGCACAGATGTGGTGCCAAACCGCTGGTGAATAGGCAGCCCGCTTTCTCGTTCACACAGGGAGTGGAACTCTTTAGCAAGACGCTGCATGGTCTGCTGCCATTCGGCATTACCCGCGGGGGATAGCAAGCCATTGAGTACGACCAGCTTTTCGCTGTCGCTATCAAAGCGAGAGCGGAAAAACTCGTTGGCGATGTACTGCTGGAAGAAACGCTGGATCGGCCCGTTCACCCGCCAGCGAAAATTAACGGCTAACCGCCGCCTGATACGGTTACCGGGGAGTAGCTCAATAAGCTGAAGCCGCTCAAGCTTGAGTAACTGCCTAGTACACTCCAGTTCGCTTAGCTGGTACTGGTGATGAATTTCGTCGAAGCTATAGCCATTGATAACGCAGACCGCTACCAGAAACAGCTCACGGTCATCGACGATACTTTGCTCCTGGGCCTGAGTCAGTTCCTGCAGACGCTGCTCCCCTGCCTGCATGGTCTGCACCAGTTCGACGAACTCAAGGTTAAGCTGATCACAGATGCACTCTAGCCGCGCCAAAGTAAAGTGCTTTTCAGCGAACAGGCGCTTCACCGAGGCCTCGCTCAGCCCCAACCACCGGGCAACATCGGCATAGGTTTTACCCTGAGCACGAAGCTGGCGTTTTAGCGTTTCAATCAGCGAATCGGCTTGGGACATAGACATCTCGTAAGCGGAATGAAGGCGCACCATACATAAAAAGTAGCAGATAATGATACCAACCAGCACTTATAACACAACTTTTCGCAAATTAGTTGCAACACGCAAGCCTTACTTAGAAAGTGCGAATACTTACAGGGACTTATAAGGCTACACAACCATGCACCGACTGCTGCAATTGAAAGGCGCTTTGCCCTACCTGATCGCCATCTTCCTCAATGCTTTTGTGGATCTGGGACACAAGATTGTCATTCAGAACACGATCTTCAAAAGTTACGACGGTGAAACACAGGTCGTCCTCACCGCGTTGGTCAACGGACTTATCCTGCTGCCCTTTATTTTGCTGTTTAGCCCGGCGGGGCACGTGGCAGACAGCTACCCCAAGGTGCGCATTCTGCGCACATCAGCCTGGGCTGCCGTTGTGGTTTCACTGGGCATCACCGCCGCTTACTATCAAGGCTGGTTCTGGCTGGCCTTTGCGATGACGCTACTGCTGGCGATCCAATCGGCTTTCTACTCCCCGGCCAAGTACGGCTTGGTAAAAGGGCTGTTCGGCAAGCCGCGCCTGGCAGAAGCCAACGGGTTGATCCAGGCCGTCACCATTGGGGCCATTCTGGCAGGCACCGTGGCGTTTACCGCACTGTTTGAAACCTGGATAACACCTACCGATCAAACGCCAGCGCAGCTGTTGCGCCAGATAGCGCCCCTGGGCTGGCTACTGGTACTCAATAGCGCTATTCAGGTGGCAACGCTTTACCGTCTTCCGCTTGATAGCACTTCACAATCTGATACTCCATTGACTTGGCAACGCTACATTAGGGGTGCTGCACTAAAAGATAACCTGCAGATTATCGTCCGCCAGCCCGTGATCAGGCTGTCCATTATCGGCCTGGCCACCTTCTGGTCGGTGGGCCAAGTGCTACTGGCGGCCTTTCCCGCCTATGCAAAAGACGCCCTCAGTATCGATAACACCCTGGTACTGCAAGGCATTCTGGCGGCTAGCGGTATCGGGATTGCGCTGGGCTCCATGCTTGCCAGCAAGCTTTCACATAACCGCATAGAAACGGGCTTGATTCCCGTCGGTGCTGTTGGGGTAGCCGTGTGGCTATGGTGCCTGCCGCTGTTCACCACGCCTGTTGGTCAAGCGCTGAACTTTGTGTTTATTGGCATGATGGGTGGACTGTTTATCGTACCGCTTAACGCGCTGATTCAGTTTCACGCCGCCGACAACGAGCTAGGCACCGTGCTGGCTGCCAACAACTGGATTCAAAACATCGCCATGCTGGGCTTTTTGGTGCTCACGGCGCTGTTCGCACTGGCAGGAGTAGACAGCCACTACCTGCTGTTGCTCATTGCCACGGTGGCGATGGTCGGCGGCGGTTACACCATTGTTAAGCTGCCCCAAAGCCTGGTGCGCTTCCTGTTGAGCTTCTTGATGACTCGTCGCTACCGGGTCGATGTGCATGGCTTGCAGAACCTGCCCGCCCAGGGAGGTGTGCTGCTACTGGGCAACCATATCAGTTGGGTGGATTGGGCCATGGTACAGATCGCCAGCCCCCGCCCCGTGCGCTTTGTCATGCTCAGATCGGTTTACCAGCGCTGGTACCTGCGCTGGTTCTTAAAATCCTTGGGCTGCATTCCCATCGAGCGTGGCAGCGGTGCCGAAAAGGCCCTGGCCGATGTTGCTGAACAACTCAACGCAGGCGAGGTGGTGTGCCTGTTTCCTGAAGGGGCGATCAGCCGCACTGGCCAGCTGGGTGAGTTCCGCCGGGGCTACGAGCGCGCCTGTAGAATGGCTAACCCCGACGTAAAAATCGTGCCTTTCTACCTGCGCGGCCTCTGGGGTAGCCAGTTTTCCCGCTCGTCCAGCAAGTTAAAGGAGCTGCGCAATGCGCCCCTGCACCGCTCGGTCGTGGTCGCCTTTGGCAAACCGCTGCCCAAAGATACCCCCGCGGATGTGCTGAAACGGCGTATTTTCGAGCAGGCGACCCGCTCCTGGCAGCAGGCCATGGACGACCTACCCACCCTGCCTAATGCCTGGATTCAAAGTGTTAAGCGTCGCCCTGGCGAACTTGCCTTGGCCGATACCCAGGGCCACCCACTCAACGCAAGCCAGGCACTCACCGCAAGCCTGCTCATGGCTAAACGGATTCGCAAACTCAACCCAGGACAGAACGTTGGCCTGCTGCTGCCCACCAGCAGTGCCGGGGTTATCGCCAATATGGCCACACTGCTGGCGGGTAAAACGCTGGTAAATCTCAATTATACCGCCGACCAGGAAGCATTGACGTCCGCCCTTTCCCAGGCGGAAATCACCACCGTATTCACCTCACGGCGATTTTTGAAGACGCTTGAGCAGCGCGGACTCGACGTTAGCCAATGGCTTGGTGAGCAGCAGGTGGTCTTTTTAGAAGACCTGCAGACCACGATTGGTCATGCCGAACGTTTGAGCACCTGGCTTGCGGTGAGAATACTGCCGACTTGGCTGCTACAGCGCTGCTTCTGCCACGGCCACGATGCCGACGCGACTGCCGCCATTCTGTTCTCCAGTGGCATCGAAGGCGAACCGAAGGGCGTGATGCTGAGCCACCGCAACCTGATGGCCAATATCAAACAAACCTCGGATGTACTCAACACCCAGAGCAACGACGTGGTAATGGGCTCACTGCCGCTGTTTCACGCCTTTGGCCTCACAGTGACCCAACTGCTGCCGTTGATTGAAGGGCTTCCGCTGGTATGCCATCCCGCCCCCACCGATGCTCCAGGTATCGCCGGCGCCATTGCCAAGTACCAAGTCAGCCTTATGTTTAGTATGCCCAGCTCGCTGCCGTTGTTTGTCGATAGCTCAGAGGTTTACCCGCCAATGCTGGATAGCTTGCGGGCGGTCGTCGTAGGGGCCGAGACGTTCGATGAGAGCGTACGCGCCAGCTTTGCTCAAAAATTCAGCACGCCTATCTACGAAGGCTATGGCGCGACTGAAACCGCACCGGTAGCATCGGTCAACCTGCCCGACGCCATGGGCGCTAACTACCAGCAGGTGCAACGCGGCAGCAAGCCAGGCACCGTGGGCATGCCACTGCCCGGCACCAGTTGCAAAATCGTTGACCCTGAAAGCTTTGCAGAACTGACTACCGGCGAGGCGGGCATGATATTGATCAGCGGGCCGCAGGTGATGAAAGGCTATCTTAGTGACCCGCAGCGCACAGACGCCGCCATCAAGGAGCTCGACGAACAGCGTTGGTTTGTCACCGGCGATGAAGGATTTATCGATGAAGATGGTTTTTTGACCTTGATTGCTCGTTAACCTTTCAGTCATTGAGCAATCGTGGTCAGGGTAAAATGATGCAAAGTGAGTTATAGATGTTTTGAAAAGAAACCCATCAGCAACTCGTAATGCCTATTCTGCCCAGCGCTGCTGGGTAGGTATATGACCCTCGTCTTCGTAGTAGTGCACTTCCGGGCTGCGACCGTGCTCACGCAGGCGTTTTTCCAGGCACTTGGTCATTTCAACCGACCACACCGCCGCTTGAGTAGCCATAAGGGAACGCCAAGAAGCCATGGGCGGCGAATAGTACCGCGTCCCGGTGGCTCCCCCCCACGCGCCTTCAGAACCATGCAGCAGCATGATGGCAGGAAAGGGTCCATCACCCGGCGGGCCGTAAGTAGCGCCCCAGTCGGGCAACTCGCGCTGCACGATGTTTAAAGGCATTTAGACTCCCTTCAGGCTTCCCTCATCCTCACCCCCGTCGCCTACCGTCGACGCTGATGCATTCTATTCCGACGGCTCCCCCTCAGCGTTATCCGCCTCCGAGGAGCTTTTAACTTTCGCCCCACGCGCAACATCCTGATGACTGATAACCACGACGTCTCTCGGCCACCATTCGGGATGATTATCGCGGATAAATGCCATGAGCTTTTCTCTTACGTTCATTTCCGCTGTCCACCCGGCCATGGGGTCAGAGGTCATTAAATAACAGGACACGGTTTGCGCCGTTGCCGTCTGGGCCGTCACATAACACAGCAGCTTGTGGTGCTCGATAACGCAGTCCTCTTCCTTTGCGAACTCCAGAAACTTGTCTCTGATCAGCCCGATATCCGCACTCAGGTGCAGGGTCAGTTCCACGTATCGGTACATCTTGATACTCTTGACCGAGAGATTCTGGAAAGGCTTGGACGTAAAGTAGGTAACAGGCACGATCAACCGCCGTTCGTCCCAGGTTCTCAAGCGGATGAAGGTATAAAAAATGCCTTCTACATAGCACCACTGGTCTTCAAAGATCACCAGATCACCAATGCGAATCGGCTTGGCAAACGATAATTGAAAAGACGCTAGAATATTGCCCAACACCGCCTGACCGGCAACACCCACCAGTACCGCCAGAACGCTGGCAGACGCCAGAATGGATAACCCCATGGATTCAAAAAGCTGTATCTGGCCGAGGACATAAATCGACACGCCGGTGACGGAAACCAGGATAATGATGCGGCGTAGCGCGTAGAGCGACGTCAGTAATTTGCGATCATCCTTGGGCTTGGTGTCATCAATTTCCCCTACCATGCGTCGGGTCATGCGCAGCATCAGGGTATCCACGAAACGCATCGCGATGGTGCCAGCCGCCCAAGCAAGAATACCAATGAGTAGAACACGAAAAGTGGTCGTCGCCACCGCCGAAAACGAGACGACGTAATTCAACAGCATTTGGGTGAATAGCGACATCACGATCAATGCCGTCGGCATACCAATCTGCTCGGCAAACATGCGGAAAGCGCCGGCGGGCAACCAGTTCGACATCAAACCGATCAAGCGATGGACCCCCCAGCCCACCATGCCCACGAACAACAAGAAAACCGGAATAGCGAGCCATTCCCACAGTCGCAATATGCCAAACGACGTCTGCAAGCGTTCAGGGATATATTGCTCCAGCATCGATGGCCCGAACTCTTCATACAGCACTGGAATATACGAGACGCTGATGGGCATGATCAGCCACATCGGTTCATCATCACCCACGCGATAGCGAGCAAGCCGGATATCATAGGTTTGCCCGTTAGCCCGTAATGATGCCAACTCCAGGTTACGCCGCGTTTCGCCAACAAGGGGGTTTTGGCCAGCGGGGTCTTCTATCACGGCGTCTTCTCGCCCCGACAGGTTATCGACGCTGATCCGTTCGCCACGCTTGAACACTTCCGCCAACTGTCGAGCCAGTTCCTGGCCTTTTTCGCGCTGCTCACTGTTGCTCAATTCCGACAGATTGAGTATGTGCGCCGCTTTTTCGTACTCCCCCTGTTCGGTGAGATCAAGAAAGCTTCGCATGGCTTCCCTTGGTGTGACGCGGTTGGCTTCTTCAGGTACTTCGCCAAGCCCCGTGTTGAGCGAATCAACGCTAAACCACCGACGGTTCTCGCTCTCTTCTCCTTGAGTTTGCGCCGCGCACAGGCTGGAAAAAGTGAAGGTCAGAACCAGCACTAGCCACGCGGGCCACGAGACGGTTGCTTTCATACTTACCTTATTGATTGAGATGGGCCACTTGTCTGCCGACGACAGGCCGGGAATGCGCCATTCCAGGCCTTCCTGGTCAGTGAAGTCAAGAGTACAGCCTACCTGGCTTTATGAAGCAAGGTGGAGTGCATCAATAACCTGCGGCGATGCAGGCGACTTGGACAAGGAAGTTGTTAACTTAGTCCACTCACCGCTCGCCTTCCGTTCCAATATCGCAACAATGATTCCCAAAAACCCCATCTACTGCGCCTTTTGTTCTAGCAGTATGATTTCTGCGTGACAACATATCTCTGCCAACAGGAGTACATGATGAAAAAACTGTTGCGTGTGACGAATGCGCCACGGGCTCATTGGGTAGGCGATGGATTTCCTGTTCGTTCGCTTTTTTCCTATGGTCAACGTTCAGAACAGCTGAGCCCTTTTCTGTTACTCGATTACGCGGGCCCTGCAAACTTTACGCCTGCAAAACGGCCTCGCGGCGTGGGGCAGCACCCGCACCGTGGGTTCGAAACGGTAACGATTGTTTACCAGGGTGAAGTGGCGCACCAAGACTCCACCGGTAAAGGGGGTGTCATCGGCCCCGGGGATGTGCAGTGGATGACCGCAGGCGCAGGCATTCTGCACGAAGAGTTTCATTCTCCGGCATTTACGCAGTCAGGCGGCTCGCTGGAAATGGTCCAGCTGTGGGTCAACCTGCCAGCAAAAGACAAAATGGCAGCCCCTGGCTACCAGGCTATTTTTAATGCTCAGATCCCTGTGATCGAATTGCCGGATCAAGCAGGCCAAGTACGCGTTATTGCCGGTGAGCACCTTGACCATGCAGGGCCTGCGCGCACTTACTCCCCCATGAACGTCTGGGACGTTCAGTTAAAAGGCGGCAAAGTCGCCACGCTGAACCAACCCACCGGTTGGACGACGCTTCTGGTGGTACTGCATGGCACCGTACAGGTCAATGGCGAACAGGTAGTTCGGGAAGCACAGGTTGTCGAACTCTCAAGGGAAGGAGAAGCAATGAGCATCGAAGCCAATAACGACACCTCTTTTCTGCTGCTCAGTGGTGAGCCGCTGAATGAGCCAGTCGTAGGTCACGGACCTTTTGTCATGAACAGCGAGCATGAAATCATTGCGGCAATCGATGATTTCAACTCTGGACGTTTTGGAAAGATGCCCGCCTGAAGCTCACTTTTGAGCTAACCCGCTAGCTGCCTTGGGCAGCTAGCTTTTGGTTTTATGTTCCAGGCTGCCCTGGGAAAGGAATAAATTCCGCATCATCGCCCTGGGGAAGGCGAAAGCGACCATGCTCAAAATCCGCTTCTACCCAAGCCTGCTTGGCAGCCTCCAGTTTTTCACGGGAAGAGGCGACGAAATTCCAAGAGATATACCGTGGCCCATTCAGGGTTTCGCCTCCCAGTAACATCAACCGAGAACCCGCTTTTCCTGCCACCACTGTTATCGGGTCGCCCGGTCGGAAGACCATCATGCGGCCAGCCTCAAAGGTCTCGCCTGCGATAAGGACACTGCCGGACATCACATAAATACCTCGATCTTCATGATTATCCGGTAACGGTAGCTTTGCGCCTGGCTGCAATATCGCATCCGCATAAAACATTTCGGAGAAGGTCTCTACCGGCGCCCGTTCTCCCCATGCCGTGCCCAAAATCAGGCGCACTTCCTTGCCCTCGCCTTTAAGTATCGGCAGCGCTTCCTCGCTGTGATGCTCAAAGCTGGCTGGCTTGTCTTCATGCGTCTCAGGGAGCGCTACCCAGGTCTGAACACCTAATAGCGGGTGTTTGTGCTGGCGAGTGATCGCACTGGTGCGCTCAGAGTGGGTGACCCCATTGCCCGCCACCATCCAATTAACCGCGCCAGGACGAATCATTTGGTCAGTACCCAGGCTATCGCGATGCTGGAACGCCCCCTGATACAGGTACGTCACCGTGGCAAGCCCAATATGCGGATGGGGGCGAACATCAATGCCTTCACCCTTCAGAAATTCAACGGGCCCCATCTGATCAAAAAAGATGAAAGGTCCCACCATCTGGCGTTTAGGAGCAGGAAGCGCACGGCGCACCTCGAAACCACCCAGGTCCCGAGCACGGGGAACAATCAGTGTCTCGATATCATTCACGCTACCGGCGGATGGGCATTTGGGCTCTAAATCAGGCATCCAGCTCATAGGGTTTTCCTCCAGCAGTGAGAGGCAGACAACGATGTCGTGTGCCTGGTTGTATGAGGCAGTCAACTGCCAGTACTCGCTTCTATTAAGTTAATCCATATCAGCGAAACATCCATGGGGCGACCAGACGGACGACGCGAGGCATCACCACATAGATCACCAGCCCTACCACGCTGGCCGCGACGATACCGTGCCTGATCCCCCACGCACTCAGCCAGGGGAGCAGTGCAAAGAGCGGTGTCAAAAGAACAGGAACCAGAAGGGTAAGCGGCCAGATAACCGAGGTGGTCACGAGCCACTGTTTCCAGCGCACAGGCTGCTTGTTGGTGGGCGCACTAGGTGGCGAAAACCAGTAGTCGATACCGCTCTGAATCTCGATTACCTCCTCTTCCCGAAAAGCAGGTAACGCATCATTGATCAGTGCTTTTCGCTCGGCAGACTCAAGCCATCTTCCTGCATCGGCATGGGAGGCAAACCTTAGCGCGATTTCATAGTCATTGTGCCCCTCAGCAGGGCGCAAAATATGCACGCCTAGATGCCCCGGATACTGAGCGGCCACATAAATAATTCTTTTTAACCATGACTCGTACTCGGCCCGGGCATCGGACTTTACACGATGGCATATCTTCAGTGTGATCGCCCTCGACTCGCTAGGTGGAGCTGCAAGAGATTCAGAGATCATTGTGATCTTCCATCACCAATGGACACGCGGTGGGTGCCATCCTGAAAAGCCATGACGGAGGCGCACTCGCCCCCGTCATGGGTACGATTTACTTGCTGGTCAGCGTGCTGTAACTATTCATTAAATTACGGTAGTCAGGTAGGTGGTTGGCAAACAGCGTGCCGAGACCTTCTACATCATTGCGCCAATCGCGATGCAGCTCACAGGCTGCGCCAAACCATGTCATCAGTTGTGCGCCTGCAGTGGACATACGATCCCAGGCGGCATCACGAGTGAGCTCATTAAAGGTGCCCGAAGCATCGGTAATCACGAAGACGTCAAATTCCTCTTCAAGAGCAGAGAGCGCCGGGAAAGCCACACACACTTCGGTTACCACACCGGCGATGATCAACTGCTTTTTGCCCGTTGCTTTTATGGCGCTAACGAAATCCTCGTTATCCCAGGCATTGATCTGCCCAGGACGTGCGATGTAGGGAGCGTCTGGAAACATCGCTTTCAGTTCGGGCACCAGAGGGCCATTGGGACCGTCTTCAAAACTCGTGGTGAGAATGGTGGGCAGTCCAAAATATTTAGCCAGATCCGCCAGCGCTAATACGTTATTTTTAAAACGATCCGGATCAATGTCACGTACTAGCGACAGCAACCCGGTTTGGTGATCTACCAACAGAACAGCGGCATTTTCTTTATCAAGACGAACATAGGGCTTGGCCATGATGTACTCCTTTTTATCTACAAGGCTGAGTGAGCAGTGGCTAATGAAGTGCCAACATGCGTTTCCACATGCTTTATAGAGTGTAGTATTCCGCTTATTCGAGGATTAGATAAAGAAATTAGGACACAGCGTTGCATAGGGAGAACACACATGACGGCCCCCAACCTTAACGATCTGTATTACTTTGTGAAGGTCGTCGACCACGGTGGTTTTTCGCCAGCGGGGCGTGCCTTAGGCATCGCAAAATCCAAGCTGAGCAGGCGCGTGGGCGAACTAGAAAATCAGTTGCAAGTTCGCCTGATGCACCGCTCGACCCGCCACCTGACGCTTACCGATATTGGCCACCGTTATTACCAGCACTGCAAGGCGATGCTGGTGGAAGCGGAAGCCGCCCAGCAGTTCATTGAAGAGAGCAAGCAGGCCCCTTGCGGCGTTATCCGTATAAGCTGCCCCACCGGGCTGTTGAGCTTTCACGTGAGTGCCATGCTGGCGGACTTCATGACCCTTTACCCCGAGGTAGAGGTTCATCTCGAAGGCACCAATCGGCGCATTGACCCGCTCGTGGAAGGCGTGGATATCGCTCTGCGTGCCCGCCCCCTCCCCCTGGAAGACAGCGACCTGATTCTTAAAGTGCTGTCGGATCGCGGTCAGTGCCTGGTGGCAAGTCCGACACTGCTTGAGGAGTATGGTGTCCCCTCTACCCCCGAGATGCTCGCCAACCTGCCCAGTTTAAGCCGGGCACGGCCGGAAGAACCGCATGTTTGGTGCTTGAAGCGTGACGGTGACGAGCGTGTGGTGGAACATTCACCACGCTTTATTACCACCGACATGACCGCGCTCTATAAAGCGGCTTTAGCTGGTGTCGGCGTGGTGCAACTGCCTAGCTTGATGCTGGGAGATTCGCTCAGGTCAAAAACGTTGGTGCAAGTAGTGCCCGAGTGGGAACCACGGCGGGAAGTCATTCATGCGGTTTACCCATCGCGACGCGGCTTACTGCCTTCGGTCAGAGCGTTGCTGGATTTTCTTGCCGAACGCTATGCCGCGCTTGGTTCTGAATACTGACATGGGAGATTACCGAGCCGATGCTCCCAGCATATTAAGCTCACTATCATGGAGAGCAACCAGTAAGGGTTCGCCATCTTCATTGACACGAAAACGGCCGTAACGGGCAGGCTCGTAGCGTTCAGCATGACCTTCCTGGAAAAAGAAGGCATCAGTGGCAAAGCGCACTCGGCCAGTGCGAATCCGATAGCGCAGCTGCTGTTCGTCGTCGGCTAAAGAGGTGCCATCATCCAGGCGCTGGAAGCGAGCGATACGCTGTTCATCCAAGCGCACAACCACATAACCATTGCTGGCTTGCTGTGAGTCCTCAGCCTCAGCTTGACCAAGCGCGCTTTGAATGCGGTTACTGAGGGCGAAGTCGAGGGCCATATAGTCACCCTGCATCAGTGAACGCGGGTCGACGGGCGCCAGCTCAAGGTAAACGATGTCACCCTCGGCCAGGTGGCGCTCTTTCTCCCAAATTGCCCAGTTGACCACCGCAAGAATCAGCAAGGTGGTCACAATAATGACAACGCGGCTCCACTTGGCACTAAGCATCATGACCTGGGCTCCCGCGGTGTGATGGCGCCATGCCACACACGCAGTGACTTGCGCAGCACCCAACGCAGCACGAAGGACAGTACCCCTATCACTAACAGCGTTAATGCCTTGATGAGTAGCGTCGTATCCAGCCAGTAGTAATAGCTGCCCATCCCCACCAGCAGCGACAGCACACCTAGCCCCATCAGTAGGCGATGACCTATGGCAACCCCCAGCAACATCACCACGACACCTTGCACAACCATTGGTACGTATAGAGACATCAAGAGCAACGCGGCAACCCCTACAAAGACGCTCCAATGCCGCGGTTGCGTTTTGAAAACCCTTTGCAGCAGCAGTGCCAGCGTCAGCGCTAATACGAGGGTATTCAACCACGGCGCCAACCACCCTCCGGTGCCTGTACTGTGACTTTCAAATTGAACCAATAACGGCTGCCCGACATGCGCGACTCCCTGCAATACCAGCAGGCCCACCAAGAGGCCATAGCCCCAGGCCTGGACACTTCTGATATGCCTGGGCCAGCGAAACTCATTCAGCCAGAACAGCGTAAGCGCCAACAGCACCAGCCCGCTCGCGGCTTGGTCCAAAGCACTCATCGCCAAGGCCATATACAGCGCCAAGCTGGCGGCAAAGGCAGAAAAGCTTCGATGAACCAGACTCGGCATGACCAGCGCCAGCACGACCTGCAAACCCAACAGTGGCCACCAGAGATAAGCAGACGTTTCCCAGACCATCACCCATGCCCAAGCCACTAACAGTTGGCCGACCAAACTCACTGCCAGCGCCAAGTGTTCAAGCACATCACTGCGAGCCGCACGTAATAATGCAAACGCGGCAACGATCATGGCGATTCCCAGCCCCATCGACGCCTTCGAACTTTCCACCACCGACATAGCCCCCAGGCCGATAAAGCCAAGCAGGAACAACGCCGCCAGCCAACCGGAAAATGCCTGCAACAGGCGTACAAACCAAGGCACTTCCGGGGATGCTGCTGTGTCGTGCTCGTTTAACGGGATACCCGCCTGATCCAACCGGATGATTAGAGGTGTCGTTTCGCGCGTCATTGGGTAACCTCCAAGTGTAAACGCTTCAACCACACCACGGTCCTAGCCCCCAGTGCTAACACCACAAGCGCAAGCATCAGCATACTGCCCGCCTGCCACTCGTCCTTCCCTATCAAGAACCTGGCCATCAGTAACGTCACGACACTAATCACCGATACACAGCCCCCCGCCACCAACAGTAAATCGGGGCGCCAGAGGCGATACATGCTATACAGGGCCAACAACCACAGCGGGTAAACCACTAGCGTCGGTGCAAAAGACGCCGAATTGACGATCCATGTCATCATCAGGAACGTGACAGTCACCCCACTTCCCAGCGCCAATAAGCGTATACCCCAACGACTCGAGCGCCAGCCCCGGCGCTGTAGCCCCCACTCCCACACAGCAAGTGCGCAAGTATTGAGCGCAAATAGCCACCAGAAAATGGCATCACTGCTGATAAACCAAATATCCAGCGCCCCGCCCCACGTATCGAAATAAAGCCAAAGCGAGACGTTAAGCAGCCCGAGCCACAACACCCAGAGCACTTCAAAACGCGCCACCCAAACCCAGGGCAGCGTAAGCACCGCCCAAGCAAAGAACAATTGCCATGGGTCAGCGCCGGTTTGATACACCTGACCCAAAAACGCCAAGAGCACCCCGACCAGCAGGCACGCTGCCATTATCGCAACCCTAAAGATCAACCGCCGAGTAGTGCCCCAAACGGCAACCCCGGCTGCCAACACCAGCGCCACCTGCACCAGTGCAAAACGCGGCCAGCGGCCCATCTCTGCCCAGTTATACGCGATGAAAAACAGCACTGCGAAAGCCAGCGCCAGCCCGCCTAGCCATAACAGCAGCCGATCAATCAACACAGCCCAGGCCCGGGAGGAAGGAGATAATTCGGCAACGTCCACCGCGCGCGCCACCTGCTCGGGCGGTAGTGTTCCCTGTTCAATTAACGACACCAGTTCACGGCGTTTTGAAGCCATGGTTTTCCTTGTCAGTCGGTCAGAGCAATAAGGTTTTGAAACTGTCTACTAAATAGGATGACCGAGCCAGCGTTCATCGTTACACCCGCTCGGCAAGAAAAAGATCACCTGCAACTTGTTTTTATAAGCTTTTACATACAAGTTGTGTAGAACCCTTCATCCAATTCAGCGTCGAATGCGTATGCTTTAAGACGATGCTGATGTTATAGCGAACCCAGCCACCCTCTGTCGACGGCTTACCCCCACAGGAGGCATCCAATGCTTATAAAGATTGCCAAACCGAGTGACTTGCACGAATCCGATGTCACGCCCGAGTCTATCTACCTATCCCGACGGCGCTTTATGGGCGGCATGGCAGGCCTGGGGGCAGGGCTCGCGCTCTCTGGTGGTGCCCAGGCCGCCGCCGACGACTATTCGGACGTTCCCGAAGGCGATGCCCCCGGTTGGCTGAAAGAAAAGATCAGCGACGCCAAGTGGGATGCCATCAGCCCAAGCGACCCTGAAAAGGACAAGCTCGCGCCCTTTGATGACGCTAGCCAATACAATAACTTTTTTGAATTCGGCACCGACAAGGGCGACCCTGCCCGCCATGCGGGTAGCCTGGAAACCCAGCCGTGGAGCGTGGTGGTCGACGGTGAGGTGAACAACGGCGGACGTTTTGCGCTTGAGGACCTGGTCAAACCGTCGCTGTTTGAAGAACGCATTTACCGCCTGCGCTGCGTCGAAGCGTGGTCGATGGTGATTCCCTGGCTGGGCATCCCGCTGGCCGAAATCATCAAGCGCGCCGATCCCACCAGCAAAGCCAAGTACGTACGTTTTGAAACCCTGGTCGACCCGGAGCAGATGCGCGGTCAGCGTTCATCCTTCTCGATCATCGAATGGCCCTACGTGGAAGGCCTGCGCCTGGACGAAGCCATGCACCCATTGACGATAATGGCCATGGGCATGTATGGCCGCGAACTGCCCAACCAGAACGGCGCCCCCTTGCGGCTGGTGGTTCCCTGGAAGTACGGCTTCAAGAGCATCAAGTCGATTGTGCGCATCTCGCTGGTCGAAGAACAACCGGTCAACTCCTGGCAGAAGATTGCCTCGGATGAGTACGGCTTTTACGCCAACGTTAACCCCAATGTGGACCATCCCCGCTGGAGCCAGGCAACCGAGCGCCGCCTACCCAACACCCTGTTCAATTCCAATACCATCGACACCCGGATGTTCAACGGCTACGAAGATGAAGTCGCCGAGCTCTATGCGGGCATGGACTTGAGGAAGCACTACTGATGGCAACGCAGCGCAAATGGTTGGCCTGGCGGGTGGCAGTGTTTCTCGCTGCACTCGCGCCGCTGATAGTCTGGAGTTGGCAGGTGGCGAACAACGCCGCTGGCCCGGAGCCAGGGCGCTACCTGCTGCTCAACATCGGGATTGGCGGGCTTTGGATGCTGCTGTTTACCCTCAGCCTGACGCCGCTAACAAAGCTAACCCGCTGGAAAGGCTTCGCGCTGATCCGGCGCCAGCTGGGTTTGTGGACGCTCGCCTACGCCACCCTGCATATGCTCAGTTACGCGCTGTTTATTCTGGGGCTTAACTGGGCGCTGCTGGGCAGCGAAATCGTCAAGCGCCCGTATATTATCGTCGGCATGATCGCGCTGATCGGCCTGGCCGTACTCGGGGCAACGTCCAACAAATGGTCGATGCGTCGCCTGGGCAAACGCTGGAAGCCGCTGCACAAATTTTCCTACGCTATCTTGGGCCTCGTTCTGCTGCACTTTTTCTGGGTGGTACGCGCCGATATGGGCGAATGGGCAATGTATGCGGCCATTGGCGCGCTCGTCATGGCCACCCGTCTGCCCCCTGTCTCCCGCACGCTGCCCAAACTACGCCACCGGTTGGGTCGAGCGTAGGTAGCACAACGCAATGCATCTGATGATTGGCGTCTAGCCGTTATGCCGTTCACTCCAGTTTAGTGAAACGCAATTGAGCAATCCGCGAAGGCGGTAAGAACGAATCTGACCGGGCGTTTTCCCAGTAGTGCTCAAAGACTGTGTGATGGCAGTTCCCGGTCAGCAACTCGTTAGGCTTCAAGAACGTGAAAAGCTGATCGTAGGATTGAATCTCATTTTCTGACACCCGCCGGATAATGTGCTCTGGGCCCAGCTCACTGGTATGACCAAGCCCGGCGGCGGCGAGCATCTCTGCCAACGCTCTTAGGGTGTTGCGGTGGTAGTGATAGACCCGTTCAGACTTATCGGCGACATCCAAATGCTGCCCCCGCTTCGGGTCCTGGGTTGCCACCCCGCTGGGGCATTTATCGGTATGGCAGTTGAGCGCCTGAATACACCCCAGTGAAAACATGAAGCCTCGACCGGCGTTGCACCAATCGGCTCCCAGGGCGATAGTGCGGGCAATATGAAAACCGGACATAATCTTGCCCGCCGCTCCAATGCGAATTTCGTCACGCAGCCCAGCACCCACCAGCGTATTGTGAACCAGAGTCAGCGCCTCGGTTAGCGGTACCCCGAGCCGATTGATAAATTCCAGCGGCGCTGCCCCTGTGCCGCCCTCGCCTCCGTCAACCACAATAAAATCCGGCCGCTCGCCGGTTTCAAGCATGGCTTTGACAATGGCAAACCACTCCCATGGATGGCCAATCGCCAGCTTGAAGCCCACCGGTTTACCTTCGGAAAGCTCACGCAGGCGGGCGATAAAATGCATTAACGCCAGCGGCGTTGAAAACGCCGTATGGGCGGCGGGTGAGACAACATCCTCGCCTATCGGTACGCCCCGCGCCTCAGCGATTTCAGCAGTCACCTTGGCGCCTGGCAGAATGCCTCCATGACCGGGCTTTGCCCCCTGGGAAAGCTTGATCTCTATCATCTTCACCTGATCGTCGCAGGCATTCGCCGCAAAGCGCTCCTCGCTGAAGGTTCCATCGTCGTTACGGCAGCCGAAGTAGCCCGAGCCTATCTCCCACACCAAATCACCACCGTGCTTGCGATGGTAGCGGGAGATCGATCCCTCACCGGTATCGTGATAAAAGCCACCCTTGTGCGCTCCGGCATTAAGCGCCTCAATCGCATTGGCCGACAGCGAACCAAAACTCATCGCCGAAACATTGAACACACTGGTGGAATAGGGCTTACGGCAGCGGCTGCCGCCCACCTGCACACGAAAATCGTGATCGTCGATAGTGCTGGGTTGAAGGGAATGATTGATCCATTCATGGCCCGGCTGATACATGTCCAACAACGAGCCAAACGGCTTCTTGTCGCTTTCATTCTTGGCACGCTGATAGACCACCGCCCGCTGTTCCCGCGAGAAAGGCCGCGCGTCCAAGTCCGACTGGATAAAATACTGCCGAACCTCCGGGCCTATCGACTCAAGGATATAGCGCAGGTGGGCCAGGATGGGGTAATTACGGCTAACGGTACGCCGACGCTGACGTAAATCGTGGACCCCAAGCGCCGACAGCAGGCCGAAGACCACCACGCCCCACAGCCACATCATTGAAAACATCAGCCCAATCAGCGAGATCGCCAACAGCAACAAACAGGCAATAAAGGTGGCATGTCGGAGAGGAATGCGGGTAAGCCCCCGGGGGTTGATCATAAGCGTACAAACTCCGTTTGAGTCGTTTCACACCACATGGCGAAACCGCCTAGCATAACGCAGAGAGTGCACGATCGACCAAGCCGCTTTTACCCCATGACGGGCGCATGCTGCGCCATCAACTCGACGACCCAATCGATGAACACACGCAGCTTGGCACTGACGTGTCGATTGGGTGGAAAGGCGATGTACATTGGCATCGGCTCCAGGTGCCAATCATCAAACAAACGTACCAACTCGCCGCAAGATACGTGATCCCTAGCCATATAATCAGGCAACCAAATAACGCCGAGCCCCGCCAGGCCCGCGGCAAGCCCAGCATTGCCATCGTCGACCGAGATCACATAGCGCCCCTGCACGGTGACACGCTCTGAGTTGCGGTGCAGGGCATAGGGAAAGGCAGAGCCTGTGCGTGCCCATCTGAAACCGACAATGTAGTGAGGCGGGAGCGACAGTTCTTGGGGGTGCGAAGGAACACCTGCCCGTTTTAGATAGTTTGGTGCAGCGTAAACACCCAGCGTCAGATCACCCACGCGACGTGCCATCAAAGATAAATCGGTAAGCTCTCCGCCCCGCACCACACAGTCCACGCTTTCATCGATTAAATCCACCATGCGATCACTGACGCCCATATCGATTTGAATATCGGGATATTGAGCGTGAAAAGCAGGTAAGGCAGGAATCAGGATCATGCGAGCGAAAGGGCTGGGCACATCTACTCTCAGTCGGCCACGAGGCAACACCGAGGCGTTGGACAGGCTGGTTTCGGCATCATCCATATCAGCCAGCAGCTTGATGACGCGCTCGTAGTAGGCGGCACCGTCCGCCGTGACGTTAACCTTGCGGGTGGTGCGATTGAGCAGCTTGACGCGCAGGCGCGCTTCCAGTTGTTGCACGAGCTGCGTCACGCTGGTCTTGCTCATGTGAAGTGTGTCAGCCGCCTTGGTAAAGCTACCCGTCTCCACCACCCGAGCAAAGGCCTGCATTGCATTGAAACGATCCATGGTTGCGACAAGCACCTCGTGATTGTTTGAAAACTACAAACAATGTTGAACAGAATCCCCCGTTTATCCACCACAAAGGCAGGCCTAAAGTGATATCACCGTAACTCACCGGTCGACTTCGACCACTGAAGGAGATTCACATGGCTAAGCGAGACGTCGTTTTTCCCCAGGGCCGCCAGGCGCTTTATGAGCAGAACACCTATTCCGCCGCCGTCCGCTCGGGCGACTTTCTGTTTGTGTCGGGCCAGGTCGGCAGTCGTGAAGACGGCTCCCCCGAGCCGGACTTTGCATCTCAGGTGCAGCTTGCCTTCGACAATCTACACAGTGTCTTTGAAGCAGCGGGGGCAAGCTTCGACGATATCGTCGATGTGACGAGCTTCCATACCGACCCGGAAGCCCAATTCCCTATCTGGTTGGAAGCCAAGGCGCGCGCGTTTCCGGAAAAACCCTACCCGAACTGGACCGCGGTCGGCGTGACGTGGCTGGCGGGGTTCGACTTTGAAATCAAGGTCATTGCCAAGCTACCCGAGTAAACACCCTGATAACTCAAGCGCCTACTCATCTCGGCTGAGCAGCGCTTCTACTGGCGGCCCCGATAGTTTTCTGCAAGCGCAGCGCGTCACGCTTTGGTGGCATCTTGAAAAGGCGACCGTATTCGCGAGTGAACTGAGAGACACTCTCGTACCCGACTTCAAAGGCGGCATTGCTCGCGGTCACACCTTCGTCAAGCATCAGGCGGCGTGCTTCGATCAAGCGCAGCCGCTGCTGGTATTGGCCCGGCGTTAGCGACGTCATGTGTTTGAAATGCTTGTGAAACGAGCTAAGACTCATGCCTGCCTCAGTCGCCAACTGTTCCACCGGCACACGTGACGTGTAGTTGGCTCTGAGAATCTCGATAGCGGCCGCGAGGCGGCTTGCGTAGCTATCCGGATCGGCAATCTCACGCAGTGCATTGCCGTGAGGCCCCGAGAGCAGCCAATAATGCAGCTCCTGCATGATGCCGGGACGCAGAAGCGGCGCGGAATCGGGGCGATCCAGCAGTTTTATCAGCCGTGATGCGCAGTCAATCAACTCGGCTTCAGTGTTTTCGGCGAATAGCGTCTGCATCTCGGATGGGCGCTGGGTGCGGGTGCTGCCCATATGCGCGGTAAGCTCGCGCAATATTCTTCTATCCAGGTCAATCGCAACGGCCAGGTAGGGCTCGTCCTGACTGGCTTGGATAATCCGTCCGACGACCGGCATATCCGCGCTCACGACCACCGACTCCCCACCAGCGACCACTCGGGTCTGGTGCCCGACCGTCATCCGCTTTGCCCCCTGTAACACCAGGCAAACCAGCGGTTTGTAGACCGATTGCAAATCACCGGCGGGGGTTTCGACGCACATCATGCTAAGCCCGGGCACTGAGGTGAACACCAAGCCATCGTGATTGGCGTGGTGCTTGGCATAGACTTGAACCGCCTGTTTGAGTGAATTCATCTGCTTTCCTCTCGCCGCCTGTTGATCAACGTTAGCATCCATCGACAGGAAACTCGCTGCACTTACAGGATTAGGCAAGTTTTGCGCATGGGCTGGCAAGCCCCGCCGTCACTGAATGATTAACACTGGGGCAGCTCGGCGATCACACCCACGCCGAAGGCATTCGTCATACCGAGTTATTCAGAAATGGAGGCGTTAACCATGAAAACATCAGGCAATACCATGCTCATTACCGGCGGTGGTTCCGGGATTGGCCGCGAACTAGCCTTGCGATTCAACGCGCTGGGCAACACTGTGATCGTCGCCGGGCGGCGCATGGAGCCGCTAGAGGAAACCATTGCAGGCCAGCATGACATGCACGCAATGGCCCTCGATGTCGAAGACCCAACGGCCATTACCACCTTTGCGGAGCGCGTCGTCGCCGAGCATCCCAGGCTCAACGTTTTGATCAACAATGCGGGCATCATGCGCCGCGAGGACTTGACCAGCACCCATGACCTCATTGATGCCGAACAGACGATCGTCACCAATCTGCTCGGCCCGATCCGACTGACCAATGCCCTGACCGACCACCTGGTCAACCAACCGGACGCCGCCATCGTGAATGTCTCCTCAGGGCTGGCGTTTGTGCCGTTAAGCGGCACGCCTACCTACAACGCCACCAAGGCAGCCATCCATTCCTATACGATCTCGCTCCGCGAGCAGCTCAAGGGCAAGGTTGAACTCATCGAGCTGGCCCCACCTGCGGTACAGACGGAGCTGACACCTGGGCAGTCGACCCGCGAAGGCTATATGCCGCTTAATGACTATATGGAAGAGGTCATGACACTGTTTCAAAAGCAACCCACGCCCAAGGAAATCCTGGTGGAGAACGTAAAATTCCTGCGTTGGGCGGAGCGCGACGGACACTTCGATCAGGCGGTCGAGATGCTCAGTAAAATCCTGAATCCGTGAGACCGGCCCCCGGAAGCACTTCTAACCCACTGACCTGCATGGCAATATAGCCATTATCGCCATTCACCCAGACAGTGC
>NZ_NBYR01000044.1:0-5889 GCF_002119345.1 Halomonas sp. CSM-2 | reverse complement strand
AATCGATCCAGCTCAATGATGCTCAACCCATCAGCCACCGGCAACGTATCGCGTAGATGCTGCTGGGTAAGCAGCAACTCGATACCGCTGTCCTCGACCATATAGGCCAGCCGCTCGGCGGGGTAATCCGGATCCAACGGCACGTAGGCGCCGCCCGCTTTGAGGATGCCCAATAGTCCCGCCACCATCTCAATGGAACGCTCCATGGCGATACCCACCCGGGTCTCAGGTTTTATGCCTAACCCCTTTAGATAGTGGGCCAACTGGTTGGCGCGGGCATTGAGCTCGGTGTAGCTGAGTGACTGACCTTCAAAAACTAATGCCGTATTTTCAGGAGTTTCCGCAGTTTGTTGCTCGATCAGATAATGGATTGGAGAAGTATAGGAATACTGTTCGGTATTCTCTCCCCACTCACTTAACAGTCGCTGCTCGTCTGCTCTAAGCAGACTGATCTCATTTAATGGTTGTTGAGGCGCCGCTTGCAGTTTTTCTACGATGCCTGCAATGGTTGTGCTCAGATAGTCACACAATCGCTGGGCACCGATGATGCAGCTAACCTGCCCTACCAACTGGAAGCCGTTACCTAGATCGTCCACCGACATCGTGATCGGATAGTTCGTGCGCTCCTGACTATCCAGCAAAACCATGCCTGGGCTAGCCTGAGAGTCGGCATCCTCTGACGGGCTATAGCGGTAGTTAAATAGCGTTGTGAACAGCGGTGTTCCTCCGGACAGTCCACTACAACCTTGCGCCAGGGTGAGGGTCGCATGCTCGTGGTGCAACAACGCAGACAGGGCCTCGTGGGTTTGGCGTAGGCCGCTATCGAGCCCTTGGGAGCCCGTCTTAATACGTATGGGCAACGTATTGATAAACATCCCTAACGCTCGTTCGGCGCCCTCGGCGCCTTGCATACGCCCAAACAACAGGGTGCCAAACACCACATCGTTCCGCCCAGTGATTTTGCTCAGCACCAATGCCCAGGCCAGATGAAACAGGCTGGCCGTGCTCACGCCATAGCGCTGGGCCTGTTGCCTCACCTGCTGGGCCAGTTCCGTTTCCAAAGGAACGCGCATTTCCTCTATTTCGCTGCCATCGCCGCGAACATCTAACAGGCCAAAGGGCGCTGTCGGTTCTTCAATATCGCCCAACTGCTCTCGGAAAAAGGCCTCATGCTCTTCCTGGCTGACCCCTAGTCGGGTCTGGGCAACAAAATTACGGAATGGAAGTGGATGGGGTAATTCATCTTCACGGCCTTGCTGGATCAGGGCAATTTCTTCCACCAATAGTTCAAGGGTGGTGTGATCCATGACCAAGTGATGACCGGGCAACTGCATTAGCCATCGGCCCTGTATAGCATCATGAGCGGCCAGCGCCCGAAGCATAGGGGCTCGGCGCACATCAAGGCGGTGGTGCTCAGGATCCACCTGAGCGGATAGCCATTCAGACACAGAGCCCGCGGCCTTATCTGGCACGGTCAGCCATTCGATATCTAGCACGGCATGACGGTAAACTACCTGCACTGGCTCACGCAGGTTTTCCCACAGCACAGCCGTACGCAGAATATCGTGGCGGGCAACCAGTTGGTTAAAGCCGTTAATAAAGGCTTCCAGTTGTTCTCGGCTTTCGAAGCCAAGCAGCCGAGGCGTCACATAGGCATCACCCTCTTCCTGCAGCCGGTGGTGGAAGAGAATCCCCTCCTGCAGTGGTGCCAGTGGGTAGATGTCCTGAATATTGCTAGCGCCWCCAGGCACAGCGGCTTCGATCTCACGAAGTTCTTCGGCATTGAGCTCGATTAGTGTCAACATYTCAGGCTGGAGAACCTGACAGTCGTAAGGGATCAGATTGGGCGGGATATTGATTTCCTGCTGCTCTGATTTCTGCGTCAATACCTGGGCAAAGCCCGCCAGTTCCGGGCACTGGAACAGCGTGCGTACCTGCGCTGTTAGTCCGCGATGCCGCATTTGCTCCAGCACTTTTAGAGCCAGAAGCGAATGGCCCCCCAGCTCAAAGAAGTTGTCATGGCGGCCCATCCGTTCCACGCCCAACACTTCGGACCAGATCTCCGCCAGCGCTTCTTCCACTTCGCCCTGGGGCGGCTCATAGTGCAAGCCACTGGCTAACTCTGGCTCGGGCAGCGCCTTGCGGTCTACCTTGCCGTTGGCGTTCAGCGGCAGTGCATCGAGCATGACCACAACGCCCGGCACCATATAATCCGGTAGCTTTTGACCTAGCGCTTCACATAGTGAGCCGGTGTCGAGTGCACTGTCGGCTTGGGGCACCACATAGGCTACCAGCCTCGACCCCTTGGGACCTTCTTGGGCGACCACCACGGCCTCGCGAACCGTCGGCTGAGCGAGTAGTTCGGCTTCGATCTCGCCAAGCTCGATACGCAAGCCGCGGATCTTCACCTGGTGATCGAGGCGACCCAGGTACTCGAGCTGGCCGTCCTCCCGCCAGCGCACCTGATCGCCGGTGCGGTAAAGGCGCTCCCCCTCTGTGAACGGATCGGCAACAAAACGCTCCGCCGTTAAATCACTTCGATTTAGATATCCTCGAGCCAGACTTATCCCGCCAAGATAGAGTTCTCCCGCGACACCCTGTGGGACGAGGGTGAGCTCATCATCTAATACATAGGTCCGCGTGCCACTAATGGGTCGTCCAATGGGGATCTGGCGGTGAGCGTCATCACGGCACCACCAGTGAGTGACATGGATGGTGGTTTCAGTAGGGCCATAAAGATCATGCAGATTGGCACCGTCGAGACACTCAGCCACGTCCTGCTGCAGCGTCGCTGGAACGGCCTCGCCACCGCACATGATATGCTTGAGCCGCGTCTTGGTCTTCACATCGGGATAAGCCAGGAAGGCCTTGAGCATCGAGGGCACAAAGTTGAGCGTGGTCACGCCGTGGCGCTGGATCAGCTCGATGATGCGTTCTGGGTCGCGATGGTCGCCAGGTTGGGCGATCACTAGACGCGCGCCGACACTCAGCGGCCAGAAGATCTCCCAGACAGACACATCGAACCCGAACGGCGCCTTGTGCAGTACGGCATCGCTATCGGTGAGCTGGTAGGTCTCCTGCATCCACACCATGCAGTTGGTCAAGGCATCCTGGCGGATGGCAGCGCCCTTGGGTCGCCCGGTGGAGCCTGAGGTGTAAATCACATAGGCGAGGTGCTCGCCGTGCAGCGCCACCCCTGGGTTGGAGGAGGCGTGATGGGCCACGTCCAACTGATCCAGCTCCACCACGCTTAAGCCATCAGCGATCGGCAACGACGCGCGCAAGTGGTGCTGCGTCAGCAACAGCTCAATGCCACTATCATCGGCGATGAAGGCCAGCCGCTGTGAGGGGTACTCGGGATCCAGCGGCACATAGGCGCCGCCCGCCTTGAGAATCGCCAGCAGCCCCACCACCATCTCGATGGAACGCTCCATGGCGATACCCACTCGGGTTTCGGGTTTTACGCCTAGTCCAATCAGATAGTGGGCCAGCTGGTTGGCGCGGGTATTGAGTTCGGCGTAGCTCAGATGCTGATCATCGAAGATAAGAGCCGTGGCTTCTGGAGTTGACGCTGCTTGGTGCTCAATCAATTGATAAATAGGTGGAGCATCGGGATGCTGGTTTGAGTTCTCCCCCCACTCGCTCAACAGTTGCCTTTCGTCTTTTCCTAGCAGGCTTATCTCACTTAATGATTGCTGAGGCGCATTTTGAAGACACTGCACAATACCTGCGACGGCCGAACTCATGTAATCACACAGCCGCTGGGCGCCGATTTCACGACTCACCTGCCCGACCAGTCGAAAGCCATCGCCGAGGTCATCGACTGACATGCCGATCGGGTAGTTGGTGCGCTCCTGGCCGCCCAGTACCTCCATGCCGGCCCATGTATGCACGATACTGCCCTCTTCCTGAGGGGCGCTGTAACGATAGTTGAGCAGGCTCGTGAACAGCGGCGTTCCACCAGACAACCCGCTACAGCGCTGCGCAAGACCAAGGCTAGCGTGTTCGTGATGCAGCAGCGCTGATAGAGCCTCGTGAGTCTGGTGCAAGGACTGTTCGACACCTTGGGTGCCCATTTTAATGCGCACAGGCAAGGTGTTGATAAACATCCCCAGTGCCCGCTCAGCCCCTTCAGTGCCCTGCATACGGCCGAACAAGACGGTGCCGAACACCACATCGTCGCGCCCGGTGGTTTTACTCAGCACCAGTGCCCAGGCCAAGTGGAACAGGCTGGCCGTGCCGATGCCATGGCGCTGCGCCTGCTGTCGTATTTGCTGCGCCAAGTCTGCCGCCAGAGGCCAATGCACTTCCTCTATATCGCTGCCATCGCCGCGCACCTCCAGCAGCCCGAAGGGCGCTGTCGGTTCCTCTATATCGCCTAGTCGTTCGCGGAAGAAGGCTTCATGCTCTTCTGCGCTTACCCCCAGACGCGCCTGTGCCACGAAGTTGCGGAATGGGATCGGCTTGGGCAGTTCGTCCTCGCGCCCTTGCTGGATCAGGGCAATTTCTTCCACCAGTAACTCGAGGGTGGTGTGATCCATGATGAGGTGGTGGCTAGGGAGCTGCAGCAGCCAGCGATTTTGCTCAGGATCATACGCGGCTAGCGCTCGCAGCATCGGTGCTCGGCGGACATCGAGACGATGGTGCCCAGGATCCACCTCGGCATTCAGCCGTTCAGCAATGCTTTGTGATGGGATACCATCCACGCTTAGCCACTCGAGGGCTAATTCAGCATGCCGGTATACCACCTGCACCGGCTCGCGCAGGTTTTCCCACAACACCGCGGTACGCAGAATATCGTGGCGGGCAATCAGTTGGTTAAAACCGGCGATAAAAGCTTCCAGCCGTTCTCGCTTGTCGAAGCCAAGCAAGTGGTGGGTCACGTAGGCATCGCCCTCTTCCTGCAGCCGATGGTGGAAGAGCATCCCCTCCTGCAGCGGTGCCAGCGGGTAGATGTCTTGAATATTGCTGGCCCCACCCGGCACGGCCGCTTCGATGACGCTGATTTCCTCGGCATTGAGTTCGATCAAAGACAGTATCTCGGGCTGGATTGCCGAGCAGCCATCTGGAATGCGGTTGGGCGGGATGATGATTTCCTGTCGTTCTGGTGTCTGCGTCAATGCCTGGGCGAAGGCCGCTAGTTCCGGGGATTGGAACAGCGTGCGTACCTGCGCCTTCAAGCCCCGATGCCGCATTTGCTCCAACACTTTCAGAGCCAATAGCGAATGGCCCCCCAGCTCAAAGAAGTGGTCATGGCGGCCCACTTGGTCGACGCCAAGCACTTCCGCCCAGATTTCCGCCAGTGCTTCTTCCACCTCACCTTGAGGCGGCTCGTACTGCGAGCCACTGGCTAAATCCGGTTCGGGCAGGGCCTTGCGGTCTACTTTGCCATTGGCATTCAGCGGCAGTGCATCAAGAGCCACCACAACGCCCGGCACCATATAGTCCGGTAGTTTTTGTCCCAGTACTTCACGTAGTGAATTGGTATCGAGTTCACTGTCGGCTTGGGGAACCACATAAGCGACTAACCTAGAACCAGCGGCCCCCTCTTGGGCAACCACCACCGTCTCGCGAACTTCCGGTTGCGTTAGCAGTTCAGCTTCGATCTCGCCCAGTTCGATACGTAGGCCACGAACCTTTACCTGGTGATCAAGGCGGCCCAGGTACTCGAGCTGGCCATCGTCACGCCAGCGCACCAGATCGCCGGTGCGGTAGAGGCGCTCGCCCTTAGCAAACAGGTCGGCGACAAAACGTTCTGCAGTAAGGTCGGGGCGGTGTAGGTAGCCCCGAGCCAACCCAATGCCTCCGAGATAGAGCTCCCCCGCGACGCCAGGGGGTGCCAAGTTAAGATCGCCATCCAACACATAGGTACGAATACCAGCAATCGGT
>NZ_NBYR01000033.1:0-10978 GCF_002119345.1 Halomonas sp. CSM-2 | reverse complement strand
AACTATGGGAGAGCGCCAAATATGTCTCATGGCCACGTAGTCACGCCAACCCCATTGTCCGCGTGCCGAGACCTTCTGGCAGACCTGAGTCTAAAACGATAGCTCGATTGCCCAATGAGTACGATACATTTGAGTGCTGTATCGCGTATAGAGACAAGCGCGGTATTGAGGTCTGGGGCCAAAAGCGCTGGAGGGAGTTACTGCTTGTCGAGGCTCGCTCGGTCGCAAGGCACCATCAACGGCCTGCAGGTCCGATAACGGGTGTCTATCAATATGAACGCCCATCAGGATCAACCGCATGGATTGCAGCATGGTATGAGTTAAAAGCCGACGGCTCGCGAAAAAAACGCAGCGCCCAATTTAGCTATGGCACTGACATATCCCGCTATGCTTCTTCTGATGACGCCATGCAGGCCGCGATTGCTAAACGCAAGGAAGAAGAAGAGCGATGGTACTGTGTACTGGGCGAGCGGGATGACCGACATGTTAACAAGTAGGTGGGAGTCGGTTTTCCGTCAAAGATCAAAGTACGCTTTTGATAACCATCACGGGCATACCTGCGACAAACCACTATCAAGAACAAAAAGGAGGTTTTCATGACGACCGTGCCGATTTTCAAATATGGCAAGCAACAAGCAATTTGCTTACCTAGGTTTTGTACGAAAAGTTGGCTCGCAAGCAACGGTCGATGCACGCGACGCATACCATCGCTCTAAAGCTACTGGCTAACTTTTCATATCGTGTGGCGATTCGGCGTAACTCTTTCAGCCAACCAAAGCAGCGCTCTACTGCATTGCGTTGCCGATATTTATGTTTATCAAACCGTCTTGGTAATCCAGGACGGGCTCTTCGATGCATATCACGTTGAGCTATCACGGGCTTCATACCGAGTTATTGTCAAATCTGGTGTATGACCATCAGGCGGCGTCTCTGCCAGTTTGATCATCCACCTGCTCTCCATCCCGAAACTGGACGTTGTCCACGACCAGCTTCAGTTGGTCGAACCCCTTGATCCGCTTCCAGCGTTTTTGGGAGTTATTGTCAAATCTGGTGTATGACCATCAGGCGGCGTCTCTGCCAGTTTGATCATCCACCTGCTCTCCATCCCGAAACTGGACGTTGTCCACGACCAGCTTCAGTTGGTCGAACCCCTTGATCCGCTTCCAGCGTTTTTGGGCGGATTGGAGTAATTTGAACACCATCGATAAGGTGGTGTCGCGAGAGCGTAGGTTAGCCTTAGGCGCTCGCGCTCCGTATGTAGCTGGTCACGGATACGTACATCCAGCTCCTGGCGATTTTGCATCACACCGCTGCCAAAGCTTAAGCGCACTACCGGGTGGCGCTGCTGCCAGCCCCACTTATCGTGAATATATAACCTGTCAAACAGCGCTTCGCGGCCCTCAAACAGGCAGCCTAAGGTATTCAACAGCGGGGTTTTATCAAAGTAGCGCGGGCGGGAGAGAACGAAGTATTTGTTCTGGTTCGCCAACTTTTCAATCAACGGCGTTTTAGTACGTTTAAAACTATCTTCTTCTCGGGCATGTTCTAGACGAACTAACTGGTGAGATTTGCCATGCACACAACACGCATCACCATCGTGGGCGCTGGACTGGCGGGGCTGTATGCCGCTTATTTGTTGGAACAGCGGGGCATCACCGATTACGTGGTGCTGGAAGCGCGGGAGCGAGTGGGTGGGCGTATTGCGTCGCTGTTGCCTGATGAGGCCCGTGCTTCTGAGGCGTTTGATCTGGGGCCTTCGTGGTTTTGGCCGGGGTTTCAGCACGCGCTGGGGGCGCTGGTGGAGTCGCTTGGGCTTGTGTCGTTTGCCCAGTATGAAACCGGCGATATGGTGGTGGAGCGCTCTCACCAGATGCTGCCTGTGCGTATCAGGGCTTTGCGAATCAGCCGCCTTCGATGCGGCTGCAAGGCGGCATGCAGGCATTGATAGATGCGTTGCGCCAGCGTGTTGAGCCTTCGCGACTTCACACGGGGCAGGCGGTTCAGGCTATGTCGCTCACCGGCAATGGCAATGTGGCACTGGCGTGTGCTAGCGGGCAGCATTACACCGCGCAACACGTGCTGTTGGCGGTGCCGCCCAGGTTGGCGGCACAGGCGATAACGTGTTCACCGCCACTGCCACAACGCCTTACTCACCAGTGGGCCAATACCGCTACCTGGATGGCGCCCCATGGTAAGTACGTGGCGCTGTATGCCACGCCTTTTTGGCGAAAAGCACAGCTTTCGGGAGAGGCGCGTAGCTTGATCGGCCCGCTGGGTGAAATTCATGATGCGTCTCACCCGGATGGCCAGGGGGCGCTGTTTGGCTTTTTTAGCTTACCTGCCAGTGCACGGGCGCAGATTGACGATGAGACGCTGCTCCAGCACTGCCGTGCACAGCTCGCCAGGCTGTTTGGCCCTGAAGCGGCTAACCCAACGCGGGATGTGATTAAAGACTGGGCGCAGGAATCGTTCACCGCTACCCACGCCGATCAACAACCTAGCGAGCATCATGGCATGGCACCGCCCGTTCGCGCTGCCGATGGGCCTTGGCAGCCTTGCTTAACCGGCATTGGCAGCGAGTGGGGCGAGCAGTATGCCGGTTACTTGGCAGGTGCCATTGAAGCCGCCGAGCGCGGCGTGGCAGATGTATTGGCGAAGTAGGGCGCTGTGCCAAGCGCTAATCCAGCAGCGATTCACCAGAGCGCGTGAGCAGCGCTTTTAAGCTAGGGGATTCAAACCGGCGCTGAATGGTAATGGCGTAGAACTCCTCCCATACGCCGGGCAGCGCGCCGTAATCTTTTAGCGTGCCGTTGTGCAGCTCGTCGCGCACCACCACAGGTGGCATAACGGCAATGTGCTGAGTGTCCCGCGCCAGTAGGCGCATCATCGCCATGTCGTCTACTTCGGCGGCAATTTTGGGCGTTAGCCGGTAGTGGCTGCACAGCTGGTCAAAGGCGTGGCGCGTGGCGTTTTCAACCCCGGGCAGAATTAAGGCGTGGCCGCTTAAGCCTTTGGGGAAAGCGGGGGGCGGCGAGAGGTGGGGCGCTGCAATCAAGCTCACCGGCTGGCGCGCTAACCGCTGGGAGCGCCAGGGGTGTTCACTATCACCGCGCACGGGCTGGTTAGAAAGCACCACGTCTAACTTGTGGGCAGAAAGCCGCCTTAGCAGATCATCCATGCCACCGCTTTGCAGTATCAAATCCAGGTCGTCTCGGCCCAGCAGCGGCCGCACAAACACCTCCTGAAAGTTGCGCGAAAGTGTGGCGACTGCCCCGACGCGCACCACTTCGCGGTGGGCGTGGCCGCCTTCAGCAAACAGCGCGCTCAGCTCTTCGCCTTGGGTGAAGATGGTTTCCGCGTAATCAAACGCCAGCCTGCCCGCTTCGGAAAGGTGCAGCTGCCGCCCTTCGCGAATAAACAGCGCTTGGCCCAAACGCTCCTCTAACTGGCGAATTTGCTGGGAAAGCGACGACTGTGACACGTGCAGTGCTTCCGCCGTGCGGGTCAAGTGGCCTGATTTAGCCACTTGCCAAAAATAGTAAAGATGATGGTAGTTGAGCTTCATAGCGGCGGAACCTCAGGCAGCGTATTGGCTATACGTTCTGTTTTAAAGAACGATTTATCAAAAATAAACTATTTTTTATATAGTAATGAGCGCGGCATAGTCGTTTTCACACGACAAAGGGGAAGGGCTATGCCAAATTTCGTCGACATAATGGTGCTATCACTGCTAGCGCTGTGGTTATTGGTCCCGGTTTCGCTGTTAGTGATGGCGGGCGTCAGCGCGCGGGCCAGCGCGCCCGCATCGCTGCAGCGCGCTTGGAAAATAGGCCGTTGGTTAACGGCAAGCGCGCTGGTCGCAAGCTTAGCAGTGGGTGGGCTGCTGGTACTGGATGCGCTGGGTGTACCCACCGGCCTGCCAGAAGCCGCTCAGCCGCTGGGCTTGTATCCAGATGGCTTGGCTGTGTGGATGGCGCTACTCATCAGCTTGTTAGGCACGGTGCTGCTGCGCTTTGCAGAAGGCTATCTAAAGGGCGACCGTGGCGAGCGTCGGTTTTTACCCTGGTGTTTAGTGGTGCTGGCAAGCGTGATGCTGCTGGTCTTTACCCACCACTTGGTCGTGATGTTGATTGCCTGGGTGGGCGTGAGCGTGGCGCTGCACCATCTGCTGACGCTTTATCCTGAGCGTGTGGAAGCCCAGCGAGCAGCGTGGCAAAAATTTGTGGTAAGCCGTATTGGAGATGCCGCGCTAATCGCGGCAGTGGCGCTGCTTTATGCCCGTTTCGGCACCTTTCAATTACCCGAGCTGTTTGCCGCAGCCGCCGCTACCTCCGGCAACTGGCAGGTGGAGGCCGCCTCGGTGGCGCTGGCCATCGCGGCGCTGTGTAAGTGTGCCCAGGTGCCGATGCATGGCTGGTTGATTAAAGTGATGGAAGCTCCTACGCCGGTTTCCGCGCTGCTGCATGCGGGGGTGATTAACCTGGGTGGCTTTGTGTGGCTGCGCTTGTTCCCGGTGTTTGATGGCCTAACGCTGGGCCACTACCTGCTGATTGCCGTGGGTGGTTTTACCGCGCTGGTTGCGGTGATGACGATGCTGACCCAAACGTCCGTCAAGCATGCCCTGGCGTGGTCTACCTGCGCGCAAATGGGCTTTATGCTGTTCGAAATTGGCGTCGGGGCGTACACCCTGGCGCTGGCCCACCTGCTGGCGCACTCGCTGTATAAAGCGCACTCTTTCTTGGCGTCTGGCCGTACCGTGCGCGCCGCCCGCTGTGAGCGTTTACCGCTTGCACCGCTGCGTCAGCGGCTTTCCCTCGCGCTGCCTGCGGCCGCCGTCGCGGCGATGGTACTGATGATGTGGCCCTCTCTGGTTAGTCATAACCCGCTGTTGGGCGCTCTGCTCAGCTTAGCGGTGGGCAGCACGCTGCTGGGCATGCCGGTGGGCACCGCCAAACCCAAGCGTTTAGCGCTGGTAGGCATGGCACTGGCGCTAGTGCCGCTGTATGCCTTGCTACACAGCGTGCTGGCACCGGCGCTGCCCAGCGCCTACACGCCTTTAACACTCACGGCAGGCCTTCTGGGCACACTGATGCTGGTAAGCCTAGTGCTGGCCGCAGGAGCCGTGACGCTATTTCCTCAGGCTGCCTGGGTAGCCCGCTGGCGCGTTCACTTTAGCCAAGGGCTTTACCTGGCACTGCCGTTTCAGCGTGCGGTAGATGCGGTAGCCCCCATTCGTGCCTGGTCGCGTCCTTCATCGCTTGCCCCTGGTTTAAAAGGAGAGTGGTCATGAGTCAGCCCGTTGCCGTGGACACATCACTAGAGCAGTACCGCGATGCTTTGAGCCGTGCGACCGACGCCATTGCCCCGGTGTGGCCGCTAGACCAGTGGATTGCGGTCAACCCCTGGTGGGGCCTGAAGCATCAGCCCATTGAGCAGGTGAGCCAAGCGCTCAGCCGCCGGGCCGGGCAGGCCATGACCATGCCCGCTGAGTTTTATCGCAACGCCTGGGAATCAGGCCGGATTACCCCACAAGACCTGCAGCAGGCGCTTAGCCAGGGCGGCTACGCCTATACCCAGCAGAGCCTAGTGAGCTATTTAGCAACACCGCCCAAGCCGGTAACGCCGCTGCGTAGCGCCTGGGATACTTTGGTAGCGCACGATGGGTTTGAGCCGCTGGCGGAGAGCTGTGCGAGCTATTTCGACCACCATCAGCAGCGCTGGGCGAGCCAAGCGGGTGATTCGCTGTATCATTTTTGGAAGCGTGCAGCACAGCATGATTTGCGCTGGCCCAAGGCGCAGCGTCAGGCGTTACAAGCGCTGCCTGATGATCCCCAGGCGGCTATGGATCAGATCGCAGCAGATTGGGCGCTCACCCCGGAAGCATTTGAAGTGCTGGCCCATACGCTGCTGCTACGGGTGAACGGTTGGGCCTCTTGGTGCCAAGGGATTGGCTGGCACACCGTCCACCAAAAGCCGGTCGCCGGTATTACTCAGCTGGCTGCCATGGTGCTGGCGTGGGAGTGGTTAGCGGTTCATCAGTTGGATGTGAACCAGAGACGTGACTGGGTTGCCCAGTGGTCTTCGCAGGAAGCTGCCACTGCAACCAATGAAGCGCTGTGGTGCTGGCAGCACGCCTATGAGCTGGGCTACCAACGTGCACTAGCCAACACCCTTGCCATGCCGAGTGCCGAGCCTGTCTCCACTCCAAAAGTGCAGGCCGCGTTCTGTATTGATGTGCGTTCTGAGCGGTTTCGTCGCCATTTAGAGCAGGCCGCGCCTACCGTGGCCACGCTAGGGGTGGCGGGTTTCTTCGCTATGCCGGTGGCGGATGCCGCGACTGGCCCTGAGCGCGCCCAGCCACGGGTACCGGGGCTGTTAAAACCGACGTATCGGGTGGGCTCATTGCAGCCCCAGCAGCGGGGGATTCAGCGCTACCAAAAAGAGAGCCAGCGCCAAAGCGTGCGCCACGCAAAGTACGCGCCGCTTTCAACCTTCACCCTGGTGGAGACGACCGGCATTGCCTGGGGCTGGAAACTGATTAAAGACAGCCTGCGCAAGCAGGCAACCGTGCCCCAGTGCGAGGCGCCCGCCGGGCTGTTTCACACCTACGACGGCGAACCAATCGCCCGCCATGAAAAAGTAGCGCTGGCGAAAAACCTGCTGACACTGCTGGGAACCCCCACAGCATCGCTGCTGGTATTGGTGGGCCACGATTCGCAAAGCGAAAATAATCCCCATCACGCCGGGCTAACCTGCGGCGCCTGTGGCGGGCAGGGTGGCGGCATGAATGCGCGGGTGGCCGCGGCGCTGCTGAACGACCCGGAGGTTCAGCAGGCCGTTCGACAGGCGGGCGTCGCCTTGCCCAGCCCTTTTCATGTGCTGGCAGCTACGCACTGTACGCTCACCGATCGCGTGCATGTGTACCGTGAGGAATCAATGCCCGAAGTGCTAGAAGATGCGCTCGCCGAGTTTGACAGCGGGGTACGCGTAGCGGGCGAAGCCACTCGTCTAGAGCGGGCACCAGCCCTTGGGGTGGGTGGCACCGACCACATTGAACGCCTGAAAACCCTGGCCATGCGCGGTGCCGACTGGTCGCAACCCCGGCCTGAGTGGGGGCTGGTAAATAACGCGGCGCTTATTTTAGCGCCACGGGCGCGCACCCAAGGGAAAGCGCTGGATGGGCGCACGTTTTTGCACGACTACCACCCCGAGCAAGATTCGGAAGGCAAGGTGCTGGAAGGGCTGATGATGGCACCGATGCTGGTGGCCAGCTGGATCAACCTACAGTACTACGCGTCTACCGTGGTGCCTGGGCTGTACGGCGCTGGCAATAAGCTGCTGCATTCGGTGGTGGGGGGCCATGTGGGCGTTATTGAGGGGAATTCGCCCCAACTGCGAATTGGCCTACCGGAGCAGTCGCTGCGTGATGGCGAGAAACTCCACCACGAACCACTGCGCTTAACGGTGGTGATCGACGCCCCCAAAGCGCGCATTGAGGCGATTATTGAACGCCAGCCGGTGATCGCAGATTTAATCAATCACCGCTGGCTGTGGCTCACCCGCATGGGGGATAACGGCTTAGAGCGCTATTCGCCGGAAGGCTGGCAGCCTGTTATCGTGCCTTACCAGTAAGAGCAAACAGAATATCGTCTATCAGGAGTGAAAAACTGGGCGCAGGTCTAGTTCACCGTTATCTGCGCCCATAACGACACTGACAATGGCAAGGACAGGCGAGTCCCTTTAAACCTAATTGAGTTGCGGATGGCGTATAACTTCTAGAGGATACGCTCTGAGCTGGCTAGTTAAACAGCGTCACCGCGTAAACGGTGGCGCATGGATGCTAACATTGACGTCCTCCCCGCCCTAAAGAGGTTGTCGCAAATCTCCTAACGACTCAAAACAAAACCTATACAGAACGATGTCGATGGCTGGACGACATCATCACGCACGCCCTGGCAGGCGCGATCTTTTTCTTTGTTGCTAGGTAAGGTAATCCCAGGCATCTCCACAACCGATCCCAGAGATGATGACAAAGGCTCAGTGCTACAGCGCGAGCCAGGTTGTAAGCCAGGGTATGCAAGGAAAACTCGCGTTTAACGCCCGCCAGCCCACGGCGCCGGAAGCGAGACAGTCCCTGTTGCTGACGTAGCGCTGAAAACACTGGCTCGACCATGGCCTTTCGCTGCCGGAAGACCGCTTGGGCTCCCGGGTGGGTCATGATTTGTTGCAATGCCAGGCGTGCCTCGTCCTCCGGGTAATGTTTGATTCGGCGCCCCCGGACCGAACGGGTACAAGCAATCCGTTGCGGACAGTCCTCGCAGGCATTGCAGGCATACACCGTTTGCTCACGCGAGCGTACCGACGCGTTTATATGACTGATGCGCTGAAGCCGCTGCCCCACTGGACAGTAGTAAACATCCTGTTCGGCATCGTAAGTGAATAGGTTTTTATGATACAGGCCCTTCGCTTTGTCAGTGGTGCTGGGCCTGGGCGGGCAAAGCAGGCTGACATCACGCGCCAGTGTCGCGTTAATAACGCCATCATCAAAATAGCCGGCATCCAGCAGAAGCTCACGTGGGATCTTGGGTTCCACGCGCTCGCTCTGATCGATCAGCTCACCCACCACCCGCGTCTCGCTCGAGGGATCCACAGCGTGTGCCACGATGATGCGTGCCTCATTGGCAAGGACGGAGGGCGTATAAGCCGGCGCAAAACCGCGTCCACGCTTCTGTCGCTGCATGGCGGCCTCTGGCTCCGTCAGGCTGACACGAACCGTATCGGTACGCTTGCCATGGCGCCGTCGTGCCGCGATCCTCGCATCAAGCACCTGTTCACAGGCGTGCGCTCTATCCAGCTGCTGCTGAGTCTCGTCCTGTTGCTCCGGAAGAGCCTGCTGATGGCCGATCCGGGCCTGACTGACTCGAGCACGCACGGCCTCCTCCTTGAGCAGACGATAGTGAGAGCAGGCCGCTTCGATCACGGTTCCGTCACCCGCCAGGCAGGCTGTCGATGTTCCGGTCCTGGCGAGAACGGTGCGTGTCAGCGCTTCGAAAAATGTCTGTGACAGCGCCTGTTCATGCAGGCAGATGAAGCGTCCGATGTTGGCATGATCGGGGGCAATGCCTCCGGTCACCCACATAGCACCCAGATCCACACGTGCCAGCCGCTCCAACGCGCGCAGCGATGAGACCCCCTGCATGATCCCGTAGAGAATCAACCCCATCATAGCTCGTGGCGCATAGGGTGCGCGCCCTGTGGTGGCATATCGATCCTCGAAGGGTGTCCAGTCCTGGGCATCCAGCAGTTCGGCCACCACGAAAGGGGCACGAATCCCTGACTGCCGCAGATGATCTTCAAGCGGTGTCATGCCCAGGAAAATCGCCGTGGCGTCACCTCGTAGAAAACGCCGCCCTGACGAGCCAGCCGTTACGCGGGAGGATGGAGGAGGCGAAGCAGGCGATGTCTGAAAAAGCGCGAACTGCCTGTCATCGGGTGTGGGCATGCATGCTGTCGACACGGTAAGCTCTCAGGCAGATAGAAGGTTCATGTTACGGCTTTACCCCTTTCGCGACACCCTCTTTTAGGGCGGGGAGGGATAGCGCGGCGGCGTCAGCCGCCCCTGTTCCCGCTCCTCCGTTTTAAGTTGGTTGCCATCTTCACAGAAATGATACTAAAATGTGGCGCATGACGAAACGCGCCTATAAATATCGGTTTTACCCGACGCCCGAACAAACTGAGCTGCTGGCTCAGACCTTCGGCTGTGTGCGTTTTGTCTATAACGCCATACTGCGCTGGCGTACCGATGCCTTTTATCAGCGCCAGGAAAAAATCGGCTATGTCGGCGCTAACGCCCGGCTGACCGAACTCAAGAAAGATCCTGAGCTGGCGTTTCTGTCTGAGGTGTCGTGCGTACCCTTGCAACAATGCCTTCGCCACCAGCAAACGGCTTTCAAGAATTTCTTTGAAGGCCGTTCCAAGTACCCAGCATTCAAGAGCAAGCGGCACCGCCAGTCGGCGGAGTTCACCCGCTCGGCCTTTAAATACCGGGACGGCAAGCTGTATCTGGCCAAGAGCAAAACCCCGCTGGACATTCGATGGAGCCGTGAGCTGCCCGGCAATCCCAGCACCGTGACCGTTTCCAAGGACTCGGCAGGCCGTTACTTTGTGAGCTGCCTGTGCGAGTTCGAGCCCAGCAAACTGCCTGTCACACCGAACATGACCGGCATTGATCTGGGTCTGAAAGACCTGTTTATCACTGACAAGGGTGAACGGGTCGGCAATCCCCGCCATACTGCGAAATACGCCGCCAGACTGGCCAAGGCACAGCGCCGACTGAGCAAGAAAAAGCTCGGCTCGGCCAACCGCGCCAAGGCCCGGATGAAGGTGGCGAAACTTCACGCCAAAATCTCCGATTGCCGACAGGACAACTTGCACAAGCTGTCCCGCAGATTGATTAACGAGAACCAAGTGATCTGCGTCGAATCCCTGAAAGTGAAAAACATGATCCGTAACCCTTCCCTGAGCAAAGCCATTGCCGATGCAGGCTGGGGCGAGTTCGTGCGCCAGTTGGCGTACAAGGCGGAATGGGCCGGGCGCTCACTGATCGCCATTGACCAGTGGTTCCCCAGCACCAAACGCTGCTCGGATTGCGGGCATACCTTGTCGTCGCTGCCGTTGTCGGTCAGGAAATGGGACTGCCCCGAATGCGGCGCACACCATGACCGCGACCACAACGCCGCGACCAACATTAAAGCCGCCGGGCTGGCGGTGTTAGCCCTTGGAGAGAATGTAAGCGGCATGGGGTCAGTCTCCGTGTCCTGTTCTCGGTGAATTGGGAATCCCCTTCCTTTAGAGGGTGTCGCGAAAGGGGTAAAGCCGTAACATGAACCTTCTATCTGCCTGAGAGCTTACCGTGTCGACAGCATGCATGCCCACACCCGATGACAGGCAGTTCGCGCTTTTTCAGACATCGCCTGCT
>NZ_NBYR01000007.1:0-202746 GCF_002119345.1 Halomonas sp. CSM-2 | reverse complement strand
AAAACGGGCCGTCAGCACCGATCAGCACGGTGGGTTTTGGCAATAACGGGCTTGCGAAAGCCAACTTGCACGGGGCGAATGATCAAAAAGTGCTCGCTGGCGGTGATAGGGAAAGTGTCGGCGCCGGCTTCACGGATTCAGGAATTAATGCAATAAGAATCTTTAATGGCTTTTCTTTAGTGTTATTAAAAATAGAAGGGTCTGCTATATATAATTTCTTCACAAATGACTTAGTGTTACTTTTCCGCCACACAGACTCTTCTTGACTAATGAACTTATGGCTAGGGAAATACCCTTTAGCCTCATACTCTTCAATTTTTTCGTCCACAAACTCACGAAGAAACTCTTCATAGATCTCGCCGCTAATGCTGTTTATTATCTTCTTGAGGCCTCTAAATTCAGGAGATCTCTCATTAACTTGTGCATGACCGGAAAAGTTTAACGATGAATTGTGCTTATCGAAATCATCAAACCAGTCGGATCGGGCGTAGGTGCTCAGATAAAAAAGAGGTTTTTTATTAAAACTACTCAAAGTCCTATGAAGAATCCGCCCTTCATTACTCACTACATAGTTGTACGATTTCTCATCTCCCGGCTTATTTATCCAGCGGATGAAATCGACCTTAAAAGTTACATCATCAACAGATACTTCCTTTTCTATAATCCTGCATTCGGGAATTTCAACTTTCACTCCATTAACCGTTAGTTCTCGATCAGGATCTAGGGCTAATCGCCACCCAAAATAGGTCTCAAGACGTCTTCTGACCTCCTCATCGCCTGGAAGGTTCTCTTTGAAATGTTTGAGAACTACACATGTTCCTGAGTCCATAGAACTTAATAGTGCATGTTGATTACTGCTATCTATCTCCTCCGCAGTGAAATTTCGAAGGTTTTGACTGTCCACTTTTATTATAGCGTTCGCTTTTTTACACTTTGTGAACCATGAGGCGCTAGAGCATAGCAAATGAAAAGCAAGCCTTCCTTTACCATGTGCACCTTGTGCGTCATCATCTCCATGCTTGGATGACTCGTTGAATTTAGAGAAATGCAAGTCACAATGATTAATATCAACCCCTGATCCATTATCTAGAACAGTTACGGATTCAAGACCGTGCAAATCGTTGTGATCAACAATGACATCAACACGTTTTGCTCCAGCATCAAAACCGTTGGCTATAAGTTCGTTAATCGCCTGAAACGAATCTTTTTTCCACTTAGTAAAATGCTTCCTTATGCCTTCATGAGTAATATCTGCCGTACCGCTTATTTTCATGCTGCCCATATTAGAACTCTCTTGCTATACGTTGCTCGTTTCGCTTAAGCAGATCAATCGAATCATGATAGAAATAGCCTACAACCTCAATGTATGTAGGACGAGTTGTCTGCACACTACTCCCAAAAATTTAACGCTTGCAGTTGCGGCGGGTGCGGAGCGCAGCGTAGTACACGTCCGCCAGCCTTCACTTGTTAGAGATCGCCCGCTCCTGAGAACCGGTTTCGCGCAAATTTCAAAAATTCTTGGTGCGCCTCAACAAAATCTGAAGCTTTCTGGTTGATCTCTTCAGCCTCCTTTTTTACCCACTCGGGGGTTGGTTCGTTTTGTGAGCCCGGAGGTTTGACTGTTGAGAACTCACCATGGTTGGTTGTGTATTGTGACAACACCAATCCCAAAGCCATCGCCTTTTGCCGAAATTTGCCATGCTGTTCCTCGACAGCTGAATCAATAAACTCATGCTCAACGGTAGTCCAAGTTTCGAGGTACTCGAAAAGCCTTTTCACTGGTTCGTTTCGAAAAGAACCGAGGAAGTCGTGTTCTCTAAAAAATGTTACATCTGCAGGTTCCAAGAGCTTCCGAAACATAGCCAAAAGACGCACGTCATCCTCACCAGGTTTAGTTTCTACCAATACTTTATCGTCAGATTGCGGCTGATGATGATCTTTCGCCTCAAGCCCCAGGTAGGTAACGAAAACCAAAATTAACCCTAACAATGGCTCCCATTCAAAGGCCCAAGTGTCGAAATCTGGCCACAAAAACCAAGCAAGAAAGCCCAGTAAAACCAAAATATTTAGATACTTTATGAACAAAATTCGCATGATTATTCTTGGTCTCTAACGCCCGCCATAAACGGCGCGAGGAACGAGCGTCCGGCGACCGTAGGGAGCGAATTTAATGGCTTGGTCAGGCACTCTCGTACTCCAGCGCTGAAATAACGCGAGCAACAGACTCTTTGAACGATGAAGAAACTGTATGAGATATTACCTCTTCATCGGTATGCGCCACTTTATTCCTAAGGGATGACAGCGATAGCACAACGCTCTCGGTTTCCTTAGATATTTTCCCCTCATTAGCAAGCATGCGAACTAAATATCCTGTGCTGCGCTTATTATCACTCCCACTTGATAGCTCGCGTAATTTTAGTTCCAAGTGACGCCAAGACTCCATTATCTCAGTCGAAGGCTCTGGCCGAGCAAGGCTAAATCTTATCCCGGAATCCTCAACCTCTGATGGTTCAGGCTTCGAGGGCTCCGGCAGATCCCGCTCGGCGTCAGCAAGAATTTCCCTTGCTTCCTTTTCAAACTCTAGCTCAAGATCTTTGTATTTAAGCTTTTTAAGTGTCGACACCAGCTCCGACAACGGAGAGCGAAGCAGCATCACTACAATGATTATCGTAGCGGGCCACGCAAGAATTTCGACTATCTGTATGAAGGAACTCATGCCGATTTTTGCCTAACCGTGAATCTACGCCTCGCTGCACAACCTAAATGAATGCGACGGCGCATTGATTCAGATTTTGCACCCACTTCATTTGACTCTACCCCATTGATTCCTTGGAGAGCAAAGCTAAATTTGGCAGCATAGACAATACTTGCATGCTGACGCGTTTTGCTACGTTTCTACTTACACCAGCGCCACGCGCTCCAACTGCTCGCCCAACCACTGCTGCCTTAGCCCGCGCTGCTGGTCGAGTAGCAGCGTTAGATAGGGCTGTAGCGGGTGTGCGGCGGGTAATTGGTCGCGGTGGCTTAGCAGGCGTGGGCGGTGTTCGAGTTGTTTGGCGGGGTCGTGGAGGGTGGTGGCTTGTTCGGTGAGCCATGCTAGCGGCGGGAGTAATAGGCGCGAGGCGCCGCTGGAAAGCGCGATGCTGAGGCCTTTGACATCGAAGTCGCCTGCGTAGAGGTGTGGCTTTTGGGTCGCGTTCCAGGCGCTGGCGAGTTGTTTGAAGCCGCCGCCGTAGTGGCTGTCGCCGCGGTAGACGACCAGTGGGTTTGCGTAGTCGATTAACGCGGGGATTTGCGGTGAAAAGGCATAAAAGCTGTCCAGGTTTTCGACCTGGATGAGTACGTCGCACTGCTCAAGGGTTATATCTCGCCAGTCGACGTCGTGCATCGAGCGCGGCTGGGCCGATAACCAGGCGGGTGTGCTCACGGGCGTATTGACCAGCACCCGCTGGGAGCGCGGGCCTTCGCGGTTGGTTTTATCTTCATCAATGCCTTGTTCAGCTTGCTCAAAACTGGTCAAGCCGCTTTGCCATTGGCCAATGGTGGCCAGTCGTTGGCTTTTGAGCGCTTCGTTCACCTGTTGGATAAGGGCGCGATCAAAGCGCAGCGATTGATGACTTAGCCGAGGGCCAAGCTCAATTTCCTGCGCATCGCACCAGTGGATGAAGGTTGCTACCCACTGCTGGCTGCGCTTCTTGTCGACCCGCGTCTGCTTGCGCAGTTGGCGGTCCACGTCGCCTAGCCTGCTGTAGACCTTGGCCGTGAGCGTCTGGTCATCCATCGTTACACCGCCAGGCCTAACGAAACGTCACGAATCAATTTCACATCGTTGTAGGCGCTCGCCCGTTCTTCCTGCTGATGTAGGTGAAACGCGCGCTGTTCGCTATGCGGTAGGCCCTGGTGTTCGGCGATGACCTGGAACAGCCAGATTTCCGGGGGCCATTGCAGCTCGCTTTGGTTGAGGTAGTCCAGGGCGCTGATGGGCGTTTGCTCGGCGCGGTCCACCACGTTGAGGTAGAAGGTTTCGACGTCATCCTTGAGGGCCTGCTGGCGGGCGGCGATGAGCGTGTCTTCGACGTGTTCCGCCGGGCGTGCCGCGGTGACCGACTGGGCGGCACGTAACGGCGTGGGCACGTTTTCCAGCAGCGCGCTGAGGGTGGGCATGTCCTGGGCGCGGTCCAGCGCCACGGCCCCGGCGGCGGTGAGGGGGGCTGCGTGGTTGAACAGCGCGGGCACCTCGCTGCGGCGGGCGTAGTTGCCGGGAGTAAAACCGGGATGCTCGCGCAGGAAGGCGGCCATGCCAGAGACCAGGCGGCTGCGTGCCTGCATGCGCCGAAAACGCGCCATCAACTCGATCAGGCGGTGCTGCACTTCCCGCAGGCTGGTGTAGTGCTGGCTGAGCTGCTGTTGCAGCTGGCTGATCAACACCTTGCGCAACGTGCCGTCGCTGCCCACCAGTTCGATCAACTCGTCAAAGTCGATCAGCGCCAGCCCATCGAGCAGGCGGACCACCTGCTTTTGCGCGCGGTCGTTTTCGCGCACCTTGTCGTTGAGCTGGCTGACAAAGCCAAAATCGCTGTTGAGCCGCTGCCACAGGCTGTCGATGGCGTCGGCAAAGCGGCCGTTCATGTCATCCACCGCCTGGCGCAGGCGCAACAGTTGCTGCTCCTGCTGCCAGTAGTCACCGCGGCTGCTGGAGTCTCGATAGCTCTGGATCAGGCTGCGGATCAGTTCCAGCGCCTCGGCCACGTCGGCGTTGACGTGGCGCCGGGCTTCATCGGACACCATTTCGGCGATCAGCTCGCGTACCTTGGGGGTCAACTTCAAGCCGCCCTGCTCGTCGGGCCGCCAGACAATCCGCGCACTCAGCAGCTTGCGCAGCGCGGTATGGCTCAGCCCTTCCAGCGGGACTTGATCGTTGGCGTAGCCCTGCATCAGCGCCTCGGCGTGGCGGCCCAGCAGGGCCAGGCGCTCCACCCCGGTGGCGATCAGGCGGCTTTCCAGTCCTGGCGTTTCCGCGTCGATCACAGCAGCGCCTCCTGGGTATCCTCGCCCTCGTCGTCCACCGGCAGGTGCTCTTCATCGCGAATAAAGCGCACCAGTTCGAGCAGGTAATCGACCTTGCCGGTGACCAGGAATACCTGGCGGTCCGAGTGGGGCTGCAGCAGATAGCCGTGCTCTCTCAACCGCTTGAACACCTGCTTGACCTGGGCATCCAACTGGTCGCTTTGGGAGCCAAAGAAGCTGTCGGTGGCCAGGCGTTCAATGCGTTCGCGCAGGCTGGGGTTATCTTCGCTTTTGGCCTGCAGCTCGCCGGGTTTGAGCACATCGCCGGGGGACAGCACGCTGTCGCGGCCCAGGGCTTCCTGCACTAGCTGTAGCCATTCCAGCAGCGGCAGCAGGCTGTTGACGGTGTCGCCCAACTGGCGGGCGAGCTGGTCCCGCGCGCTGTCATCCAACTGACGCCAGGCGAGGAAATAGACGCCTTCCTCCTGACTGCTGGCCACGCGGCGGTTGAGCGGGCGCAGGTAGCTGTCGATGGCTTCCCGCGTGGCGTCATCCTGCAGGCGCTTGAAGGCGCTTTCGTCGCTCACCGCGCAGATAAACTCGCCCGCCAGCAGCCGTTCCAGCAGCGGGCCATGGGGTAGAAGACTCATATCGCTCATAGCGGCACCTCCTCATGGCGGGCTTTGAGCCGCTCGGCCAGGCGGCTTTGGCGGGGCTCGATGCGTTTTAGCCGTCGTTTGGCGGGGTCATCGGCGTCACGGTCGATCAGGTAGCGGTTATGGAACAGCAGCAGCACGTCGGATTCCGGGTTGGGGAAGGCGCCGACAATATGAATCTGGTTGCTGTCGCAGGCGTCAAACAGCTTTTCGACGTTGTGGTAGGCAAGCGTGCCGATCTCGTCGATGGGCCAGTGGATGGCGATCGCCGCCCGGCCGCGCAGCAGGCGGGTAAAGGCGAGCAGGAACTTGCACAGGATCAGATACGCCATGCCGTGGCTGGACGATTCCAGCAGTTGGCGGTCATTCTTGATGATCAGGTCGGTGCCGCCTTCGTTGAGGTGCAGCTCCAGGCGCAGCAGGCTTTCGAAGCTGTATTGCTGGTCGCTGCGCAGCAAATCGACCACGTCCGCCAGGGCGTTGAGGTAGTCGTCGCTGGGCAGGGTCTGCTCGGAGTCACGCCACGCCTTGTAGCGCTGGGCGAACAGCTTGAGTGGCTCCCAAAAGCCGAGTTCGTCGATGGTCGACTGGATACGCACCTCGGCCTTGCTGATGCCATCCAGGCGCAGGTCGTCGGCCACTTCATCCGAGAGGCGCTTGCTCTGGGCGCTGATGCGGCGGTTGAGGTCGCGGAACACGGTGAAGAACTTGTCCAGGTCGTCGCTGAGGTTGCGCCCCTGCTGAATCAGCTGTTGCTGCTGGTCTTCCAGCAACTTGAGCATGCCTCCGAGCAGCGGCAGCAGCGCCCGCGGGTCGTCGGGATCGGCCAGCTGGGCGCGCTCGCTTTCCAGCGCATCGACAAAGCTGGTGCTCGCCCCTTTTATCAGCTGGCTCTCCGCTTCCTGGCAGCCCTTGCGCAGCGTGTCGCGCTCCTGGGCGCGGCGCGAAAGTGCCTGGCGGGTGCGCGCCAGCCGCTCGGCGACATCGCCGGGGGCCTCCTGCTGGGGCGTGGCATCCGAGGTAAGGGTGAGTTCATCGAGTTGCTTGAGCAGCGGCTTGAGGTCGTTGAGCACCTCGTGGCTTTCGCGGCGTTTGGTTTCAAACGCGGCGACGTGCTGCTGGTGGGTCGCCTTGGTGGCTTTGAACGCCTGCTGGTGTTCCTCGCGCTTACGCTGTGCGGCGTCTATCTCACGGCTTAAACGCCCTTCCTGCTCGACCAGTTCGGGTTTCCGCTGCCCCCAGCTCACCCGCATAAAGCGCTTGTAGGCGTCCAGCTCGTCCTGACGGGCGGCGGTGTGGCGGATGTGTTCGTCCAGTTGCTGCAGCCGGGTGCGGGTATCCCGCAGTTTTTCCGGGTCGACGCCCTGGGCTTTCAATTCCTGGTCGAACGCCTGCTCCAGTTCTTCGCACTGGCGCTTGTGCTCGGCCTTCTGCTCGGTGAGCTGGGTCTTGTACTGCTGAATCTGCCGGTCGATGGACTCCAGTTGGCTTTGCGCGTCCGCTTTTAGCTCCAGCAGTTCGGCCTGATGGGCGGCGTTGAGCTTGTCCAGCGCGGTTTGGCGTTCGTCGCGCAGGGCTTGCTGCTGCGCTTCCTGCTCCGCCAGGGCGGCTTCGTGGTCGGCCTTGCGCTGACGTTGCGCCTGGGCATGGCGCGCCTGGCACTGACGACGAGCCTCCTGGGCGTATTCGACTTCTTCATCGGCGCGCTTCACCGCCAACTGGGCCTGGCTTAGCGCTTCATCGGCGGCCTGGACGCGCTCGTTATGCCGTTTGAGTTGTTTTTCGCAGTTGGCAAGCTCGGCCTCGGCGCGCACCACGGCGTCGTCCGCCGCTTCAATGGCGGCCAGCAGGCTGGCTTCATCCTGGGCGTAGTCCGGCGGCTCAATCAGCTGGGTATCCAGCACCAGGCCGTAAAGGTCGTCGCTGGGCTGCTCCGTCAAGGTCGGCGACAGGTCCCGCCGTTCCAACAGCTCAGGGGCGATCACTTTGCCCAGCCGCTGCTCCCATTCGGGCAGGTGGTAGCGCAGGAAATGGCGCAGCGAGCCTTGCGCGGGGTCGCGCTGGCGGTGCAGCGACTGGCTGGTTTGCTGGGCACGGGTCAGCGTCCGGCGGGCATCCGCGTGGGCCTGTTCGGCGCTGTCGCGTTCGCGCTTCAGGCTATCCAGCTCGCGGCGCTGGCTTTCCCGCTGGCTGCTGGCGGCGTTATGGTCGCTTTGCGCCTGGTCGATCCGCGCCTGAACCAGGGAGGCTTCTTCGCTTTCCTCCGCCGTCGGGCCGCTGTGGCTAAGCGCGGCTTTCAGCGCTGCCAGCCGTTCAACCCCTTGGTTGAGGCGTTCCTGAAAGTCGGCTTCTGCCTCTTCACGCTGGGTCTGGTAGCGGGCGTCCAGATGGCGCTGGGCCTCCCAGTGGGCTTCCTGATGCGCGGCCTTTTCTTCGTTCAGGGCATCGACCAGCCCTTGTATCTCTTCGCTTTGGCGGGCCAGCGCTTCGCCCAGCTCGCGCAGCCGCTCTTCCTTGCGGGCCTGGCTTGCCTGCACGGCCTCTTGCAGGGCGGTCAGGTGGCTTTTCAGTTGCTCGAACTGCTCGCGTTTTTGGGGCAGCGCGTTGAGGTCGCGCTCAAGGGCGGGCATGTCTGCCGCCTCGTAGGCTTCGTACTGGTCCTGCAGGTCGCTCAGGTCACGCTGGGTTTGTTTTAGGCCGCTTTCGAGCTCGCTGAGCTGCTCATTCAGGTCATCACGGGCCGCCTCGTAGGCGTTTTTCTCGGCGTCGAAGGCCTCTTGCCGCGTGCCCATCTCGGCTTCGGCATCGGCCAGGGTGCGCTCGACGTGGTGGCGGTCGGCTTCCAGCTGCGGTTTCAACTGCCATAGTGCGGCCTCCACATCTGCCAACTCGCGGTCAACGTCGTGCAGCTTGGCAAGCGAACGCTGCAGCGGCTCCAGGCGCATGGATTGGCGCATCTGGGCAATCCACTCCCGCGCCTTGGCGCTGCGGATGCGCGTTACCGGCAGCTCGACGCCGTCCTCTTCGAAAATCGCCGCCAGCATGGTCTTGAGGGTATCCATCTTGCCCTCTTTGGCGTGCACCGCCGAGACCAGCTTTTCGATATGGCGAATGCGATGCTCGGACTTGACCAGGCTGAACTTGGCCGCCATCTGGCGCAGCTTGAGGGCGTCCTTGCGGTTGCCGTGCATGGCAAGTCCCGGCGTGGGCGTGAAGTCGTTCTGGATCACCGCGCGGTATTCGGAGGTCGCGGAGAGCTTGGGCGACACCTCGATCGATTCCCGGCGCAGGCCGCTGGCCCACTGGCTGTAGGGTATCGCTAGCGGGCCCTGGTCGGTTTCCACCAGATAGTCTTCGGGCCGGTAAGGCGCACCGACAAAGCGGTATTCCACTCCGCCGCTGGCGCTGCGGGTGAGCACCGCCTGGCAGACATCCCCCGCTTCGCGGCGATATTCGTACACCAGATAACTATTGCTGGAAGGCAGATAGAAGGCGTCAAACTTCATGCGGGTTTTGGGGACGACCTTGTTAGGTAGCTCGCCGTAAAACACCGGGACCAGCCGCTGGAGCGTGGTTTTACCCGAGGCGTTGGTGCCGCAAATATTGGTGTGGCCATCCACACTCAGTTCGACCACCCCTTCCAGGTGGCCGTGAATCATCACGATGCGTAGCAGGTGGGCCATGCCGTATCCTTGGACAGGTTTTCTTCGTTGCAGTGTTAGGCTACATTCTACGCTATCTCATTTGGAGACGTTATGCCCCGCTACCCCGAACACTTAACCGGCGAAGGCCCGCATAACCCTTTCCCCGGCATCAAGGTGCTGGAGCGCAAGCTTGGCCATGCGGTTCCCTACCAGTTGGGCTCCAACGAGGGCCTGGACATGCCTCACCACGCCCTGCGCGAGCACTTTGGCGATGCCCTGGCGGCCCACGTTTATAGCTACGGCGATGCGGAGGCGTTGGGTATACGCAAGCGCTTGAGCGCCCAGCAGGGCATGCCCCTTGAGACGCTGCTGGTGGATGCCGGCGCCGACAGCCTGATGGCGCTGGCCCTGCGTACCACCTGCGAACCCGGCGATAAGGTGGTGAGCACTGCGGGTACCTACCCCACCTTTGGCTATTTCGCCAGGGGGCAGGGCTGTCACCTGGTGGAGCCCAGTTATCTTGAGGCCCCGGGCGTGCTGGCCCCGGACCTTGACGCCCTGGCAATCGCAGCGCAAGACGCCGATGCAAGGGTGGTGTATCTGGCCAACCCGGACAACCCCAGCGGCCATTTGCATAGCGACAGCGATATTCTCAAGCTGCGTGAGGCCCTGCCCGACACCTGCTGGCTATTGCTGGACGAGGCCTATGGGGACTTCCGCGACGATGCGGGCAGCGAATTCACCACCCGAGCGATTCCGGGCGTGATCCGCCTGCGCACGCTGTCCAAGGCCCACGGCCTGGCGGGCCTGCGCATTGGCTACGCGATTGCCGAGCCCGACGTGCTGGCGATGATGATGAAAGTGCGCATTCACTACGCCGTCTCCACCTTCACCCAGGCCGCCGCCGAAGTGGTGCTCGACCACCCTGACGAGGTGAACCAGCACGTTGCCGACGTAAAAGCCCGCCGTGAGCAGTTGGCAGAACACTTCCGCGCGCTGGGGGCGGACGTTCTGCCCAGCGCCACCAACTTTATCGGTATTCGCCTGCCCAGCGCCGAGCTCGCCGCCGAGGTGCACCAGCAACTGCTCGCTGAGGGTGTGTTGGTCGCTCGCCTGGCCCACCCGGAGCTTGCCAACGTAATACGCATTACCGCCGTGCAGGCCGCGCTGGAGCCAGGAAGATTGGCGGCGCTAGAGAAGGCAATCAAGACTTAGGCTGGCGTCAGCCAGTGACAAAAATCAGCCAGCTCACCGCGCACCGCCTGGCGATATAAGCGCTGCAGTTGAGCGGTCACGCTGTCGGGGCTGATTGGCTCGTTGACAGGCGTAGCCGCCGCACGGACGCCAATGCTCCGCCCATCCAGTTCGCGCAGCGGGAGTATTTCAGCGGCGGTGCCGGTCAGGAAGGCTTCGTCGGCGGTGTACAGCTCGTCGCGGGTCATCCGCCGCTCGCGCACCTCGATACCCAATTCACGTTGCGCCAGCTGAATCACGCTATCCCGGGTGATGCCCTGCAGGCAGGAGGTCACTTCCGGGGTGTGCAGCACGCCATCGCGCAGCAAAAACACGTTCGCCGCCGAAGCCTCGGCCACGTAGCCTTCCGGATCAAGCATGATGGTTTCGTCAAACCCGGCTTTAAGCGCCGTATTCAGCGCCAGCATGGAGTTGACGTAGTGGCCGTTGGTTTTGGCGCGGCAAAGGCTGATATTGACGTGGTGGCGCGCCCAGGAAGAGGTCAGCGCGCGCAGCCCGTGGGTCGCAGCCTGGGGGGAAATGTAAGGGCCCAGATCCCAGGCGGCGATCATCACATGGGTAGTCAAGCCTTGGGCGCGCAGCCCCAGGCCTTCCGCCCCGAAGAATACCGTGGGCTTGAGGTAGGCGTTGCTCAGGCCGTTTTTGGCCAGACAATCGCGCTGGGCGTCGATCAGCGCCGCTTCGCTGAACGGCAGTGGCATATCCAGCGAATGGGCGCTTTCCACCAGGCGGCGGGTGTGCTCGGCGGCTCGGAACAGGTGTGTGCCGTCGGGGCCAGCGTAGGCGCGCACCCCTTCGAAACACCCCATGCCATAGTGCAGCGTGTGGGTGAAGACATGCACCTTGGCGTCGCGCCATTCACGCCATTCGCCGTCCTGCCAGATCCAGCCGTCGCGGTCGTAAAGCGGTGTCATCGGGTGGTTTGCTCCCACTGTTGGCACCAGTGGTCGATCAACGTCTGCTGGTGCGGTTGCAGGGCCTGGTAGCCCCAGGCGGCAATTTCATCGTTTTGCGGATCAGGCACGGCAATTTCGCTCCCTGCCAGGGTCTGGATGACGGCGTGGCCGCATAGCGGCGCGTAGCCTTCCGAGTAGCCGCCTTCATGAACAACTACCAGCTTGCCATCGCAGCAGCGCTCGGCCAGCGATTTAAGCTGGGAAGTCATGTCGGCGAACGCCTGGCTATTGAGCAACATTTTGCCTAATGGATCTTTGGCGCAGGCGTCATAACCGCAGGCCACCACGATGAGCTCGGGGTTGAAGGCCTCGAGCGCCGGCAACACCAGTTTTTCCATGGCATAGGCGTAGGCCCCCAGGCCACAACCCGGCGGCAGGGGCAGATTGAGGTTGGCGCCCCGACCGGCCCCCTCACCCTGTTCATCGAAATCACCGGTTTCCAGCGGGTAGTTGCCCGCCTGATGGAGCGAAAGGGTAAACACCTCTGGTTGGCCATAAAACGCTGCCTGCTGGCCGTTGCCGTGATGTACATCCCAGTCGAGTATTACCACGCGCTTGACCTGCCCCAGGGCGCGGGCACGCATCACCGCCACGGGAATATTGCCCAGCAGGCAGAACCCACGGCCCTGGTCGGCTTCCGCATGGTGACCCGGCGGACGGCAAAGGGCATAGGCGTTCTTCACCTCGCCAAGCGCCACGGCTTCCACAGCAGCGATGGCTAACCCGGCGGATTGCGTGGCTGCCGCCCAACTGCCCGGCATGTAGGGGGCGCAGTCGCCGCCATTACCGCCTCGTGATTTGTCTCCCGCCTGCAGTTCGTCCAGGTAGCGTGGGGTATGAAAGCGCAGCAGATCATCAAGCGTCGCGACAGGTGGTTTAACCACGCTCAGTTCATCGATCAGCCCGCTGACTTCGAGGATATTCTTCAGCCGCCGCTTGCTTTCCGGGCTTTCCGAGGCGGGCTGGGGCTGTAAAAACTCACCGGGTGCGGAAAACACCCCAATGGCGCCCTGGTCGTGCCAAAAGCAGCGTTCGTGCCAGTAAAAGCCGGTCGTGCTCATGCCGTAAAGCCCTGCATGAAGGCGCTCAGGTTGGCGCTTAGATACTCGGTGGGATAACCGCCCTCCTGGACCACAACGGTGGGCAACGCCAGTGCGGCCAGGCGTTTGCCAAGCTCTACAAAGGCGTCCGTTTCCACGGTGAGCCCTGCCAGCGGGTCATCTTTGTGGGCATCCAACCCCAGCGCTACCACAACGGCATCCGGCGCGTAGCGCTGGAGGTGATCAATTAACACCGCCAGGGCGTCGAGATAGACCACCTCATCGCTGCCTACCGGCAGGGGCAGATTGACATTTGCGCCGACGCCCTCATCGCTGCCCTCTTCATCAGCACCGCCCCAAAAGAACGGGTAGAAGTCGCTGGGGTCAGCGTGGAGCGAGCCGGTCCAGACATCACAGCGATCATAGAAAATATCCTGGGTACCGTTCCCGTGGTGCAGGTCCACGTCGATGATGGCCACCTTGGCAAAGCGTTCGCGCAGCACCGTGGCCGCCAGCGCCGAGTTGTTCAACAGGCAGAAGCCCCCGGCGCGTTCAGGCCCGGCATGGTGACCCGGCGGGCGGCACAGCGCGTAGGCCGCTGGTGCTCCATCAAGCACTTCTTCTGCAGCGGCTTCGGCGCTGGCGGCTGACGCCAGCGCGCCTTGAAAGCTGGTGGCACTTAGCGGGCAGGCCATATCATGCAGATGCCAGCCCGCCTGGCCGATCGGGTGGCGTGGGTAGTGGTGACCACCGCCGCAAGGATGAACGTTGGGGGCAACCACCTCCGCCGCATTGGGCAGGGTCTGCCAACGGGCATAAATGGTATCCAGAAATGTCAGGTAGCGCGGTGTATGGATTTGCTCCAGGCGCTTGCGCAGCGTCGGCGAATCCGCCTCTCTGGGGGCGGTCAGGGTCAGTCCTGCGTTGGTCAAGCCCTGGGTAAGCAACTCGGCGCGCAGTGGGCCTTCCGGTGAAGGCGCAGGCTGGCCGCGCAACAGAAACGTTGGCGGCGCGTGGTAGGCCTGATCAGGATGGTAGAAGCATTTCATGGTCAAATTCGCAATCCTTGGCAGCCCGTTAGAGTAAAGAAGGAATCCAGGTAGAAAGCGCTGGGAACGCCGCCAGCAGTACAATTACCACTAAAAACGACACGTAAAACGGCAGCGAGGCCACAATGGCCCGCTCATAGGGCACCTCGGCGATTCGCGCGGCGGTCATCAGCGTCATCCCCACGGGTGGTGTTACATTGGAGATATTGAGCACCACGATCATCAGGATGGCGAAGTGCAGCGGGTCGAAACCCAATTGGATCATCGCGGGCACCAGCACCGGGGCAATCACCACCAGCGCGGGCAGCACATCCATCACCGTACCAATCACGATGAGCAGCAGGCAGACCAGCATCAATTGCACAAAGGCCGCATCGCTGACGGTGGTGATCATGCTCGCCGCATCCCGGGCAATGCCCGAGCGGGTGACAAACCAGCCCAGCACGGCCGACGTTGCCAGCAGAAAAAACACCACCCCGGAGAAACGAACCGTGGTGACCAGGGAATCCCAGATCTTGCGCCAGGTGAGGTTACGGTAGAACACCACGCCGATCACGATGGCGTAGACCGCGGCAAAGCCCGAGGCTTCGGTAATCGTCGTCAGCCCTGAGAGAATCCCGCCCAGAATGATCAGCGGCACCACCATGGCGGGAAGCGCCAGCAGAAACGCCATGACCGCCATCTTGAACGGCGTCGGCGCTTGCTTGGGGTAGTTGCGCTTCCAGGCCAGGAAAAAGCTCACGCCCAGCAGCGCCAATGCCATGATCAGGCCGGGAATAATGCCTCCGGCAAACAGGTCAATCACTGAAATATCCCGCAACAGCGTGGCGTAGACGACCATCACCACGCTGGGCGGGATAATCGGCCCGATGATCGAAGAGCAGGCGGTGACCGCCGCGGCGTACTCGGCATCGTAGCCCTGCTTTTTCATCTCGGGGATCATGATCTTGCCGATCGCGACGGTGTCGGTCACCGCCGCGCCGGTCAGCCCGGCAAAAAACACCGAGACGGAGATATTCACGTGGGAGAGCGAGCCACGCACCCGGCCAAACAGCGCATTGTTGAACGCAATCAGCTTATGGGTCAGCCCGCCCTGGTTCATCAGCTCGGCGGTGAAAATAAAGTAGGGCACAGCGATCAGCAGAAAGCCCGACACACCGGAGAACATGCGGTCGGCAATGATGCCCAGCATGCGCTCGCCGCCGATGGCAAAGCCACCGGCCAGCCCTGACATGGCCATCACCACGGCCACCGGCGCGCCGATAAAGAGCAGCAGTACGAAGACGATAATCGCAGGCGTCATGAGCGGTGCTCCCCGTCGGCCGAGTCGATGAGCTCGCCGATCACGTCGTTATCATCGATAAAGTGCTCCAGCAGTGAAAAGCCATGCACCAGGTGGAGCAGCATGATGACGCCGCTGAGAGGCACCACGATGGCAGTCACCTTGCTGGGAATTTGAATTTGTGCGGACACCATGTAGACCTGGGTGGCGCTAGTGAAGTAATTCCAGCCGTACCAGGTGAGCATCACCGCAAACAGCGCAATCACCGCCAGGCACAGACCGGCCGCCACCTGCACCATGACGCGGGGCAAACTGCGCACCAGCAGGGTCATGGCCACGTGTTCGCCGTAGCGCAGTGAAATGGTCATTGATAAAAAGCCGATCCATGGCAAAAACAGTCGCGCCAGTGAGTACGTCCAGCTTAGCGTGCTGCCGGTCACCAGCTTGTAGATAAACGCGGTGAAGGAGATGCCCAGCATCGCCAGGATACAGCCCACACACACCACGATGGCCACCTGATTGACGCTATCGCTCAGGCGGCGCAACGGTTGTAATACGCCCATGACACCCCCTCATGCAACGCCCGCCAATCACGTTATACGCCGGGGCGGCAAGTGCCGCCCCGGCGGCGATCAGCAGCGCGTCACTATGGACATGCGTTTATTGGCCATAAACACGGTAGTCTTCCTCGGCAACTGTTTGGCCGACGCTTTCAACTTCGTCCAGTAGCCCCTGCACACGGGCTTCGTCCATGCCGAAGTCATCGACAATCCACTCCTGCCAGGCAGGGCGGGCAATCTCTGCCATGCGTTCGCGCTCTTCATCGGGCATCAGGTAGCACTCTTCAAAGCGTTCGCAGGATTCCACCCAACTGGCGGTGGCCAGTGCGCCGGACATGCCGTGGCTCATCTGGATCGCCTCACGCGCGGAGTTGATCAGCACCTGCTGCTGCTCTTCGGGCAGCGATTGGTACCACGACTCGCTGACCATCCAGGGGGCGCTGTTATACACATGCCCGGTGAGCGTGGTGTAGTCGGTGACGGCATCGAAGTTGAAGGTGGTGTTGAGCACCGGGGCATTGAACTGACCATCGGCAAGGCCGGTTTCCAGCGCGGTGATCAGCTCACCCCAGGGCAGCGGTGTGGCAGAAGCCCCGAGAGCTTGCATGATGGCGACATGGGCGGGGTTTTCTTCAGTGCGGATATTGAGCCCTTCCAGGTCTTCGACAGTCTCGATCAAGCGCACGTTGTTGGTAAACGCCACGAAGCCGCCGCCATCATCGAAGGTGCCGAGGTAGCGCATATCGGCGTCTTCAATGGTGCCGGACATGAAGTCAGCGAACCATTCACTGTCGAAGAAGGTCCAGGCTTGTCGCCAGTTAGTGAACAGGAAGGGTGCCGTGACCACCTGATAGTCGTCATAGAAAGACGACATGGCCCCGGCCGACATGATGGTCGACTGCAATGTACGTCCGCCCTGCACTTCCGAGCCATTCTCAACCTCGGAGCCTAACTGGCCGCCACCGAAGATGTTGACCGTCAGATCCCCGTCGGTACGTGCCTCGACAAGATTTTTGAAGTGCACCAGCGCCGGATAAATCGCGTTATTGCTCATGTCCTCCGGCAGTTGGGTGGCGATCACCATTTCATTGGATTGCGCCTGGGCATTAGCACTGGCAATGGCCAGGGGGAGTGCTGCCAGGGCGGCAATCAATATGGATTTGCTAGTGTTCATAACATACCTCGTTTTGGTTGTTGGTCGGTCTTGGTTATGACTGGCGTTACCACCTGATCGGTAGCGATTTCTTTGTTGTGTGGGTTATTCGGGAAGTGACTCCCATACTTCAATGGCGGCAGCGAGATCCTCAAGCGACGCGCCTACCGACTTGAACAGCGTAATCGCCTCCTTTCCCGAGCGTCCGGGCTTGGTGTCAGAAAGCACTTCGGCAAGCTCTGCCTGAATCTGGTCGAGCTGAAACTCCCCTTCCTCAACCGCCTGCAGAATATCCCCCGCCTCGCCTTGGGCACCGGCGTAGGTATCCACAAATACCTCGGCGCGGCGCAAACACAGGGCATCGGTTTCGCGCATTTGTGGACGAAACGCGCCAATCAAGTCCAGATGAGTGCCCTGGGTCAGCCATTCACCCTTGATCAGCGGCTGGGTGGAAAGCGTCACACAGCTGATGATGTCGGCCTCAGCCACGGCATCGGCCAGCTCGTCTACTACCTGTGTCTCGAAGCGTTCGGCGTAATCGTCAGCAATCGCTGCCGCCTTGCTGGGGTTGCGTCCCCAAATCAGCACCCGCTTGATAGGCCGCACGCTGGCGTGGGCTTCAATCACCATCGGCGCCAGCTTGCCAGTGCCTACGACCAGCAGGGTATCGGCGTCTTCATTCGCCAAGGCCTGGGCGGCAAGCGCCGACGCCGCGGCCGTGCGACGCCGGGTAAGCTCGCTGCCATCGATGCATGCCAACGGCTGTCCGTGCTTGCCCTCGCTGAGCAGATAAAGCCCGGAGATAGCAGGGACGCCATGGTCGGCGTTTTGCGGAAACACATTGACCATCTTGACGCCGATATACCCGGCTTCTTCCCAGGCGGGCATCAGCAGCATGGTGGCTTCGCCATCTGGCCGGTGCATGGCGTGATGGTGGCGCGGTGGCGACTCAACGCCATTCACGAAGGTGGCATGCAGCCGCTTGACCAGACCATCCCAACCCAGTGTTTGAGCGACGTCTTGAGCAGATACTACCCGCATATCAGGCCTCCGGCAGTGCGGCAATCACCATGATTTCCACCTTCCACTCGGGCTTGGCGAGTTTGGCTTCGACGGCAGCGCGCACGGGCGGGCGACCCGGCACGACCCAGGTATCCCAGGCGGCGTTCATCTGGTCGAACTCTGCCATGCTGGTGACCCAGATTTGCGCTGAAAGCAGCTGTTCTTTGGAGGTGCCGGCCTGGGCCAGTAGTTGATCAATACGTGCCAGCACTTGTTCGGTTTGCCCGCGCATATCCGCCGAGGCATCCATGGGGACCTGGCCCGCGAGGTAAACGGTGCCGTTATGAACCGCCACTTGGCTCATACGCGCATTGCTGTCTTGGTAAGTAACGCTCACTGGGTCTCTCCATCAAAAGGGCTTCTTCAGAGACTAGAACGCTATTGGGCAAATTACTTGCCCGACACTGCGGCAAGTTTGCCCGTAAGTCATGTAAACCGATCTCAGGATGGTGCCCGTTCGAGGTAACGCCTATCGGTCAGACGAGGGAGAGATGTCAAAATAGCGCCGGTACGCGCGGGAGAAGCTGCCCTGATCGCGAAAGCCGACCAGCATGGCGACATGCCCCAGGCTAAGCGTGCTGTGCCGTACCAACGTACGCGCATGCTCCAGGCGTCGGCGCTGAACATAGGCCAGCGGCGTCACGCCGGTCAGCTCGCGGAAACAGGTGTGGAAATGCCCCGGGCTCAAGGCACACAGTGCGGCCAGCTGCTCCACGCGAATGTCGTCGGCAAGGTGCTGATCCAACCAGGCATCCAGACGGGCGAGGTCGAGGCGTTCGCTGATGCAGTGCTGTCCCAATTGCTCAGCTACATCAGAGGTGGTGTCGTGCAGATACATGGTCAGCGCACGTAATAGCAGAATGGCGATTTCATTCTGCAGCGCAGGGCACTGCTCAAGCTGGCTGGCCAGGGCGTGGGTAAGCTGATTTAACCCAGGTGGCACGCTGAAAAAACGCGGCTTATCGAACAGGCGCTCAATCTCACTGCCTTTTTCAAGCGTGGCCAGTTGAGCAACGGGAACGTCCAGCACCAAGGTACGATTACTGCCATCGCCCTGGTACTCATGATGGCGCGACGCAGGAATCAGACACCCGCGACGGGCAGTCACCCTTTCCCCCTGCCCTTCCATCGAAAGCTCCGTGACACCACAGGTCGCCAGTATCAGTTGATGAAAATCGTGGGTATGGGCCACCTGCTCCTGGGACAAGTTGCGGCTGTGCAGCTCAAAAAGGGACATGGTGGAGTTCCGTCTTTCATCGAGGGCTGTTCAGACTCTCACTATAAGACGGCGAGACAACAAAATGCGAGAGGTTAGCCAACTGTGCGTTAACGCTACTCCGGATACGTGCAATGTGGATGACAAGCTGTCATCTGCAAGTCATGGATTCGGGTTAGGGTGGAATTATGCTGCCATAAGAGTTTAGACAACATGCCACAGCGTCGACGCCCTCCTCTCAACTCTCCGCTCAGTGACCAGGAAGTCGCGGCGCTAACCCATTTAGCCAACGGCAATGCTCTCCACCTGCAACATGAGGCTGACCGCGAGGCACGGTTGGAACCGGCGTTGACGATGCTTCACTCAACGGCCTCAATGGCTAATGCGCAGCCGGGATGCATGAAAGTACTGATGATTTCGGATGTCTACTTTCCTCGCGTCAATGGCGTATCCACCTCGATTGCCAGCTTTCGCGGCACCCTTGAACGCCTGGGCCACTCGGTCACGCTGATCTGCCCCGACTACCCGTTGGGCCAAGTGGACGAACCGGGTGTACTGCGTATCCGCTCGCACCCGGTGCCCGGCGATCCAGAGGATCGCATTATGCGCTACCGCGATCTGCTCGCTCTGACACCACAGCTTGCAGGCAAGGCTTTTGATGTTATTCATGTCCATACGCCCTTTACCGCCCACTATGCGGGTATTGCTCTGGGTCGCCGGCTCGGGCTTCCGGTGGTAGCGACCTACCACACGCTTTTTGAGGCGTATGTTCATCACTATATCCGCTGGTTACCAGGACGCTGGCTGCGCTTTGCGGCACGCAGGCTTTCAGTGCACCAGTGCCAGCAGCTAGATGCCTTAGTGGCACCTTCACGGACGATGCAGCAAGCAGTCGCCCACTACGGCGTGACGACACCCATCACGGTGATTGCCACTGGTTTAGCGCTAGAAGCGTTTTGTCAGCCTCAAGACCAGCGCGACTTTCGGGCTCACTACGATCTGCCTAGCGAAGCGCGGCTGCTGCTCTATTTCGGCCGTGCCGCCTTTGAGAAGAACATCGATTTTCTGATCGATATGCTGCCGCAGGTATTAGCCGACCACCCCACCACCCGGCTAATCATTACCGGCGAAGGTCCGGCCCATGCTTCACTTGTACGTCGCGCCCAGGACGTTGGCGTGTCAGACGCCGTAATTTTCCTTGGCTATCTCGACCGCCACGGCCCACTGCAAGCCGTCTACCGCGCTGCCGACGTTTTCGTCTTTGCATCACGCACAGAAACCCAGGGACTGGTACTGCTGGAGGCGATGGCGCTGGGCACACCGGTCGTTTCCACTGCCACGATGGGCACGCTTGATGTATTAAAAGAAGGAGAAGGCTGCCTGATCGCCGAGGAAAACCATAACGACTTCGCCACTAAAGTTAACCAGCTATTAAGCGATGAAACACACCGAGCACAGCTCGCCCTGCGCGGCCAAACCTATGCCGCCAGCTGGCATGAGGACACCAAGAGTGCCGCGCTGGTTGCTCTTTATCGAAGGTTGGCGGCTGAGCGTCTGGCTAATACGGGGATGGAAGTAAGGAAGTAAGCGCTGGAGTCTCTATTGACACTTTATGGACACGCTCAGGCATGCTGAAAGGGATAAACGCAAATTCCAGACACAAAAAAAGGGGCCTAAGCCCCTGATTTTAAATATGGTGCCGGTGGCCAGACTCGAACTGGCACGCCTGTTACAGCGGCGGATTTTGAATCCGCTGCGTCTACCAATTCCGCCACACCGGCAATGGCTGCGCATTATACGTAGATCACCTTCTAGGTCAATCACATTGACTGACTTTATCCACGTAAAGCGCTATCCTATGCCGCCCGTTTGGTCACCGATATAGAGCTTTATTCATGCAGCGCGCGGATTTTCACTTTGAGCTACCCGACGAGCTTATCGCCCGTTACCCGTCTGAACAGCGTAGCGACTGCCGTTTGCTATGCGTGGATGGCCAGAGCGGTGGGCTAGAACACCGTCGTTTTCCCGACTTGCTTGAGCTGCTTGAACCCGGCGACCTGCTGGTGTTCAACGACACTCGAGTGATCCCGGCGCGCCTGCACGGCCAGAAAGCCAGCGGTGGCAAGGTGGAAATGCTACTTGAACGCCCGCTGGATGCGCACCGCGGTCTCGCGCATATCCGTTCGAGCAAATCTCCCAAGCCCGGCACCGAGCTGATCTTTGAAGGCGATATTCACGCCGTCGTGGAAGGCCGTCGTGATGCGCTGTTCGAACTGCGCTTTCTGGGCGACACGCCAATGATTGCGCTGCTCGAAGCCCACGGCCATATGCCCCTGCCGCCCTACATTACCCGGGAAGACGAGCTCAGCGACCGAGAGCGCTATCAAACCGTCTATGCCCGGCGTGATGGTGCGGTGGCAGCACCTACGGCAGGCCTGCACTTCGATCAGCCGCTCCTCGATGCGCTGGCAGAAAAAGGGATCAACAGCGCCTTCGTGACCTTGCACGTCGGCGCTGGCACCTTCCAGCCGGTGCGCGTGGACAACATTCTTGAGCACCACATGCATAGCGAGTGGATTGATGTCTCAGAAGACACCTGCCAGCAGGTGCGCGCCACACAGGCAGCGGGCAAGCGGGTGATTGCGGTGGGTACGACCAGCGTGCGCTGCCTGGAGAGCGCCTGCCTCGAGAGCCCGGACAATCAAATTGCCCCGTTCAGTGGCGATACCGATATCTTCATCTACCCCGGCTATGAATGGCGCTGCGTGGATGCGCTGATCACCAATTTCCACCTGCCCGAATCAACACTGTTAATGCTGGTCTCGGCATTCGCAGGTTACGATAACATCATGCACGCCTATCAAGCGGCGGTTGACGAGCGCTATGCGTTTTTCAGCTATGGCGATGCCATGCTGCTGACCCGCTGATCATGTCGCGCTTTAACCGCTTTCTGAACGAGTAACAACGATGCGAAACGAATGCTTTATGCGCTTTGAGCGCCTGGCCGAGGATGGTCGCGCGCGCCGGGGTCGCCTTCACTTCCCGCGGGGAACGGTAGAAACACCTGCCTTTATGCCGGTAGGTACCTACGGCACGGTAAAAGGCATGACGCCCGAATCCGTCAAAGAGATTGGCGCCGAGATCATCCTGGGCAATACCTTTCACCTCTGGTTACGCCCCGGCACCGACGTCATCGAAGCCCACGGCGACCTTCACGACTTTGCCCAATGGGACAAGCCGATCTTGACCGACTCTGGTGGTTTTCAGGTGTTCTCGCTGGGCGAGATGCGCAAAATCACCGAGCAGGGGGTGCATTTCCGCTCGCCGGTGGACGGCAGCAAAGTGTTCATGGGCCCGGAAGAGTCCATGGCGGTTCAACGCTCGCTGGGATCCGATGTGGTGATGATCTTCGACGAGTGCACGCCTTACCCGGCAACGTTCGAAGAGGCCGAGAAATCCATGGAACTGTCGCTGCGGTGGGCCAAACGCTCGCGGGACGCCCATGGCGACTCCCCCTCGGCGCTGTTCGGCATCATCCAGGGCGGCATGCACCCTGAACTTCGTGAACGCTCTCTGAAGGGTTTGCTTGATATCGGCTTTGATGGGCTGGCGATCGGCGGCTTATCCGTGGGTGAGCCCAAGGACGAGATGATCAAGGTGCTCGACTATTTGCCCACCTGGATGCCCGACGACAAGCCCCGCTACCTGATGGGCGTCGGCAAACCCGAAGACTTGGTCGAAGGCGTACGCCGTGGCGTGGATATGTTCGACTGCGTGATGCCCACGCGCAACGCACGCAACGGCCACCTGTTTACCGCTGATGGTACCGTCAAGATCCGCAACGCCGCCCATCGCTTTGATACCCGGCCGCTTGAAGAAGACTGCGATTGCCATACCTGCCAGCATTTCTCACGTGGCTACCTGCACCATCTTGACCGCTGCAACGAAATGCTTGGCTCAATGCTCAATACCATCCACAATCTGCGTTATTATCAGAGGGTGATGGCTGATTTGCGCGCGGCAATCGAAGCGGGTACATTGACGAACTTTGTGGAAGGCTTCTATGCACGGCGCGGCCTGCCGGTGCCTCCCCTTGAGAATTAATCGGCGCGCGTACAAGCGGGCGCTTTCTCTTGCTCATTCATTGAGTTTATAACCCAGGAGTTATCTGCAATGCTGGATTTCTTTATCTCACCAGCCCACGCCCAAGCAGGCGGTGCTGGCGGTGGTATTGCGCAAATCGTGATGCTGGTCGGTTTTGTGCTGATTTTCTACTTCCTGCTTTGGCGCCCCCAGGCCAAGCGCGCGAAGCAGCACAAGCAATTGATCAGTAACCTGGACAAAGGCGATGAAATCGTCATTGGCGGCGGCATGGTAGGTCGCATCACCAAGGTGAGCGATGAATTTCTCACCATGGAAATCGCCGAAGGCACCGAAGTCAACGTGCAGAAAAACGCCGTTGCCACCGTACTGCCAAAGGGCACCATCAAGTCCATCTAATGTAATGATGTAGCACCCCTGCCTTAATGCCAGCCATCCCGGCAGGGGTGACATGGTATCCACGATGGTGAACCTTGCTGTGCGCAGTGAATCTGTGCACAGCATTCCGTTTGTAATTGAAGGCAGGGCTTGCATGCTCAACCGTTATCCCCTGTGGAAGTATCTCTTGATACTGGCCGTTTTAGTGGCCGGCCTTATCTACGCGCTTCCCAACCTGTTTCCTGAAGATCCCGCCGTCCAAATCAGTAGCGCCGAAACCGGCGAAACGCTGGATGAGAGCGAAATCGAGCGTGTCGAAAACGCCCTCGATGAGGCCGGCATTGCTGTCAAATCCATCGAACAAACCAACCAGCAGTGGCTTATCCGGCTGCCTAACCCCAACGATCAGCTACGCACCCAGGAAATCGCCAGCGATGTATTGGGTGATGATGCCACAGTGGCCCTTAACCTTGCCGAAGCCACCCCCGGCTGGCTGCAGGCGTTTTCCGCCTCACCCATGACGCTGGGCCTCGACTTGCGCGGCGGCGTTCACTTCCTGCTGGAAGTGGACATGGAAGCGGCCCTGACCCAGCGTCTGGAAGTTAACGCCAGTGCCGTTCGCGAAATGCTGCGTAGCGAGGGCATTCGCTATCGCAATACCGAGATAGACGAGCGCAGCCTGTCGCTTGACTTCGCAGGCGAAGAAGATCGCGATGAAGCGCGCCGCCTGATCAGCCGCGAGTTCCCCGACTTTGAATACCGCAACGAAGAAGAAGGCCGCGCGGCGCGCCTGGTGATGTCACTGACCGACGAATTGGTCAATGAAATCCAGGACTACGCGATCAATCAGAACCTGACCACGCTGCGTAACCGGGTGAATGAGCTGGGCGTCGCGGAGCCGCTGGTACAACGTCAAGGGCCTAACCGGATCGTTGTCGAACTACCCGGCGTACAGGATACCGTGGCCGCCAAGCGCGTTGTGGGTGCAACGGCTAACCTTGAATTCCGCCTGGAGGCACGCCCCGACACCCCCGACAACGAAACGGAAACCTTCAGCTTCCTCAACCAGCCATCACGTTCTGCCGACCTGATGCGCGACGTCATCGTCACCGGCGACAGCGTTTCAAACGCCAGCCGCAGCTTTGACGAAAACGGACGCCCACAGGTCAACATCGACCTTGATGGCACTGGCGGTACCCTGATGAACCGCGCCACCCGCAGCAATATCGGGCGCAACATGGCAGTGCTGTTTATCGAGCACAAGACCGAAGAGCGCACGGTCATGGAAAATGGGGAAGAGACCACGGTTCGCGAACCCTATGTGGAACGCGGCCTGATCAGTCTGGCGACCATCCAGAGCGCGCTGGGTAACAGCTTCCGCATTACCGGTCTTGAGTCACCCACCGAAGCTGCTGAGCTTGCCCTGCTGCTGCGTTCGGGGTCACTTGCCGCCCCCATCTACTTCGTCCAGGAACGCACTATCGGGCCAAGCCTGGGGGCCGACAACATCGAGCGCGGTTTGCTATCGGTCCAGATCGGCTTGTTACTGGTCGCCCTGTTCATGCTGATTCGCTACAAGGTTTTCGGTATTTTTGCCAACATCGCGCTGGCACTGAACCTGACGCTGCTGGTAGCTGCCATGTCGCTTTTGGGCGCCACGCTGACGCTTCCGGGGATCGCCGGCATCGTGCTCACGCTAGGCATGGCCGTCGACGCCAACGTACTGATATTCGAGCGAATACGCGAAGAATTGCGCAATGGCATGTCGATTCAGCAAGCGATCTACTCGGGTTACGAGCGTGCGTTCACCTCGATCGTCGACGCCAACATCACCACGCTGCTGGTGGCGGTCATTCTGTTCTCCATTGGCACCGGGCCGGTCAAAGGCTTCGCCGTCACCCTGTCGATCGGTATTTTGACTTCGATGTTTACCGCACTGTTGGTGACGCGCGCCATGGTCAACCTGACCTACGGCAGCAAGCCCGTCAAAAAGCTGTGGATCTAACGCCAATGCTCAGCCCAGATTTCACGAGGTGGTCATGAAACCTTTAACACAACGGCAAATCGACTTTATGGGGCGCCGCAAACTGGCGTTCATCGTCGCTGCCGTCCTGCTGATCGTGTCGATTGGCGCGATTTTTTTCCAGCAGCTGAATCTAGGCCTGGACTTCACTGGCGGCACCCTGATTGAAGTGCGCTACGCCGAAGCTCCTGCTCTCGACACGATACGCCAACTGCTGCAAGACAACGGCTTTGAAGACGTGGCCGTACAAACCTTTGGCGCTTCCAGCGAAGTGCTCATACGCCTGCGCCAAGCTTTCGATCCGGATATTGGAAATCAGGTCGTCAACTTACTGAGAGGCGATGGCGCAAGCGTTGATCTGGTGCGCGCCGAATTCGTCGGGGCTCAGGTCGGTGACCAATTGCGCGACCAAAGCGGCATGGGGTTACTGGTCGCACTGGGTGTGGTGATGCTCTACGTGGCGCTTCGCTTCCAATACAAGTTCGCTATTGGTGCCCTGCTTGCGTTGATGCATGACGTCATTATCGTGGTCGGTTTTTTCGCCATATTTCAGCTCGATTTCGACCTGACTGTGCTGGCAGCAATTCTCGCCGTCATTGGTTACTCACTGAACGATACCATTGTGGTATACGACCGCATGCGCGAAGAAATCCGTATGTCGCGCATTGATGATATGCCGCAAATCTTCAACGATGCGATCAATGCCACGCTCTCTCGGACGCTGGCAACTTCAGGTACCACTCTGCTGGTACTCATTGCCCTGTTATTGCTGGGCGGCGACATGATCCAAAACTTCGCCATCGCCCTGCTGGTGGGTATCGTGGTGGGGACATTTTCATCCATCTATGTCTCTGGCGCACTACTTCTCCCACTCAAGCTGTCGCGGGAAGACTTGATTCCTCCCCAGAAAGAAACCGACGAAGAAGAGGAAGAACTGCCCTAATCAGGCAGGCTTTGCTTCCAAAAAAACGCCCCTGCCGTTATCCACGGCAGGGGCGTTTTGCTTTGATGACGGTGTCTTGATAATCGGGTTTAGATGGTTAGACCTTAAAGGTGGGGTGCAAGCTGCTTGATAATCGCTTTATACAGACGCGGCCCCGCCGCCAACAGCTGGCCTTCGGCTTTCACGTTGGGCTGCCCGTCCGGAGTGCCCATCAACGCACCGGCCTCCTTCAATAATAGACTGCCCACCTGCAGATCCTGCTCTTCAAGTCCCAGCACAAAGGCGCTGTCGACGCGTCCCGTCGCCAACTCGCAGATATCCAGCAACCCACTGCCCGTGGCCACAAGCGTATCTAACTGGGGAGCCAACTGTTGGGTAATGGTCAAGTAAGCAGGTAGATGACGGGTGCGTAACCACGCTTCGGGAAGGCTCATCGCCAGGCGGGTAGCGCTTATCGCCTTGGCTTGGCTAACCCGCATACGCTTACCGTTATGCTGGGCACCCCGGCCACGGCTGGCGATGTACTCGTCGTCCGCAAAGGGGGCGATAATCACCGCATGCTCGGGACGACCTTTAATCAGACACACCACTGACAGTGCAAAGCCCTTACCTGCCACGGCCAGATTGGAGTAGCCGTGCAGCGGTTCAATTTTCCAGACGATATCCTCGCTTTCAGCCTGCCCGGGCTTGAAAGTCGTGTAGCGCCCGATGACGCCGTGCTGAGGATAGCCACGCTCCAGTTGCTGAACAATTGTCGCCTCGGCTTTACGCGCCGTGTCTTCAAGCAACTTGTCGAGATTGAATTCATCGTGGGCATTTTCAATGCGCTCACGCACCTTCAAAAAATGCTCAACAGCGCTACGCGCGGCGCGCAGCGTAAATTGGACCATTGGATTCATGGTTGGGCCTTGTCACAGTGATGTTAAAGAACGTTAGGCGTAGACATCGCCTATGGCGCGCAATTCTAGCAGACCGCTATCGGGCATGCTATCGACTCATGGTAAACTGCGCCTTTTCCGCTTCTAGGGGTCGGGTTTTATCATGCTTGAGCGCGTCCGCATTGTACTTATTGGCACCAGTCATCCTGGCAATATCGGGGGGGTCGCCCGCGCCATGCATAATATGGGGCTCGCCGACCTGGCGCTGGTGGCGCCGCGCTGCGAGGTCATCACCCAGGAGAGCATTTCCCGCGCCTCGGGCGCCGACCACCTGCTTCACAGCGCTCAGGTGTTTGCGACCATCGAAGACGCCGTGGCGGACTGCACGCTGGCGGTGGGTGCCAGCGCCCGCTCGCGTACCCTGCCGTGGCCGATGATAACCCCCCGCGAGCTGGCCGACCGCCTGCCCGGAGAATGCCGGCCGAGCGAGTCGCGCGTGGCGCTGGTCTTTGGCCGTGAGGACAGCGGCCTGACCAACGCCGAGCTTCAGCGCTGCCATGCTCACGTGCATATCCCCACCAATGCTGATTTCAGCTCGCTCAACCTGGCGGCGGCCGTTCAGGTACTCGCCTATGAATGCCGCATGGCCTGGTTATCTCAAGCCAGCCAGGAGCCCAGCACCACTGATCCAGCGGACGCGGCTCTGCCGGTCACCGTATCGGAAGCGGACGATGAACTGGCTTCACACGCAGCTCTTGAAAACTATTTTGAACACCTGGAACGCGTACTGATCGCCATCGGGTTCCATGACCCAGAGAAGCCCCGTCAGCTTATGGCGCGCCTGCGACGTCTTTACCTTCGCGCCCGCCCTGAACAGATGGAAATGAATATTCTACGCGGGATTTTATCCGCCACCGAAAAGGCGGCGCATCACAAGCAGCCGCGTGAGTGAAGCGCTAGACTTGAAGAGAGTGTCACGCGCCCCCAGTATCAGATGTCTACTGCGCTCGATGACCCTGCGATTCGGGTCAAAACCACCCGGTGACGAATCGAACTGCCAACGCCCAAGGGATCCCCATGTTTCAACGCCTGCGTGAAGATATTAACAGCGTCTTTGAGCGCGACCCGGCCGCCCGCAACTTTCTTGAGGTACTGACCAACTACCCCGGACTTCACGCGCTGCTGCTGCATCGCTGCAGTCACTGGCTGTGGAAAAAAAACCTCAAGTGGCTATCGCGCTCAATGTCGACGTTTGGACGCTGGCTGACGGGCATCGAAATCCATCCCGGCGCGACCATCGGGCGGCGTTTTTTCATTGACCACGGCATGGGCGTGGTGATTGGCGAGACCGCCAGAGTGGGCGATGACGTAACGCTCTATCAGGGGGTCACGCTTGGGGGTACCAGCTGGCACAAGGGCAAGCGCCACCCGACGCTGGGCGATGGCGTGATCGTCGGCGCGGGAGCGAAAATCCTCGGCCCCTTCACCGTCGGTGCGGGCGCTAAAATCGGCTCCAATGCCGTGGTCACCAAGGAAGTCCCGGCCGGGGCGACGGTGGTCGGCATTCCCGGCAAGGTAGTGAAACGTGCCGACCCGGATGTCGAAGAAGCCCTGGACGTCGACCCGGCTCGCCGCGAAGCAATCTGCCAGAAATTCGGTTTTGATGCCTACGGCGTAAGCGAGGACATGCCCGACCCAGTCGCCCGTTCCATGCAGGCCATGCTGGATCACATGCACGCCGTGGATGAACGTATCGAACGCATGTGCTCGACGCTGCGCAAACTGGATGCCAGCTATCGGGATGGCCAGCTACCGGCGCTGCGCGATGAGGATTTCGCCGATATTCTGGATGAAGCCGACGGCGCCTGCTCGGATTCAGCAAAATATCCACGATCAACGACCTCGGCTGAGAAGGACGCTTCATCGGGTAATGGTTGACCAAAGCACTCGGGTTTTCCCATAATGGCGAAACATTTGCCGTTAGCGCTGAGCCACCGGCGTCGAGGTACCTGTCATGCGTTTGACTACCAAAGGGCGTTACGCCGTAACCGCCATGTTGGACTTAGCCCTGAATGCCCAGCATGGGCCCACCAGCCTTAGCGATATTTCCCAGCGCCAGGAAATATCCCTGTCGTATTTAGAGCAACTGTTTGCACGGTTACGCCGTTACGGGCTGGTGAATAGCGTGCGGGGCCCGGGTGGCGGTTACCTCCTCGCCCACGCACCTGACAGCATCAGCGTTTCCCAGGTAATTGACGCGGTTAACGAAACCGTCGACGCCACACGCTGCCAGGGGCTTTCGGACTGCCAGCAGGGAGATACCTGCCTGACGCACCATTTATGGTGCGATCTCTCGGCGCAGATTCGCCATTTTCTGAACGACGTGACGCTGGCTCAGTTGATGCAGCGACCCGATGTAATGCAGGTCGCTGAACGCCAGCAGCAACGGGTCGCGGCAGGTATCCTTGCTTCGTCAACCTGATACGCCAGCACCTTCTTTCCACCACAGGTACATGACCACGATGACTGCTGCTTCGCTTCCCATCTACCTTGATTATGCCGCCACAACGCCGGTCGACCAGCGTGTGGCCGAGGTGATGCAGCGTTACCTGACCGTGGATCAACTGTTCGCCAACCCGGCTTCGCGCAGCCACATGCTGGGCTGGCAGGCGGAACAAGCCGTGGAGCAGGCACGTCGCCAAGTGGCCGATACGATCGGTGCTGACCCACGCGAAATCGTCTGGACCAGCGGTGCCACCGAGGCCGACAACCTGGCACTGATCGGCTTCATGCGCGCCAATCGCGAACGGGGCATGCACCTGGTGACGTCAGCCATTGAACACAAGGCGATTATCGACACCGCCCGGGCGCTTGAAAACGAGGGCTTTGAGGTTACCTGGCTGACGCCGGGAACCGACGGCTGCATCCAGCCCGATCAACTACGCGAGGCCATGCGGGATGACACCGCGCTGGTTTCGCTAATGGCGGTCAACAACGAGCTCGGCAGCATCAATGACATTGCCGCCCTCGCCGCGGTGACCCACGAGTTCGGTGCCGCCTTTCATTGCGATGCCGCCCAGGCCGTCGGCCGCATCGAACTATCGGTGGTCGCCCAGCAGGTGGACCTAATGTCGCTGTCAGGCCACAAGGCCTATGGGCCGAAGGGCGTGGGGGCGCTCTTCGTGAAGCGCCACCCGGATATGCGCATTGAAGCGCTGATTCACGGCGGCGGCCACGAGCGTGGCATGCGCTCGGGCACCCTGCCCACGCACCAGATTGCCGGCATGGGCGAAGCCTTTAACCTGATGCAGCAGCAATATGCTGCAGATCAAACGCATATCACCCAACTGCAGCAACGCTTTCTGAAAGGACTGGAGGGACTGGACGGTGTCTACGCCAATACCCCTATTTCCCAGGCAGTCCCCAATATTTTGAACCTCGCCTTTGAAGGTGTGGAAGGTGAATCGCTACTGATGGGGCTGCGCGATGTCGCTGTCTCTACCGGCTCTGCATGCAACTCTGCAAGCGTAGATCCGTCATACGTATTACTTGGCATTGGCGTACCGCGACGTCTTGCCCTCTCGTCGATACGTTTCAGCTTCGGACGCTTTACTACCGAGGCTGACATCGACCATGCCATCACGCTTATCCGCCATGCGGTGAGCGGGCTGCGCGCTTAGCAGCGCTAAGCGGCTGACTACTTACAGGAGGACGCCTCAATGGCCACACTCAACATTACCCCAGCTGCCGCCCAGCAGATCCAGCAAGTGCTCGACGAACGCGGTCAAGGTTTGGGCCTGCGCGTTTCCGTCAAGCCCAGCGGCTGCTCAGGCTATAGCTATGTACTGGACTTTGCCGATCAGGTGAACGATGAGGACGTTCGCTTCGAGGCCAATGGTGCGAGCGTTTATGTTGCCCCCGACGCCGTTGAGATGCTCGACGGCAGCGAAGTCGACTACGTCAACGAAGGCTTGAATCGCTTTTTCCGTTTCAATAACCCCAACGTAAAAGACGAATGCGGCTGCGGTGAAAGCTTTACCGTCTAGTGCGCGTTGCAGGCTCATGACGGGGCGGTATTCATCCCCCGGCTTAAGCGCTATAATCGCGCCACTCGTTAGCCGACATGGCTGGCGACACCTTATTTGTACCGCCCCGGCCCACCGGGGCGGCAATGTTTTTCATCCTTTCAGGAGACGCTGAACATGGCAACTGAACGCACGCTATCTATCATCAAGCCCGACGCCGTAGCCAAAAACGCCATTGGCGAGATCATCGCCCGTTTTGAGAACGCCGGGCTGCGCGTGGTCGCCGCAAAAATGCTGCACCTGTCTGAAGAAAAAGCCGGCGGCTTTTACGCTGAGCATAAAGAGCGTCCGTTCTTCAAGGACCTGGTCGGTTTCATGACCTCAGGCCCGGTTGTCGTGCAAGTGCTTGAAGGCGAAGGCGCGGTTGCCAAAAATCGCGACTTGATGGGAGCCACCAACCCCAAGGAAGCCGCAGCCGGCACGATTCGCGCCGATTTTGCGGAAACAATCGACGCCAACGCTGTCCATGGCTCTGACTCTGTGGAAAGCGCCGAGCGCGAAATTAACTACTTCTTCAGCAACGACGAAATCTGCCCGCGCTAGCCTTTAAGGTAGCGCCGCCGTTTCAACGTCTGTTGCCGGCCATTTACGCGGGGGCTTCGCCCTCGCCATTTCCCAATACGCTGACCGCCATGACCACCACCGTAGCCCAACATACGCCTAGCTCTGCCCCCCAACATACGCCCAGCGCAAAAGCGACGCCCGAGCGTCATAACCTGCTGGGTATGTCGCGCGAGCAGATGGCGGCCTTTTTTGTCTCTATCGGCGAAAAGAAATTTCGTGCCGCCCAGGTGATGAAGTGGATTCACATCGAAGGGTGCGATGACTTTTCCGCGATGACCAACCTGTCGAAACCGCTGCGGGAAAAGCTCGCCCAGGTGGCGGAAATTCGCGGGCCGGGGGTGATCTACGAGGGCACTTCGAGCGATGGCACACGCAAGTGGGTGCTGGAAGTGGAAGACGGCAGCTACGTCGAGACCGTGCTGATCCCTGCCGAAAACGGTAAGCGCCGCACCCTGTGCGTTTCTTCCCAGGTGGGCTGCTCGCTGGACTGCAGCTTCTGCTCGACCGGCAAGCAAGGCTTTCAGCGCAATCTCACTGCCGCTGAAATCATCGGTCAGGTGTGGGTCGCCCAGCGCAGCGTCGGGCCGCGGCGGGACACTGCCAACCGGCCGGTGACCAATGTGGTGATGATGGGCATGGGCGAGCCGCTCCTCAACTATGATAACGTCGTGCCGGCCATGAAGCTGATGCTCGACGACGACGGCTATGGCCTGTCCAAGCGCCGGGTCACGCTTTCCACCTCGGGCGTGGTACCCATGCTGGACAAGCTCGGCGATGAGCTTGACGTCAGCCTGGCAGTGTCGCTTCACGCCGCCAACGATGAGCTGCGTAACGAACTCGTACCGCTAAATCGCAAGTACAACATACGGTCATTGATGGATGCCTGTCACCGCTATTTGGCTAAATGCCCAGAAAACCGATTGGTGACCATCGAATATACCCTGATCAAAGACGTCAATGACCAGCAAGAGCACGCCGAGCAGTTAGCGGCGCTGCTCGACGAGCTACCCTGTAAAATCAATTTGATTCCGTTCAACCCGTTCCCCAACTCCGGGTATGAAACACCATCGCGGAACCAGACAATGCGTTTCCAGCAGTGGCTGCACGACTTGGGCTACACTGCTCCCATTCGGTCGACGCGCGGCGATGATATTGATGCCGCCTGCGGACAGCTTGTGGGCCGGGTGAAGGATCGCACCAAACGCAGCGCCCGCTATATCCAATCGATTCAATTGGATGCCGACTGATGAGACGCCTTCTTGACTTCCGGTTAACACAGCGCTTTGATGGACACGGTTTAATTTAGCGATCCCCCTTTTTTACCGTTACCTTGCGAGGATCTACATGATGTGTCACCGCAGGCTTTACCACCCATCTCGGGTGTCCTTGCTCGCCGCGCTGATCGGCAGCATGTGGCTAGCCGGCTGTGCCTCTACCTCCAATGTACCCTCCTCGCCGTCACCTCCCGAGGCCGCATCAGCCTATACCCAGCTCGGCGTTGCCTACCTGGAACGCGACAACCTGCCAAGAGCACTCAATGCACTGGACCGTGCGCTTGAGATCGCCCCCGATAATGCGGAAGCGCTGCAGGCCATCGCGCTGGTTTACCAGCAGCAAGGGGAAAGCAACCTGGCTGACCAGCATTTCCAACGTGCTATCGAGACGGCGCCCGAGTTTACCCGTGCGCGTAACAATTACGCCGCGTTTCTTTACCAAGAGGGGCAAGTGGAAGCCGCCTGCAACCAACTGGAAATCGCTTCCAAGGATGCCCAGTACGATAATCGTACCCAACTTTTTGCCAATTTAGGGCAGTGCTATATGGCCCTGGGCGAGACGGAATTAGCACGCGAGCGCTTTAAACGCGCGCAACAAATCGATCCGCGCAACCCACGCGGCTATTTAATGTTAGCTGAACTCGAATATTCACAGGGCAATTACGCCGAGGCATGGTCACCGCTGCAAAAACACCTGCAGCTTGCCGGGCCGAGCCAGGATGCGCTGACGCTGGCCATTGATATTGCCGAAGCCAGAGGCGATCACGCCGCTGTGGCCGACTATCAACGTCAGCTGAGTGCCAATTGAGCGATGGACGCCCTGACCACCGATTATTTAATGAAGGATGCTCAGCCATGAGCGAGACACCGTCACAAGCTAGCGACACCCCAAATGTTAATGACTCCCCCGGCGAGCTGTTGGCCCGCCGCCGCGAACAACTTGACATTGCCCTTAACGACGCCGCTCGGGCGCTGAATCTGCGCCCTGCCGTTGTCGATGGCCTCGAGCGCGATGATTACAGCGAAATCCCGGTGGTGACCTATCGCCGCGGTTACCTGCGCGCCTATGCCAAATATCTCGAACTGGATGAACGACAGATACTTGAGGCTTACCGGGCGCGCTTTGGCGAAGCCGATGTCGAACGCAAAGTTACGCCGGTCGCAGTCACCAAGCCGCCCTCACGACTGGGCGCCTGGTTATTCAAGCTGGTGACATTACTGGTCATCGTGGCGTTGATTGCCGTTACCGTCATGTGGTGGCAAAGCCGCGGGGGGAACGAGCTCCCTGACCTGGATTCATCGTCACAAATGGACACACCCGAAGAGCAGGACCAGGCCGGTGATTTATTAGACGAGCCTTCACAGACTGAATCGGCGGTTTCATCCAGCGACGCAGAAGAAGAAACGACATTTGACGATCTGGTCGCTGAAGATGACACCAGCACAGCGGAGAGCAATCTTGCCGCAGAAAGCACCGAAGACAGTATCAGTGAGACAACAAGTAACGATACGTCCTCAACTGAACCTGATCCTGCATCGCTGGTCGACGGCGATGAGGCGGCTCAGGCCAACAATCTGGCAACAACGGATAGCGAGGATGATGACAGCAACAGCGATGACGGCAACAACGACGCCAACCCTAACCTTCTGACGCTGACCTTCAACGAACAGTCATGGACCGAAATTATCGACGCTGACAACCAGCGCGTGCTGGTAGGACTTCAAGAACCTGGCACGTCTGCCAGTGTCGAAGGTCAGCCACCGTTCCGGCTCACCGTGGGCAACGTCACTGGCGTTGAAATGCGCTATCAAGGCGAAGACGTCGACTTGACCTCTCGCGCAGGCGCCAACAACGTGGCTCGCTTCACTCTGGGAGAGTAACCGACTTATGCACGCTCATTCGCCCATCAAGCGCCGGGCTTCGCGCCAAATCCATGTGGGTAACGTTGCCGTTGGCGGAGATGCGCCCATCGCCGTTCAGAGCATGACCAACACGGACACGCTGGACGTCGAGGCGACCGTTGCGCAAATAGCCCAGTTAGAGAAAGCCGGGGCTGATATCGTACGCGTGTCAGTGCCCGATATGGACGCCGCTGAAGCCTTTGGCAAGATCAAGCGCCAAGCCAACGTGCCGCTGGTCGCCGACATCCACTTTGATTACAAGATTGCCCTGCGTGTGGCCGAGCTAGGCGTTGACTGCCTGCGCATCAACCCTGGCAATATTGGCCGGGAAGACCGCGTCCGTGCGGTCGTCAGTGCTGCGCGCGAGCACGGCATTCCCCTGCGTATCGGCGTAAATGCGGGTTCTCTCGAGAAAGACCTGCAAAAAAAATACGGCGAACCGACACCGGCAGCCCTGGTCGAATCGGCGATGCGCCATATCGACTACCTGGACCGCCTGGATTTTCCTGACTTCAAGGTCAGCGTAAAGGCCTCGGATGTCTTCATGGCCGTGGCCGCTTACCGCGACCTGGCCACACGCATTGAGCAGCCACTCCACCTGGGTATTACCGAAGCAGGCGGGCTACGCTCCGGCACGGTAAAATCCTCCATCGGCCTTGGCATGCTGCTGATGGATGGGATTGGCGATACGATTCGTGTCTCGCTCGCAGCTGACCCTGTGGAAGAAATCAAGGTCGGCTACGACATGCTGAAAAGCCTCAAACTCCGCTCCAAAGGCATCAACTTTATTGCCTGCCCGAGCTGCTCGCGGCAGAATTTCGATGTCATCAGCACCATGAACCAGCTTGAAGAACGGCTGGAAGACGTCATGACCCCGCTTGATGTGTCGGTCATTGGCTGTGTGGTCAACGGTCCTGGCGAAGCCAAGGAAACCGATATTGGCTTGACCGGCGGCAGCCCCGCCAACCTGGTGTATATCGACGGCAAGCCGTCCAGCAAATTACGCAACGACCACCTTGTCGATGACTTGGAGCGGCTGATCCGCGACAAAGTCCGTGAAAAACAGCAGCAGGAAGACAACACGATCGCCCGCAGCGTTTAAGCACAACGCGGGATAGCCGACCCAGGGAGTTTGCCTTGAGCAAGTCTGTAGCGAAAAAAATCCAAGCCATTCGAGGCATGAATGATTTATTGCCCAGCGAGAGTTCTCGCTGGCAATTTTTTGAAGGAATAGTCCGCCAGTTGATGCAGCGTTACGGTTTTGCGGAAATCCGCACGCCGATCGTCGAGCAGACTGCGCTGTTTGCGCGCTCCATCGGGGAAGTCACCGACATCGTCGAAAAGGAGATGTATACCTTCGAAGACCGTAACGGCGACAGCCTTACCCTGCGTCCCGAAGGCACCGCCAGCTGCGTACGCGCCGCCATGGAAAATGGTCTTCTGTACAACCAGACCCAACGGTTGTGGTACCAGGGGCCGATGTTCCGCCATGAGCGGCCGCAGAAGGGTCGCTATCGCCAGTTTCACCAGGTCGGCATTGAGGCTTACGGTTTTGAAGGACCGGACATTGATGCCGAGGTCATTCTGCTCTCTGCTCGCCTGTGGCAAGAGCTGGGGCTGATGGAGCACGTGACCCTCGAGCTCAACTCGTTGGGCTCAAGCGAAGCCCGCGCGGCTTACCGTGACAAGCTGGTTGCCTATTTCGAGCAGCATCGCGACGTGCTTGACGAAGACGCCAAGCGGCGGCTGACCAGTAACCCACTGCGCATTCTCGACTCCAAAAACCCGGCCATGGCGGAGATGCTCGACGGCGCTCCGCGCTTGCTGGATAACCTTGACGAGCCTTCGCAGGCCCACTTTGAGCAACTCAAAGCCATGCTAGACGCGGCGGGTATTGACTATGTCATCAACCCGCGGCTGGTCCGCGGTCTCGACTACTACTCGCGTACCGTCTTCGAGTGGACGACGACGGCACTGGGCAGCCAGGGTACCGTATGCGCTGGCGGCCGCTACGACGGCCTCGTCGAACAACTGGGCGGCAAACCCACCCCCGGGGTGGGTTTTGCCATGGGCATTGAGCGTCTGATTTTATTGCTCGAAACTCTCGATCTTGTGCCTGACGAAGCTGCCAGCGACGTGTATCTGCTGGCGATGGACGACACGGCGACGATTGCCGCGATCACCTTGGCCGAGCAGCTACGCAGCGAACTTCCCTGGCTACGTCTGCAGTTGCATTGCGGCGGCGGCAGTTTCAAAAGCCGGATGAAAAAAGCCGATAAAAGCGGGGCCGCGTTCGCCTTGCTGTTAGGTCAAGACGAAATAGCCGAAAATGCTGTCACGCTCAAGGCCCTGCGCGACGACCGGGAACAGCAACGTGTTCCCCAGGCAATGCTGGCTCACACGCTTAGCGAGCAGCTACCCAACACCCCATAAACGAGTGGCAGGCATTGCCTGCCACTCAACCCATCATGACCGTAGCCGTGGGCGGCGGTTATTGCTGAATAGGAGGCCGCCCGTGGCGGATAGAAGCGAAGACGAACAGCTGGATGTGATCAAGCGCTGGTGGAAAGAAAACGGCACGTCACTGATCGCTGGCGCTGCGCTGGCGGCAGCCGGCGTATTCGGTTGGAACGCCTGGCAGGATTATCAAGCCGACAAAGCCGAGGCAGCGTCAGTACGCTATCAGCAGCTGGTTAGCCTCGCCGCCGGCAATGAGCTTGAAGGCGACCAGCTCAGCGAAGCCCGTGAGATGGTCGACGAGATTGTCAGTGAGCACGACGACACCTTGTACGCTGAACTGGCCTTACTGCTTGATGCCCGCCTGGCCGTTCAGCAGGATGACCTCGACAGCGCTGTTGAGTCGCTTACCCAGGTGGCGGAATCTTCGTCGCGGCGCTATGTGCAAAGCCTTGCCTGGCTGCGCCTGGCACGTCTCGCCATCGCCAACGACGACCCCGAACGCGCGCTCGAACTGCTCGATGAACCGATCACCGACCCCCTGGCAGCCCAGCAAGCCAACGTCCGGGGCGACGCCCACATGGCGCTTGGCCAGAACGACCAGGCTCGAAACGCCTGGCAGGATGCCCTTTCGCTGGCACAGCAACAAGGCCAGCCGCTATACGGCGTGCAGTTCAAGCTTGACGATCTCGGCGCTGAGGAGACAACTCAATGACCCCCCTGTTTTCAACATCAATGTTATCCATATCTACGTTTTCGAAACGCACGCTTCCAACTCCCATCATGCGTGCGGCCCTGGGCGCCGCTGCACTGGCCCTGCTGGCTGGCTGCGCGAGCAAAAGCGAACCTGCATACACGCCCAAAGAGCTTAAAAGCTTCGAAGCAAGTTCAACCCTTGAGACGCTTTGGCAACACGACGTAGGCGACGGCCTGGGGCGGGCGCACTACCCCATTGCGCCAGCGCGCGAAGGCGATAACGTCTTCGCCGCCGACGCGCAAGGCGTGGTGATGTCGTTTTCCGCCAACGACGGCGAGGAACGCTGGGAAGTCGACCTGGACACGCCCATCTCCAGTGCCTTGACCGCGATTGCCGGTCAGGTCTATCTGGGCACGCGTAACGGCGAAGTCATTTCCCTGGACCAAAGCGACGGCAGTGTTAACTGGCGCGCGCGGGTCTCCAGCGAAGTGCTGGCAGCCCCCCAGGCCAACCCGGAATTGCTGGTCGTACAAAGCATCGACGGCCAGGTGACCGCACTTGACCGCGCAAGCGGTGACGAGCGCTGGGTATTTTCCAGTTCACTGCCGTCACTGACCCTGCGTGGCACCGGCACGCCTCTGGTGATCGAGCCGGTCAGCTTTGTCGGCCTGGCCAACGGCCGTTTGACGACTATTGATAACCGCAATGGGCAGCCACTATGGGATATGCAGATTGCCACGCCTCAAGGTCGTAGCGAAGTCGAGCGCCTTGTCGACCTTGCGGGCCAGCCGATTCTCAGCCGGGAAGGTCGCCTGTTCGTGACCAGTTATAACGGCCAACTGGTGGCACTGGATGCGACGCGCGGCAATGTCCTATGGGAGCGCGAACTCTCCAGCCGCCACTCGCCCTTGCTGGTGGGTGACCTGCTGTTTGTGGTCACCGACGATAGTCACTTGGTCGCCATTGACAGCACTAATGGCCAGGAAGTGTGGCGCAACGACGCCCTGGAAGATCGCTGGCTGACGGCCCCCACCTTCGCCGACGGGCGTGTGGTGGTAGGCGATTTTGAAGGCTATGTGCACCTGATCGACGCCCGCGAAGGAGAGCTGGTGGGTCGCACCGAAGTCGACAGCTCGGGCATTAGCGTCCCGGCGGTCACTGAAGGCGACGTGATCCACGTGCTGGCCAATGACGGACATTTTGAAACGCTGGAAGTCTCTCCATGACACCTGTGATTGCGCTAGTTGGCCGCCCGAACGTGGGCAAGTCGACGCTGTTTAACCGCCTTACCCGCTCGCGGGATGCGTTGGTCGCCGACTTTCCCGGCCTGACCCGCGATCGCAAGTATGGCAACGGCATGCTGGGCAATAAAGCCTATACCGTGATCGACACCGGCGGCATCAGCGGCGACGAACAAGGCATCGATGCGGCCATGGCGGAGCAATCGCTGGCCGCCATCGACGAAGCGGATATCGTGCTGTTCATGGTCGATGCGCGGGCAGGCTTAAACATGGCCGACGAGGCCATTGCCAACCACCTGCGGGTCAACCAGAAGAAAACCTGGCTGGTGGTCAACAAGACCGATGGGTTGGAAGAACACTCTGCCATGGGCGATTTCTGGTCGCTTGGCCTGGGTGACCCATGGCCGATTGCGGCGGCTCACGGCCGCAACGTCTCGACCCTGATGGATACGGTGCTCGAGCCCTTTCCCGAGCGCGATGCCGACATACCCGCCGACACCGGCACCAAGGGCATTCGTATCGGCGTGATCGGGCGGCCCAATGTGGGCAAATCGACGCTGGTCAACCGCCTGCTGGGTGAGGAACGTGTGGTCGTCTTCGATGAGGCGGGCACCACGCGTGACGCCATTGAAATCCCTTTCGAACGCCGCGGTAAACCTTATGTGCTGATTGATACCGCCGGGGTCCGGCGACGCAAGAACGTCAGTGAAGTGGCCGAAAAGTTTTCCATCATCAAGACCCTGGACGCCATTAAAGAATGCCATGTCGCGGTGATGGTGCTGGATGCACGCAGTGGACTGGTCGAGCAGGACCTGCACCTGCTCGATTACGTTCTTACCTCCGGCCGGGCCCTGGTGTTGGCGGTCAATAAATGGGACGGACTGGAAAGCGAAGCCAAGGATAAGATGCGTAACGAAATCAAGCGTCGCCTGGGCTTTGCCGACTACGCGGAGATGCACTTTATTTCAGCGCTGCACGGTACGGCGGTAGGCGACCTTTACCCGTCGATTGACCGCGCTTTCAATGCCGCCAACGCCCACTGGTCCACCAACCGCCTGACCACGCTGCTTCAGGATGCTGTCAGCCAGCATCCGCCGCCGATGATCCATGGGCGACGCATCAAGCTGCGCATGGCCCACCAAGGCGGCAGCAATCCGCCGATCATCGTCGTGCATGGCAATCAGACGGCCTCCCTGCCCGACGCCTACCGCCGCTACCTGACCAATACCTTCCGCAAGGTGTTGAAGGTGCGCGGCACGCCCATGCGTTTCGAGTTTCGCTCCGGCGACAATCCCTTTGACCACATGGCAGGCGCCAGCGACAAAGAGAAAGCCAAAAAGCGTGAGCTCAACCGCACCAAAGAGGCACGTAAAAGCCGCCGTTAAACGGCTAAGCCTTGTCGTGCAATCCCTTGCGGCCTACCCAGTGGGCCGCAAACTGCCAGGCGGTGCGTCCGCTGCGCCCACCGCGCAGGGTTGCAAAGCGCAGCGCTTCGGCGCGCGCCTCATCATCCCAACTGACGTTCTCGTCGCTCACCCGCGAGACCCAATGGGCGCACAGGTCCAGGTAGGTTGCCTGGTTAAAGGGATGAAAGCTCAGCCATAGCCCAAAGCGGTCCGACAGCGAGATTTTCTCCTCCACCGCATCGCCATGGTGCAACTCCTCACCGACCAGCTGCGAGCCGCTGTTGTCGTCCATCGACTCGGGCAGCAAATGACGACGGTTCGAGGTGGCATACAGCAATACGTTATCCGGCGGGCCGGTCAACGCCCCATCGAGCACGCTCTTGAGCGCCTTGTAGGCATCGTCGTTGCCCTCAAAAGAGAGGTCATCGCAGTAAACGACGAAGCGTTGTGGCTGATGACGCAACTGTTCGACCAGTACCGGCAGGCTAGCAAGTTCATGGCGGTCAATCTGAACCAGGCGTAGCCCCTCGCCTGCCAGTGCGTTAAGCAGCGCGCGCACCACCGACGATTTCCCGCTGCCTCGCGCTCCCCACAATAGCGCGTGGTTGGCGGGCAAGCCTTGTAAGAACGCCCGGGTATTATCCACCAGCGCCTGCTTTTGCCGTTCAATGCCCAGCAGGTCGTCAAGCGCTAGCGCATCCCTTGGCGGCACCGCCACCAGACGCCCGCCCAGCGGGTGACGCTGCCACAGCGCGGCGACTTCCGTCTGCCAATTAACCGGTTCGGCTGCGGGTGGTAACCAATGGTCCAGTCGATCGAGTAAGTGGGTTAAGCGCTGGCTTAATTCGGCATCCATAACGACTCTCTTGGTGAATTATTCGCATGAGGATTGATTTACCCTGTACAGCCGTTATCTTGGGGCAAGGAATTCACTTTCACAAAAGGAAATACACCATGCGCTGGTTTCGCCCTATCGCCATTACGGCCCTGTGTCTTGCTGTTGCGGCCTGTTCGACATCGCCTACCGGGCGCTCACAGCTGTTGTTGTTATCCGACGAGGAACTCAACAACATGGGTAGCCAGGCCTTTAACCAGTATCAGCAGGAATTGCCCAGTGCCGGTCAGGCAAGCCAGCGCTACGCGCAATGCATTGCCAATGCCATTGTCGCGGAACTCCCTCAGGACCAGCAGCAGATGGACTGGCAAATCCGTGTCTTCGAGGCTGAAGAGCCTAACGCCTTTGCGCTACCCGGCGGCTATATGGGCTTACATACCGGCATGCTGGATATCGCCACCAATCAGGACCAGGTGGCGTCAGTGGTCGCCCACGAAATCGGCCACGTGCTCGCCAAGCACTCCAATGAGCGGGCATCGACCCAAAGCGCGACCCAACTGGGGCTTTCCGTCATTTCCAGCGCTTCCGGCCTGGAAGGCGCAGGTGGTGAGCAGCTGATGGGCGTCCTTGGCATGGGGGCGCGATACGGCATCATGCTGCCCTTCTCGCGTCGCCATGAAAGCGAAGCGGATACCATTGGCCTGGAGTTGATGGCCCGGGCCGGGTTTGACCCGCGTGAGAGCGTCACGCTGTGGCAAAACATGCAGCAAGCATCTGGCGGTGGCGCACCGCCGGCCTGGATGTCGACCCACCCAAGCCAAGGCCAGCGGATTGAAGGGCTGCAAGCGAGCATGAGCAATGCCATGGCCACCTTTGAACAGGCGCGCAACAACGGCCGCACGCCCAACTGTTCACGCCCATAATAAGCAACCGCCGCTGCCTCTCGGCAGCGGCGGTTCATCAGGGTTACGGCCCTCGGGTGACCCCGAAAAGTCGCTCCTTAGCTATATCCAGCTAGCACAGTTCAGCTATTCGTAGTTCAGTGACTGGCGCAGCCGCGCCCGAACCGGCGCTGTATCAGGGCGCTGATTGCGCCAGAGGTAAAACGCTTCTGCCGCCTGCTCGACCAGCATGCCCAGTCCGTCCAGGAGTTTCGCCCCTCGGGGCCCGGCCCACTTTAAAAACACCGTCGGCTCGACACCGTACATCATGTCATAGGCCCAGGCGCCATTGGCAAACAGCTCGTCGGGTAGCGGCGGCAAGTCGCCCGAAAGGCTGGCGCTGGTACCATTGATGACCACGTCAAATTTGCCTTCCAGAGCGTCGAAACCACCGCCCTTGATCGGCCCCAAGTCGGCAAAATCATCGGCCAGTTGCCGGGCTTTTTCTGCCGTGCGATTGACCACGACCATTTCAGTGGGCTGCTCACCGAGCAGGGGCTCCAGAATACCGCGCACGGCGCCGCCTGCGCCGACTATCAAGACACGCTTTCCCGCTAGCGCCACGCGGTGATAAGCCAGATCACGTACCAGGCCAACGCCATCGGTGGTATCCCCGTAGGTGCGGCCATTACCGCCCAGAATCAGCGTATTCACTGCCCCTGCCCGACGGGCACGATGGCTCAGCGTATCGCAGAGCGCGAAAGCATCCGCCTTGAACGGCACGGTCACATTGGCACCTCGTCCACCCTCGGCGCAAAACGCCTGCCACGCCGCCGCCAGCTCGCCTATCGGCGGCTCCATGGCGGTATAGTCGATGTCCTGCCCTGTTTGATCGGCAAAGTCGGCGTGAATCATGGGAGATTTGGAGTGGCCAATGGGATTGCCAAAGACGGCGTAACGATCGGTCATAGAACCTCCTCGCCACGCGTTGCGGTGGCTTCGTCGAGCCAGTCGCGGGGCACAAGATACTCATTGAGCTTCGCCTCGGGGCTATCGTTCTCCGGGGTGAACGCATATTCCCAGCGGGCCAAGGGTGGCATCGACATCAGAATGGACTCGGTGCGCCCCCCGCTTTGCAGGCCAAACAGCGTCCCTCTATCCCATACCAGATTGAACTCGACATAGCGTCCGCGGCGATAAAGCTGGAATTGACGCTGCTGCTCGTTCCAGGCATCGCCACGACGACGTTCGACAATCGGCAGGTAGGCGTCCAGAAAGCTGTCGCCGACGGCACGTTGAAAAGCAAAGCAGTCTTCAAAGCTGCCGTCGTTGAGATCATCAAAGAACAAGCCACCCACGCCTCGGGTTTCCTCTCGGTGCTTGAGATAGAAGTACTCATCGCACCAGGCCTTGTAGCGCGCGTAAACGTCGTCCCCAAACGGTGCGCAGGCCGCGCTAGCTACTTTGTGCCAGTGCACTACATCGTCAAACACCGGGTAGAACGGCGTTAAGTCATAGCCGCCACCAAACCACCAGACCGGCGGCTCGCCCTCTTTTTCGGCGATAAAGAACCGTACGTTGCCGTGGCTGGTGGGCACATGGGGATTTTCCGGATGCAGCACCCAGGAAACCCCGACCGCGTGAAAACTGCGCCCGGCAAGTTCCGGTCGCGCGGCCGTGGCCGAGGGCGGCAACTGGGTACCGAAAACATGCGAGAAATTGACGCCACCTTTTTCAAACACGCCGCCATTTTCGATTACCCGCGAGCGGCCACCGCCGCCTTCTTCACGGTCCCATTCATCCTGCTTGAAGTTTGCCTGTCCGTCGGCGCTTGCCAGCCCCTCGCAAAGACGTTCCTGCAGATCCAGCAGGTAGTTCTTGACGGTATCCAGATGTTCGTGCGCCACGTCGTCTCCTGATGATCGATTAACTGCGTATCACGCTGCCACTGACGAGATCCCGGATCTTGCTGGGCCGTTCGTTACCGCCTAGCTCGCCGTCGATGATCGCCGCCAACTGGTCGCCAAACACCGCCCTGACGTCATCTGCATTGGTCGCCGGGGGATCGCCGGCCACGTTGGCAGAGGTCGATACCAGCGGGCCACCAAAGGCGTCGCAAAGCGCCTGCATCAGCGGGTGGTCAGTGACCCGCAGCGCCACTTTACTGTGCGCACCGCGGACCAGACCGTGACTGCGTCCGTTATCCGGCACCAGCCAGGTGTTCGGCCCCGGCCAACTGGCAATCAATGGCGCATGCAGGGCCAGCGGCAACTGTGTGAGCCACGGCTGAAACTGGCCAATCGATGCCGCCACCAGAATCACGCCCTTGGCTGGATCGCGGGCCTTTAAGCGCATTAACTGAGCCAGCGCTTCGTCGTTGTCAGGATCACAGCTTAATCCCCACACCGCTTCCGTTGGGCAGGCAATAACGCCGCCGTTGCGCAATGCGCGAACGGCTTTATCCAGTTCAGCCGCTGTCGTCATGAAGTCTCCATCCGTTATGGTAAAGGAAACATTATCTTATCATGGCCGGGGTAAACGCACCCAACCACCCGCCCGGGATGCGACCCAGCCCTCGATTTCCAGCATCAGCAGACGCTGCTGGCAGTCACTCACCGAGCTGCCGCTTTGTTGAACCAGCGCGTCGATGGGCGTGGGGGAGGCGCTCAGCAAGCCGAGCAGCGCATCGGGCAGCGGTTCGACTGCGGTGTCAGTTGCCGACCGGTGGGCAGCGATACCTACCCCTGGGGCGGGCAGAAACTCGCTCGCCCAATGCTGCAGCTCGCTGACGATATCCTCGGGGTCGCAGGCCATTGCCGCCCCCTGGCGCAACAACTGCAGGCAGCCACGTGCCTGCTGATTGTGCAACGAACTGGGCAGGGCAAACACATCGCGGCCCTGCTCCATGGCCAGGCGGGCGCTGACCAGCGAGCCGCTTTTCTCGGCCGCTTCGACCACCAGCGTACCCAGCGATAAACCTGTCACGATACGGTTACGGCGCGGAAAAAAAGCCGGGTGGGCCCTGGTGCCCGGCGGATGTTCAGCCAGCACCAGTCCTCCCGGCGAATCGCTGAGCTGTTGATACAGCGCGCGATGGCGGGCGGGATAAATCACATCAATCCCGCAGCCCAATACCGCTACGCTGCTACCGCCCGCGTCCAGGGCAGCTTGCTGGGCCACCCCGTCAATCCCTAAGGCCATTCCGCTGACGATACTCCAACCTCGCTCGGCCAATTTCCGAGCGAAAGTTTGCGCATTATACGTGCCTTCCGATGTCGGCCGACGCGTGCCCACCATGGCAAGTGTCGGTCGCTCAAGGGCGCCCAGGTCGCCCTGTGCCCAGAGGACGGCTGGCGGATCAGGTATTTGATTGAGTAGCCTTGGCCATGCGGGGTGGTCGCGGTGCAAAAGCGTGCGCCCTGGCGCACTGGACTGCCAGGTCAGACTCGTCTCGACCTCACGTTGCAGGGGGCTTTTTGTGGGGTGCTCACACCACAATCGAAGCGCACTGGCTGCCTTGCTGGGCAAACCCGCCAGCCACCCTTGTGGCCATTGCGGTTGTTGGGCCACCAGCTCAGCGATTCGTTGGGCCCCCACCCCCGGCAGTGCATTGACCACTAACCATTCCCTGGTATCCATTACCTCTCCTCATTCCACCTATCGACGATTGACCCAACTGATCTAGCGCGGCGGCGTCCTGACAAGATCACCAACCTCCAGCACTCGGGAGGCCTCCATCACCAGCGCATAGCTCACGTGATCATAGGGGTTGAAGACCATCAAGGTGCCAGCGGCCTCGTCAGGTAACCTAAGCGGCTCCTGGCTACGTGGATCATTGACGACCTCACCCTGCTCGGCAATCTGGAAGACATGCCCGGCCTGGACGCCATCCAGCGTGCCTAAGTCGATCGTCACCACCTGCAGACGGCCGATAAAGCGCACCCCGCCCGGTACGCCGATCAATGTCCCGGATAACGCATTGCGCGGTGCACGGGGCACCATGTCGTCATTCAGTGGCGAGGTTTCCAACGGCAAGACAAGGTCGTTGTTGCGTATTTCCTGTGCGGCGCTCAGCACTCTCAACTGGGCGACATCCGCATCGGCGCGCAGGTAGCGGGCCTCGCCAATCTTGATCAGCTCGGTACCCAACACCTTGCCATCGTTAGCCAAGTAAGTGTCGGCAGGCCGATAAATACCTACCTCCGCTTGACTGGGTACCTGCCCGCGCACATACAGCGAATCACCCGCCCCGCTGATCAAACGTCCCTGGTTACCGGCCACGACATAAGCCATGGCGTTATCGGCGGGGTCACCCTCTTTGATACGATGATCACGCAGGAACGGCCGGATAATACTCGCATCGATGGGGAGTATCGCTTCGCGTCGAGGCACGGCGCGCATTTTGGGCGATAGTTTGACTACCCGTTGCCCCCGGGAAAGAGAAAGACACGGAGCGCCCTGGCAATCGCTCAGGGTAAGCACATCGCCGGGATAAATAAGGTGTGGATTGCGGATAGCAGGATTGGTTTGCCAAAGATCCGGCCATTGCCAGGGCGCATGCAAGAACCGGCCAGCAATGTCCCACAGGGTGTCGCCCTCTACCACCGTATAGCGCTCGGGCGCCGAATCGCGAACGCGCTCCCAGGCGCCAACATCAAGTGACATCAACAGCGACAGCGTCCCGATGAACCAACAGCCCACGCCATATCGCCTGCGTTGTCCAGCCCCCATCCTGCCCCCTGTCTTTACCTGCGATTACGACGGTGATTCGCGCTGCGCCACCGGGCAGGCATGCCCGGAGCATTGACAGCATGATATAGTGGTCGATCATAAAGTACTCAGTTCATAAATAAAGCACTTGGGCATGCGACCCCATTGACGCACTGCTCAAGCGACTACTCAGTTCAGCACAACGGTGGAAGCAACGCCATGGCCAAACTCGCCATTCTCGAATTCCCTGACGAGCGCCTGCGCACCAAGGCCAAAGCAGTTCAAAGCGTCGATGATGAAGTGCGCAAGCTCGTCGATGACATGCTGGAAACCATGTACGACGCCAAGGGGATCGGCCTTGCCGCAACCCAGGTGGACGTTCACCGCCGCGTGGTGGTCATGGATGTCAGCGACGACAACTCCCAGCCGCTGGTTCTTATCAATCCCAGCTATACCCCCATCGGCGACGAAAAAGAGCCGCTGTCGGAAGGCTGTCTGTCGATTCCGGAGCACTACGCTGAAGTGCCGCGTTACCTGAACGTGGAGTTGAAAGCGCTGGATCGCAACGGCGAGCCCTACACGCTTGAAGCCGACGGCCTACTGGCGCACTGTATTCAGCACGAGTACGACCACCTGGAGGGTGTGTTGTTTGTCGACTATCTGTCGCCCCTCAAGCGTGACCGGATTCGCAAGAAAATGGAAAAGCGCCACAAGCAGATGCAGGACGCCTGACCGCGTCTTGTTGTCCAAGATTACTGTCACGTTTACTTTTGCCGCCAGGTCCCTGTGTCCATGTCATCATTGCGCGTTGTTTTTGCGGGTACCCCGGAATTCGCTGCCTCAAGCCTGGCCGCCCTGCTGGAAAGCCAGCATCAGGTGGTCGCCGCCTATACCCAGCCCGACCGTCCCGCCGGGCGCGGACGCAAGCTCACCCCAAGCCCTGTCAAACGCCTGGCACTTGAGCATGAACTGCCGGTCCACCAGCCTGAAAGCCTGAAAGGAGCCGATGCCCAGGCGACCCTGGCAGCGCTGAACGCCGACGTGATGGTCGTGGTGGCTTACGGGTTGCTGTTACCCCAGGCCGTGCTGGATATGCCTCGACTGGGCTGCCTTAACGTTCACGCCTCGCTGCTACCCCGCTGGCGCGGCGCGGCGCCGATCCAGCGCGCCATTGAAGCCGGTGACAGCGTTTCCGGCGTGACAATCATGCAAATGGATGCCGGCCTGGATACCGGCGACATGCTGCTTGAGGTGCGTACGCCGATCACCGACCAGACCACTGGCGGCGACCTGCACGACCGGCTGGCCCTTCAAGGAGCCAATGCGCTGGTTCAGGTGCTGGACGAGCTGGACACAGGGCGAATTACAGCGTCGCCCCAACCAGAAGACGGCGTCACCTACGCCGCCAAGCTCACCAAGGCCGAGGCCGAGCTGGATTTCAGCCAGTCTGCCGAACAGCTGGTACGCACCATTCACGCCTTCAACCCCTGGCCGGTTGCCTGGTGCACCCTGGGCGACGACCGCTTGCGCCTGCTGAAGGCAAGTGCCGAGCCCGGTGAACAGTCGCCAACCCCCCCCGGCATGTTGCTCGAACACGACGAGGATCACTTGCGAATCGCCTGTGGCGCCGAAGGTCGCCAGGTGCTTTGCGTCAGCCGCGCCCAACTTCCCGGGGGTAAGGCGCTGCCAGCCCGCGAGTTGCTCCACGCCCGCCAGACACGCCTTATCCCGGGCACGCGCCTGGGGCCCAGCCCGCAAGAAGGAGCACCGTCATGAATCAGCCTCGCGCACCCAAAGAAGGCAGCGGCCTGGAAGTACGCGCCGCCGCCGCCAAGGGGCTCGTACCGGTGCTCACCGACAAGGGATCCCTCGCCGGGCTGGATGAACATAGCGTGATCGCCCGGGATCGCAGCCTACTTAAAGAGCTTTGCTACGGCACCTGTCGGCGTTTGCCGCGCCTGGAAGCATTGGCCGGTCAACTGCTTAAGCAGCCGTTCAAAAAGCGCGACAGCGATGTTCAGGCCTTACTACTGATCGGCATCTACCAGCTGCTGTATATGCGCATTCCGGCCCATGCCGCCGTGGGTGAAACCGCTGGCGCCGCGCGGTTGCTCGGCAAGGACTGGGCAACCCGGGTACTCAACGGCTGTCTGCGTCGCTTGCAGCGTGAAGCCGCCGCCCTAGAGGCGACGGTCGACCGCGATGCCCACGTCGCCCTCGAGCATCCCGCCTGGCTGTTGAAAACACTGCGTCAGGCATGGCCGGAGCAGTGGCAGGCCATCGCCGAGGCCAATAACCAGCCCGGCCCCATGACGCTGCGCGTGAACCAGCGCCATCAGGATCGCGAAACCTACCTGTCGCTGCTCACTGAAACCGGCCTGGGCGGCCAGCTCTGCGTTCACGCGCCGGATGGCATCACCCTGGAGCAGCCCTGCGATGTTGCCACGCTGCCCGGTTTCGAGCGTGGCTTGGTCAGCGTCCAGGATGAGGCCGCCCAACTGAGCGCGGCGCTGCTCGGCCCGGCGCTTGCGCCACGCCCGGGCGCACAGGTGCTGGACGCCTGCTGCGCGCCCGGCGGCAAGACCGCCCATCTGCTGGAGCAGTTCGATATCGCGCTCACCGCCATCGATAGCGACAACCAGCGCCTGGGGCGGGTTGACGACAGCCTGAGCCGGCTGGGCCTGACCGCCGACCTGCAGCACGCCGATGCCACCCAGCGCGACTGGTGGAACGGCACGCCGTATGACGCCATCCTCCTGGACGCGCCCTGCTCCGGCACCGGGGTCATTCGCCGCCACCCGGATATCAAGAAGCTGCGACGCCCCGACGACATTGGCAAGCTCGCCACCCTGCAGCGCCAGCTGCTGGATAATCTTTGGGCGATATTGCGCCCCGGCGGCACGCTACTGTACGCGACCTGCTCGGTGCTGCCAGAGGAAAATGCCGATCAAATCGAGGCATTTCTTGCCCGGACACCCGATGCTGTCGTCACCACGCCGGACGATGTCGCCTGGGGCATGCCCAGCGGCCAGGGGCGCCAATTGTTCCCCGAAGTGAGCAGTCACGACGGCTTTTTTTATGCCAGACTAGAGAAGCAGGCTGCCTAACGCATTTTCCGTAATGACAGGCAGTGAATTCATGACACGGATGGAGATACCATGAGTCATCACACCTATAAGCACATTGAGCTAACCGGTTCTTCCGAAAAAGGAATTGAAGACGCCGTGCAGAGCGCGCTCGCCAAGGCGTCTGAAACCGTCAAGCATATGCGCTGGCTGGAAGTGACCGACACCCGCGGCCACATCGAAGATGGCCGGGTCGCACACTGGCAGGTCACGATCAAGGTTGGCTTTACCCTGGAATAATCCCCACCTGCTTTTCGGCGGCGGCTGGTTTACACTGGCCGCCGTCTTTATTGCAGCGCACGATAGGCCGCCTCGCGCAATTAACGAGGCATCGCTGGCGCTCTAAACGGAACCGATGCTCAGCAATGAAAATCATCATTCTCGGCGCCGGCCAGGTCGGCGGCACCCTCGCGGAGCACCTTGCCCGTGAGGAAAACGACATCACCGTCATCGATACCGATGCCAAAAAGCTGCGCGAGCTGCATACCAAGCTCGATATTCGCACGGTGACCGGCGCGGGTTCCTACCCCATTGTACTGCGTCAGGCAGGCTGTGAAGACGCCGACATGCTGATTGCCGTGACCAGCAGCGATGAGATCAACATGATCGCCTGCCAGGTGGCGCATACCCTGTTCCGTACCCCGACAAAAATCGCCCGGGTGCGCGCGACGGCCTACCTGACCCGCAAAGGGCTGTTCGCCCACGAAGCGATTCCCATCGACGTGCTGATCAGCCCCGAGCAGGTGGTCACCGACCACGTGCGCCGTCTGATCGAACACCCCGGCGCGCTGCAAGTGTTGGAATTCGCGGGTGGGCTTGTACAACTGGTGGCCGTCAAGGCGTTCTACGGCGGCCCGCTGGTGGGACAGGACCTGGCTTTTCTACGCCGCCATATGCCCAATGTGGATACCCGGGTGGCAGCGATCTACCGCCGCAATCGACCGATCATTCCCCGTGGCGATACCGTCATTGAAGCCGACGACGAGGTCTTCTTCCTCGCCGCCCGGCGCGATATCCGCGCGGTAATGAGCGAGCTGCGCCGCGTCGAACGGGATTTCCGCCGGGTGGTGATCGCCGGGGGCGGCAATATCGGCGAGCGCCTGGCGGAGCATCTGGAGCACAGCCACCAGGTCAAGATTATCGAACACAGCCTGGAGCGCTGCACCACGCTCTCCGAGCGGCTCGACCGCACCGTGGTGCTCCACGGCAGCGCCACCAGCAAGCGGCTGCTGGAAGAAGAGAACATCGAAGACTGCGATATTTTCTGCGCGCTGACCAACGACGATGAAGTCAATATCATGTCGTCGCTGCTGGCCAAGCGGATGGGCGCCAAAAAGGTGCTGACGCTGATCAATAACGCCGCCTATGTCGATCTGGTTCAGGGCGGCGAGATCGATATTGCCATTTCCCCTCAACAGGCAACGATCGGCAGCCTGCTGACCCACGTGCGCCGGGGCGATATCGTCAACGTCCACTCGCTGCGCCGGGGCGCCGCCGAGGCCATCGAGGCCATCGCCCATGGTGACAAGCAGTCATCAAGGGTGGTCGGGCGCACCATTCGCGAGATCGACCTGCCCGAGGGCACCACCATCGGCGCGATCGTGCGTGGTAAAGAGGTGATGATCGCCCACGACCACATCGTGGTGGAAAGTGGAGACCACGTCATCCTGTTCGTCATCGACAAGCGGCGCATTCGCGACGTGGAGCGCTTGTTCCAGGTAGGGCTGACGTTCTTCTGATGCTTAAATTCGGCGCGCAACTTATTGACCAGGGGAGCCTAGAACAGCCATGAGCCTGAGGGTTATTCTACGAATCCTGGGGCTGCTGTTGATGCTCTTCAGCCTCACCATGCTCCCCCCCATGCTGATTTCCGTGTGGTTTCGCGACGGCGTTTGGGACGCCTTTATGATGGCCATGGCCATTACCGTGGCGACGGGGCTGTGTTTCTACTTACCCAACCGTCGCGCACAAAAAGAGCTGCGCGTGCGCGACGGCTTCATTATCGCCGCCATGTTCTGGACCGTGCTGGCCCTGTTCGGCTCGCTGCCCTTGATGCTGTTTGGCGATGAGGCGCTCGGTTTGACCGATGCGGTCTTCGAGTCTTTTTCGGGGCTGACCACCACGGGCGCGACGGTCATAACGGGAATCGACTTTCTGCCCGAATCGATTCTCTACTACCGCCAGCAGCTCCAATGGCTGGGCGGCATGGGGATCGTGGTTTTGGCCGTGGCGATTCTGCCCACACTTGGCGTTGGCGGCATGGCGCTTTACCGCACGGAAATACCCGGCCCTTTGAAAGATTCCAAGCTGACCCCGCGCATCACCGAAACTGCCAAGGCGCTGTGGTATATCTACGCCACATTGACGGTGGCTTGCATGCTGGCCTATATGGCGGCTGGCATGAACTGGTTCGATGCGCTGGGGCACAGTTTTTCGACGGTAGCCATTGGCGGCTTTTCCACCCACGACGCCAGTATCGGCTATTTTGACAGCGCCGCGATCGAAATGATCTGCGTGGGCTTTATGCTGATTTCGGCGTTCAGCTTCAGCCTGCACTTTATCGCTTGGCGCGAAAAACGCCTGACACACTACTTCCAGGATCCGGAAGCCCGGTTTCTGATGCTGTTTCTTGCCGGGCTGACCACCATTACCGTAACCACCCTATGGCTGAGTAACACCTACAGCGATATCGACGTGCTACGCCATGCGCTGTTTGAGGTCGTCTCCGTTGCCACCACCGCCGGGTTTGCCGTGGCTGATTTCTCGGGCTGGCCGGGCGCCCTGCCTTTCCTGCTGTTTGTGGCGGCTTTTGTGGGGGGCTGCTCCGGCTCCACCGCAGGCGGGATGAAGGTCATCCGCATCATTCTGATCATGAAGCAGGGCATGCGCGAGGTCATGCGCTTGATCCATCCCAACGCCGTCATTGCCGTTAAAGTCGGTAAAGTCAGCGTGCCCGACAGTATCGCCCAGGCGGTGTGGGGCTTTTTCTCGGTCTATGTGCTGCTGTTTTTCTTGATGCTGGTAGGCGTCATGGCCACAGGGGTGGATCAGGTCACCGCCTGGTCAACCGTGGGCTCTGCCTTGAACAATCTGGGACCGGCACTTGGCGAAGCCAGCAGCCACTATGGCGATATGCCCGGTATCGCGAAATGGATTCTGGTGTTTGCCATGCTGCTGGGCCGTTTGGAAATTTTCACCGTGCTGGTACTGTTTACGCCTGCCTTCTGGCGGCGCTAACCCACCACCGCTGCCTGCTTATTTATTGAATCGAGACGTTGTCATGACCCAGGAAGACGTTACATCAACAGTGCCCGACAGCGACGCACTGCCCGCGACCAGCGGCCCGATAAACGTGATTACGGTGGGCGATACCCGCTACACGCTGCTAGGCACCGCGCACGTCTCGGAAGAGAGCGCCAACGACGTGCGCCAGTTGATTGACACCGGCCGCTTTGACGCCGTTGCCATCGAGCTGTGCGATGCCCGACACCACAGCATGGCGAACCCTGACGCCATGGGAGAGCAGGACCTCTTCCAGGTATTCAAGCAAGGCAAGGCCGGCATGGTCGCCGCCAGCCTCGCTCTGGGGGCGTTTCAACAACGTATTGCCGACCAATCGGGCATTCAGCCCGGGGCTGAAATGAGAGCCGCCGTCGAGGCATGCAAGGCAAAACAGCTACCGTTGCTGCTGGTCGACCGTGACGTCGGTATCACGCTCAGGCGCATTTACCGCAATGTGCCCTGGTGGCAGCGCTTCTCGCTGTTTACCGGCTTGATCGGCAGCGTGCTATCGCGGGAAGACGTCTCGAAGGAAGATATCGAGAAGCTCAAGAAAGGCGATATGCTCGAAGCCACGTTCAGCGAATTTGCCGCCCAGTCGGAAGCGCTTTATAACCCGCTGATCCGCGAGCGCGACCGCTATATGGCGCTGCGCCTTGCCGAAGAAACGCCTTCAGGGGGTTACCGAAACGTGCTGGTGGTGCTGGGCGCCGGTCATTTGAAGGGCACCGTCGAGCATCTTGAAGCGCCGCTGCCCGCCAACCCTGGCGAAGAAATCGCCACCCTGGAGGCCACCCCGCCGCCGTCTAAAATTTGGAAACTGGTTCCCTGGCTGATTACCGCTCTGGTATTGGTCGGTTTTGCCATTGGCTTCTCGCGCAACACCGACCTGGGCTGGCAGCTTGTCACCGAATGGTTTTTGATCAACGGCATTTTGTCTGCCGGCGCCACCATCGCCGCTCTGGCGCACCCGGTCACCGTGATCGCCACCTTCTTTGCCGCACCGCTGACGTCGCTAAACCCGACGATTGGCGCCGGGTTTGTGGCCGCCGGGGTCGAGCTTTACATGCGCAAGCCCAAGGTGCGCGACTTTGCCACCCTGCGCAACGATGTGGTGAACCTGAAAGGCTGGTGGAAAAACCGTGTGTCGCGCACGCTACTGGTATTTATTCTCGCCACGCTCGGTTCAGCGGTGGGTACCTGGGTAGCCGGTTTCAGAATCGCCGGTACGCTGTTTGGCGGCTAGCAGCCTGTCGGGCTTGACCGATCGTCGCGAGAAGCATGGATTCGCAGTAGATCAGTGTTAAGTCCGACAGGCTGCTAAGCGCTGCATCGCCGCCGTCGGCGGGTCAATCTTGTGATACGACCGGCTCGCCGCATAGCTATCGTTGAACACCTCAAAGTAATCATCCAGCACCTCCGCAGCGGAGGTGTCTCCACCCTGCCGCAGCAGCTCGATGGCCACTTCGGCGGTGCAAAGATGCGCTTTGGAGGCAGGCTTGCGCAGACGGTAGCGGGTCTCCCGCTCGGTGCGCAGCGGCAGCACTGGCAACGCATCAAGGTAGGGGCTTTTTCGGAAGATTCGCCGAGCCTGGCGCCAGGTGCCGTCCAGCAGGATATACACCGGAATCTTGCCGCTGTGCCTTGCGTCACTCACCGCCGCCAACGACACCACGCGGTCAGCATAGTCGGGCTGATCATCGGGAAATATTACAAAGGGCGCGTAGCGCGGGTCGTCCAGCAGCGCCATCAACTGCTCATCGGGCGCCGTGCGATACCAGGTAAACACCTTGGTTTGCGACAGCACGTCGCCGATCAGGCGACCCGTGTTGGTTGGCTTATAGTGCTCCAGAGGATGGGTCAGCAACCACACCTGGGCATGGCTTTCGGCCTTGACCTGGTAGGGGCAGAGGCAATTGAGCTCGGGCAGGTTGCAGCCCTCACAGCGCCTGACAAAGCTGCCCCGCGCCTTGAATTCCCGCCTGGGCGGACGCGGATGCCCCGTCGCCGGATCTCTCTCGACGTTTGGGCTGACGGCATCAGCATTGTGCGTACCGGACTCAGAGACTGACATCTGCGCTCCCACGATTGGCAAGGGGCGCCGAGTATAAAGCAGGTCCCCACGCAAAACGAACCCCTCTCAGCTGGATCCCTCCCCCTATGCTCGCCGCTGTAAACCTGGATATTCTTCTTAGTTGACACCTGAGCCGGGTCGCCGATAAAGTCTCGTCAACTTTCAAAAGAATATAGGTTTACCCGTGACCGCCACTGCCGCCAATACCCCGACTGACGCCGCCCGCCACGACTGGACGCTGGACGAGATCAACGCGCTGTTTGCGCTGCCCTTCAATGACCTGCTGTTCCGAGCCCAGCAGGTGCATCGCGCGCATTTCGACGCCAATGCGGTGCAGATTTCGACCCTGCTGTCGATCAAGACCGGCGCCTGCCCGGAAGATTGCAAGTACTGCCCCCAGTCCGGCCACTACAATACCCAGTTGGAAAAAGAGAAGCTGCTGGAAGTTGAAAAAGTGGTCGAACAGGCCAAGGCGGCCAAAGAAGCGGGCGCCAGTCGTTTCTGCATGGGCGCGGCGTGGCGAAGCCCGCGGGATAAGGATCTGGTGCTGGTGGAAGAGATGGTCCGCCAGGTCAAAGCCCTGGGCCTGGAAACCTGCATGACACTGGGCATGGTCGATAGTGATCAGGCTAGCCGCCTGGCTACGGCGGGGCTCGATTACTACAACCATAATCTGGACACCTCGCCCGACTATTACGGCGAGATCATCACCACCCGCACCTTTGGCGACCGGCTGGATACCCTGGCCACCGTGCGCGAGGCGGGCATGAAAGTCTGCTCCGGCGGTATTCTCGGCATGGGTGAAGACGCCCAGGATCGTAGCGCCCTGTTGCAGCAGTTGGCCAGGCTGTCCCCGCACCCCGAGTCTGTCCCCATTAACATGCTGGTCAAGGTGCCCGGCACGCCGCTGGAAAACGTTGAGGATCTGGATCCTATCGAGTTTATCCGTGCTATTGCCGTGGCGCGCATCATGATGCCCCAAAGCCACGTGCGTCTCTCTGCCGGTCGCGAGCAAATGAGCGAATCGACCCAGGCGCTGGCGTTCCTGGCGGGTGCCAACTCGATCTTCTACGGCGACACATTGCTGACCACCGGCAACCCTCAAGCCGAAATCGACCGTGCGCTCTTCGACAAGCTCGGCCTTCATCCGGAGCGCCGGGAAACCTGCGAAGATGACGCGACTCACGCTCAACGCCTGGCACAGCAGGCCGAGCAACACGCCCGCGCAGAGCGCGTGGCCGAGCTGGCGGTCGATGCCAGTGTCTGACGCGTGGCATCAGCGTTTAGCCCAGGCCCGCTTGAGCCGCCAGCAGACCCAACGCTGGCGGACCAGAGGAGTCGTGGCAGCGGGTACGCTCGACTTTGCCGGTAACGACTACCTGGGCCTGGCCCAGGACCCTCGCGTCAGCGAGGCCCAGGCGGAAGGCGCGCGCCGATTCGGATCCGGCGCCGGCGCATCGCACCTGGTCAGCGGCCATCTGGAGATTCACGAGGCCCTGGAGAACGCTTTGGCACGCTGGACGGGCCGGCAGCGCGCCCTGCTATTTTCCACTGGCTATATGGCCAACCTTGGCGTTTTGCAGGCGTTAGCCAACGCCGACACGGCAATATTTCAGGACCGTCTCAACCATGCCTCTCTCCTGGATGGTGCCACACTCAGCGGCGCCCGTTCGCGGCGTTTTCATCACCGCGACGCCAACGACCTGAACCGCCTGATAGATCGCAGTCAATGCTCGCATAAGCTCGTGGTCAGCGACGGCGTGTTCAGCATGGATGGCGATGGGGCGGATATTGCCACGCTGGCCCAGGTGAGCCAGCGACACCGCGCCTGGCTGATGATCGACGATGCCCATGGTGTCGGCGTGCTGGGCGATAATGGCAGCGGTTGTGTGGGCACTCGTTGGGGCAGCGCTGATGTACCTGTCCTGGTCGGCACACTGGGCAAAGCGCTCGGCACCGCCGGTGCCTTTGTCGCCGGGGATGCCGCGCTGATCGAGCATATCACCCAGTTTGCCCGCAGCTATGTGTACACCACCGCCCAGCCACCCAGCATTGCCGCCGCGACGCTTAAAGCACTGGAGATCGTTCAGGGTGAACCCGAACACCGCGACCACCTCAACGCCAACATCGCCTACTTCCGCCGCGGGGCGTTGCAACTTGGGCTGCCGCTGAGCACATCGACAACCCCGATTCAGCCACTGCTGCTGGGCAGCGAAGATCGTACCCTCGGCTGGGCGGCAACGCTTGCCAAACATGGCTTACAGGTCGGCGCGATTCGCCCTCCCACGGTGCCCAACGGTGAGGCGCGTCTACGTATCACACTTAGCGCCCGCCATGGCCGCCGCGACATTGATCGTTTGCTGGAAGGTTTAAACGCCTGCCAGCGTGCGGAGGCTACTTGTCACGCTTAGTGTTGTTATCGGGTTGGGGGGTGGACCGGCGCATCTGGCAGACGCTTGAGGGCTATTGGCCTGCGCCTATTGAAGCCCTCGCCATTGACTGGCCGGGCTACGGCGATACGCCTGCCCTACCCGACAACGCCACGCTGGATCAGTTGGCCAGCACCATGGCCAAGCAATTGCCCAGCGACGCCATTTGGGTCGGCTGGTCACTGGGTGGGCTATTGGCGGCAGCGCTGCTTGATCACCTCCCGCCGCCGCGGGGCCTCATATTGCTCGGCGCAGGCGAGCGGTTTTATAGCGATGATGGCGTTACTCCATCAGAACTTGCCAGTTTTCGTCGCGCCTTTGCCCGTGACCCCAATGCCACCTGGCGACACTTTTTACGCTGGCAAGCGCGCGGCGAGCCCAACGCCCGCCAGGCCCATCGACAGCTGCGCGGGCTACAGGGTGATCTCCCCGACGCGAACCACCGCGTGCTCGCCCAGGGGCTTGACTGGCTTGCCACTCTCGATAATGCCCAAGGTTTACATCAAGCTCCTTGCCCGGTCATGCGCCTGATCGGTGAGAACGACCCACTGGTCGGCAGCCTGGCCCGCGAAAAGGCATCAATACTTGCCCATGCCGGGCATTGCCCCATGCTTTCCCAGCCTGCCCAGTTGGCTGAATCACTGGCAGCAAAGGCGATGCTTGCCGTCAAGGAGCGACCATGAGCACGACTGCCACTTCACCGCCCCCAACCAACTGGCAAGCCAGCGTCGCGCATGCGTTTTCCCGTGCAGCCCCGCGCTACGACGCGCTGGCCAACGCCCAGCGACATATCGGCGAAACGCTCTGGTCCACCTTACCTGATACCGCTGGGCTGAGACTTTTGGATATGGGCTGCGGCACCGGTTACTGGACCCAGCGGCTTGCCGTGCGCTACCCCAATGCTCGCATTACCGGGCTGGATATTGCGCCCGGCATGCTCGCCGAAGCCCAGGCCCGCTTCGGCAACCATATTCGTTGGCAGTTGGGCAACGCCGAGTCGCTCCCCTTTGCCGCCGAAACGTTTGACCTGGTGTTTTCCAACCTGGCAATTCAGTGGTGTCGCGATATCGGCGCGGTGATGAACGACCTCCACCGGGTGCTTGCCCCCGGGGGCCAGGCACATCTCACGACACTACTGCCCGGGACGCTGGCCGAAGTCGCGCATGCCTGGCAGCGCCCGGAGGCGCTATTGCAGACGCCCGACCGGAATGAACTGGCGCGCGCCATTGATCACAGCGGCCTGACGTCCATTCATCAGCATGTCGAGCGACGCACTTTCCACTACCCTGACCTGAACGCCGTGATGGCCTCCATCAAGGGCGTCGGCGCGCAGGTCTCAAGGCCCAACGCCCGGCTGACCCGTCGCGAATTGAAGGCAGCCCGCGAGCGTTTTGAAACGCTCCGTGAGCCCCCAGGACTGCCGGTGAGCTACCAGTGTTTTACCCTGCAATTGGACAAACCGTTATGAGCGTATTCTTCGTTACCGGCACCGACACCGATGCCGGCAAAACGCTGGTGACCAGCACACTGCTAGCAACGGCCAGTGCTCAGGGACTCACCACGCTGGGCTTGAAGCCGATCGCCTCGGGCAGTCGTGTCACGCCCGAGGGGCTGCGCAACAGTGATGCCCTGGCACTGCAGGTGCAAAGCATGCCGCCGGTGAGTTATGCAACGGTCAACCCCTGGGCCTTTGAGCCCGCCATTGCGCCGCACTTAGCCGCCAGCGAGGCGGGGCAAGTGCTTAAAGTCAGCAATATGGTGGCGACACTTGGCACCACCCTTGCACAAACGCCGCGGGACCTGACCCTGATCGAGGGCGCGGGCGGTTGGCGGGTACCGCTCAACGACCGCGAGGATATTTGCGATCTTACCCATGCCATGCACCTGCCGGTGATTCTTGTGGTCGGCCTGAAGCTGGGCTGCCTCAACCATGCCAGACTCAGCGCCGAAGCCATTGCCGCCGACGGGCTAACGCTTGCGGGCTGGGTGGGCAGCGTGGTCGACCAGGCCTTTGCCATTGAGTCGACCCGCTTTGCTGACAACCTTGAGATACTCAAGCGAACCTTACCGGGCCCCTGCCTGGGGGTTATCCCGTATCTCGAAGCGCCTTCGCCTGAAGCTGCAAAGCCCTTCCTTTCCCTGCCGCCGTTACCCACACTGGAGACCCTATGACCTCGCCTGTCTGGCATCCCTATGCGGATCTCAAGCATCAATCGCCTGCGCCCAAAGTGGTGGGCGGTGACGGCGCTCACTTTGTACTTGAAAGCGGTGAACGCCTGCTGGATGCCACCTGTTCCTGGTGGTGCATGATTCACGGCTACGGCCACCCGCGCCTGGTGGCGGCCATCCGCGAGCAGGCCGGTGAGCTTTGCCACGTGATGCTCGGTGGCCTCACCCATGAGCCCGCCGACCGCCTGGCCCGCGAGCTGGTACGCATTACGCCCACCGGCCTTGACCATGTGTTCTACTCCGACAGTGGCTCGGTGGGCATGGAAGTGGCGATGAAAATGGCCTTGCAGTACCAGGTACTCACCGGCAATCCCGGCAAGCGCAGGATGCTCTCGCTGATGAAGGCTTATCATGGCGATACCACTGGCTGCATGGCGGTATGCGACCCGGAAGAAGGCATGCACGGGCTGTTTACAGGGCTGCTACCCCGGCACTATTTTGCCCCGGCGCCCACCGCCCCTTATGACGCCACTCCCGAGCAGGTGGAACACGACCTGAGCGCCCTGCGTGAGGTGCTTGAACGCCACCATGATGAGATCGCCGCGCTGCTGATGGAGCCGCTGTTGCAAGCCGCTGGCGGGCTCAATATGACCTCGCCGGACTACCTGCGCGGCGCGCGGGCGCTATGTGATGAATTTGGGGTACTGCTGATCTTTGACGAAGTGGCCACTGGCTTCGGCCGCACCGGCAAGCTGTTTGCCGCCGACCACGCAGACATCACGCCGGACATCATGGTGCTCTCCAAAGGCTTGACCGGCGGTTACCTGGGCCACGCCGCGACGCTTGCTACAAACCGTGTTCACGACGCCTTTATCGGCGACAGCGAGCACCACGCCTTTATGCACGGACCGACGTTCATGGGCAACCCGCTGGCCTGTCGCGTGGCGCTGGAAAGCCTGCGGGTATTCGAGGAAGAGGATTACCTTGGCAAGATCGCCACGCTCAACCAATTACTGCGCCACGAGCTGCTGGAAGACCCCGCGCTCAACGCGCATCCAGCGGTGGCCGACGTCCGGGTCCTCGGCGCCACGGCGGTGATCGAAGCCCACTCCGCTGAAGCACTGAAAGGCGTTGCAGGCTTCGCCCGCGAACGCGGCGTCTGGTTGCGCCCCATCGGCCGCTGGCTTTACACCATGCCCGCCTACATTACCTCTGAAACGGAGATGGTACAGGTCACCGACGTCATGAAGGCATGGTTTTTGGAAAGCTCAGGGCAACATTAGATTACCCTGCTTGCGCCACTGGTTGACCAGCGCGGGCACACCTTCACCGGCGGTGGTGTTAATCGCCAGCACGCCCGGCGGGGTTAACGCATCCGCATCGGGGTCGACCAGCGCGCAGGGCGTCTCCAGCTCAATGTAGGACAGCAGCGACGCGGCAGGCATCACGGCAAGCGATGTGCCCACTACCAGGAAAAAATCCGCTTGGCTTGCGATCTCGCAGGCATCTTCAAACAGCGGTACCGATTCGCCAAACCAGACAACGTCCGGGCGTAACTGGCTGCCCTTGTCGCAGATATCGCCCAGCTCAATGCCACCTTTGGGCAGCGGATAACGCAGCCGTGGATCCACCGAGGAACGCGCCTTCAGGATTTCTCCATGCAGGTGCAATACATGGCGCGACCCCGCGCGCTCGTGGAGATCATCAATGTTTTGGGTAATCACGCTGACCTTGAAGCCCTCCTGCTCAAGCACCGCCAGCGCTTTATGGGCAGCATTCGGTTTGGCGCGGCGAATCTGTTCCCGGCGCTGATTATAAAACCCCAGCACCCGCTCGGGGTCATGCCGCCAACCTTCCGGCGTCGCCACCTCCTCTACTGGATGCTCTTCCCACAGGCCGTCGCTGGCGCGGAAGGTTTTTATTCCACTCTCGACGCTGATACCTGAACCTGTGAATACCACCAAGTGTGGGGCGTCTGCCATAGTGTCCTCGTCGTGATTGACTAGTGTGTTCTTTCTAATATACCAGCTGGCCCACGGTACCCGCGAAACGCTGCTTGTTGCGATACGGATAGACATCAATGACCCGGCCATCGCGAATCGCTTTTTGTACTTCCAGCCAGTAGTCGGGGTCGAAGAGCTCGAGGTGTTGGTCCATGAACATATCGCGCAGCACTTTATTGGCAAACATGAAGGGGCCAAACTCCTCGGGAAAAATATCGTTGGGGCCGATCGATAAGCTGGATGCATCAACCCCCTGGCCTTTCGGCATGTGCCGAAACCGGCACTCGGTGATGTAGCACACCTCATCGTAATCGTAAAAAATCACCCGACCGTGACGGGTCACCCCAAAATTCTTGAGCAGCATATCCCCGGGGAAAATATTCGCCGCTGCCATTTGCTTGATGGCATTGCCATAATCCTTGAGCACCGTGGCCCGCTCGTCCTCGCTGCACTCCTCCAGGTAAATATTCAGTGGCGTCATCATGCGCTCGGTATAGCAGTGCTTGATGATGACCTTGTCGTCCTTTAGCGAGACCGTCGAGGGCGCCACTTCCAGCAGATGTTCCAGGCACGCCGGATCGAAATGATCCTTGCGCACGATGAAATTGGAGAACTCCTGGGTATCCGCCATACGGCCGACCCGGTCGTGCCGTTTGACCAGCCGATACTTCTCGCGCACCACGGCGTGGGTCACGTCTTTGGCCGGATCGAACTTGTCCTTTATGATCTTGAATACCGTACGGAAGGTAGGCAGCACGAACACCGCCATCACCATGCCGCGCACCCCGGGGGCAATGATAAACTGGTCCTCGCGCTTGGCCACCTGCTGATTGAGCGCCCGGAAAAACTCGGTCTTGCCGTGCTTGAAGAAACCGATGGCGGCGTAGAGTTCTCCCGCCGGCTTGTGGGGCATCAGCTGTTTCAGGTACTGGACGAACTCCCCTGGTACCGGCACATCCACCTGAAAATAGGCCCGGGTAAACGAGAAGATGATCGAGACTTCATCGGTTTCCGTCAGCACCGTATCCAGATGAAGGCAAGGGTCGCCGCCCTGCTGCTCGCCAAAGCCCTCGCCGTGGAGGATCGGCAACACCAGCGGCACCTGCTCGCCGCCGCCCAGGATACGACCGACCAGATAAGCCCCTTTGTTGCGATAGAACACACTTTTCAAAAGCTCGACCTGAGCATCGTCGGCCTGCCATATCGCCGCGGGCAGTTGGGCTTCCAGTAACGCTGTCCCAAGCTCGACATCCAGCTCCAGATCGGCAAAGGGGTTATCGAACGGAGCTTCTTCCAGCGCCCACCTCAGGGCACTTGGCCAGTCACCATTCACCGGGCAGCGACGGCACAACTCAATGCCTGAGCGATGCGCGGCATCGTCGCGGGAGCTGTACACAAACATCCATTCATTGCGGATGTGGCGATGCTGAAAAATCGAGCAGAACAGTGAGTTGAAGAAGGTTTCGGCCAATTCGTAATCGAGCCGCTGACTGATCAATTCCGCATAGTGGTGACGCGCTTCGCCCCAGGTTTCACAGTGAACCAGTACATCTTGGGGGAAAGTACGCCGCAAACGCCCGAGGGTATCCTCCACCTTTTCGCCGTAGAGATTGATACGCGACGCCGAAGCCTGCTGGGCATCGCGCCATGCCGCCTCGCGAAAGCGGCGGCTGGCGTCGAAGGTAATCTGTTTGAAGCGCGCACGGTACTCGTCAAAGCCGTGCAGAATAGTGGCCGCTAGGCGATACGCGGGAGATAGTTTCACAGGCTGGCCTCCAGTCGATTTTAGCTAGCGTTACCCAACGGCAAACTACATACGAGGCGACCTTGGTGGAAACCCCAGCGCTTGGGTCATAACGATTGCATATATTGCAGCCGCAAACAGAAGGATCCGGCGGTGCGATCGGCAATTAAAAACCCCACCTGAGTAATATCTGCGGGAGCGATAGGTGGTGCGTCAGTCAGTCGTTTGCCCCGGCGGACGGCCTCGAAAGCCTCCCATGAAAAGTAAAAGGTTTCCCAACTATCCTGGGCAGGGGTAAATTTAACCCGGTAAGCGGACGCATCGCCCAGGGAGTTACTTTTAAGGCGCAGTTGATAGGTGCGTCCATCGCCGCGCACGGTTAGCGTTATGCCACGGGCATCCGCCAGCGTTGATTCAAAATCGTGGGGCTCGCGGCGAACGGAGGCAAAACCGCCGCCGTTTTCCAGCGATACCTCGCCATGAAAGCGCCCCTCACCGTCAACAACACTGAACTGACTCCGGGATTTGCCGCCCATCACGCCATCATCGACGGCGTACCAGCGCTGCTGTTCACTGGGATCATTAAAGGTCAGCGTCATACGATCACCTCTCAACGGCTCGTGAGTAAGAAAAAGCCCCTGGCGTCATACCGCCAGGGGCCTTGGTTACAGTAGCTTAATCGCTGGTTTGCTTACAGCTTGGCAGCAGCCACCGGTGCGGGTTCGTCTGCGTCCAGTTCCTCAGGTGATGCGGATACCAGCGCAAATTCCTCCTCCGCGGTTTTCGCGACCAGATGATTTTTACTGTACAGGAAATAGTAGGCCGCCCCGGCAATGAAGAGCACAATGGTGTAGTTGAACGCGCGGGGATCGAAGGCGTATACGCCAGTGAGCGCCACCAGCGAGAGCACCAATGCAATGCCCGAGGTCACTACGCCGCCAGGGGTTTTATAAGGCCGCGGCAGATCCGGTTGTTTGACTCGCAGCATGATATGGCTCAGCGCCATCAGCGCGTAAGAGATTGTCGCTCCCACCACTGCCATGCCAAGAATCAGATCGCCTTCGCCGCTGAGTGACACCAAGAAGCCAAACACACCGGGCACAATCAGCGCCAGATAGGGCACTTTGCGTTCGCTGGTAAGCGATAGCGGTTTAGGAATATAGCCTGCACGGGAAAGCGCGAATACCAGACGGCTATAGCCGTAGATAATCGAGAAGAAGGAAGCGATCAGACCGGCTAGTCCCAATATGTTAACCAGGGTGGCAAGCATTGGGTTGCCCGCTGCATTCAGGGCATCGACCAGTGGCACCCCGCTTTGGCCGATCATCTCGGCGCCCGCCGCACCGGCGAGCAGCACCACGACCAACAAGGCGGTGAACAGCAGAAACAGCATCGCGCCGATAATACCCTTGGGCATATCCCGAGCGGGGTCTTTGGCTTCCTCCGCTGCCAGCGGCACACCTTCCACCGCCAGGAACAGCCACATGCCGAAGGGCAGCGCCGCCCAGATACCGTACCAGCCAAACGGCATAAAGGTACTCGCGCCCGCCGCATCGGTGGGGGCGATATCAAACAGGTTGGCGGCGTCAAAATTGCCGATCAGCGCCACGGCGGTGGCAATGATGGCGAACACCGCCAAGCCGCTGATCACCATCATGACCTTCAGCGCTTCACCCACCCCGGCCAGGTGAATACCGATAAACACGGCGTAAAACAGCAGATACACCAGCGGACCGTTAATGCCCAGTAATGACTCCACCGCGGCACCGATGAAAATCACGATCGCCGCCGGGGCCAGAGCGTATTCGATCAATACCGCAAGCCCGGTGAGATAACCACCGGCCGGCCCCATGGCCTGGCGGGCAAAGCTGTAACCGCCACCCGCTGCGGGTATCGCGGCGGACATTTCCGCAAGCGATAACACCAGCGCAAGATACATCAACGCCATCAAGCAGGCGGCAATCGCAAAACCACCCCAGCCCGCTTCGCCGATACCGAAGTTCCAGCCTGCAAAGTCACCGGAAATAACATAGGAAACCCCTAACCCCGCCAGCAGCATCCAGCCGGCGGTGCCTTTACGCAGTTGACGTTTTGCCAAATACGCCTGATCAACTGATGGTTGTGTCATCGTTTTGCCCTCATGGTGTGGAACGAAAGTGTCGTCAGCGGCGTGCTTTGCTATGTGCTGCTTACTGCGTTCCATATTGTTATTGGAGAATGATTACGTCGTTGTTGTGATACGTCTGCTGTTATACGGCTGCTGCCGTTCGTCAAGGTCGTTAATCAGCGACCAGAAAGTTGCGTATTGAACCCGATGCGGCGTCACCTTCCAGCACATCGTCTTCACTACGATCTTTCAACTTAACCCCCGACACCTTGAGCTGACGGGCCTCTTTAAAAAGTAGAAAGAAGCGCCGGGCGGCCTCCTCGATCTGCAAACCCGCCGGGCGCACGTTGGAAATACAGTTACGCCGGTCATCTTTTAGTCCCGGTTCCGGCGCCCAGGTCATATACAATCCCAGGCTATCCGGCGAGCTTAACCCTGGCCGTTCACCGATCATCACCAGAACGGCGTCAGCGTTCAGTAGCGCACCAATCTCATCGCCAATCGCCACCCGCCCCTGCTCGACAATGGTCAACGGCGCTAGCTGCCAATCCGCAACATCGCTGTTGAACATCTGATACAGCGTGCTGAGAAACGGCACGCTGTTCTGCTGCACGGCCAGCGCAGAGAGTCCATCGACAATCACTACCGCGAGGTCATAGCGCTGCTGAGAGGCGGCGGTCTGCTGTAATTGCGCACGGGTCTCATCGTTGAGACGGCGGCCATAGTCAGGCCGCTGCAGATACATGGCGCGATCCTGGGCATGGCTATGTAAGCGTATGGGCGCCTCTGACACCTCAGGTGTGGTTGTTAACTCAGTGGCAAGCGCATCAACATCCAGCGGGGTATGAACGGCGTCCTGGGCCTGCGCGTGGGCGAGCTGAAAGGCCAGCAGCTTGCTGGTCGGCAGGCTGACACCCGCGCGCCCCAGTCCAATTCGCGCGTCGGTAAACGCATTCAGGCGCTCCCAGGGATTGTCGACGACGATGGGCGCTGTCGGCTTATCAACCATGTCGCGGCTCCTGTGGCAGGTGGCGCAGGCTATTGGCAAAGGCGGCAGGCAACTGGTCGTTGAGCCGGTGGGTGCTGACATCCTGGAAAATCTGCATGTCTTCAAGCCAGCGCTCGAACTCCGGCGCCGCTTTTAGCCCCAGCACCCGCCGCGCGTAGAGCGCGTCGTGAAAGGAGGTGGTCTGGTAATTGAGCATAATGTCGTCAGAACCGGGGATGCCCATGATGAAGTTGCAGCCCGCCACGCCGAGCAGCGTGAGCAGGTTATCCATATCGTTCTGGTCGGCCTCGGCATGGTTGGTATAGCAAACGTCGCAGCCCATGGGCACGCCCAGCAACTTGCCGCAGAAGTGGTCTTCCAACCCCGCCCGGGTGATCTCCTTGCCGTCGAACAGGTATTCAGGGCCGATAAAGCCCACCACGGTATTGACCAACAGCGGATTAAACTTGCGGGCCACCGCGTAGGCGCGGGCCTCGCAGGTTTGCTGGTCAAGCCCGTGATGGGCATCGGCGGAGAGCGAGCTGCCCTGGCCGGTTTCAAAATACATCACGTTGCGCCCCACCGTGCCGCGGTTAAGCGACTGCGCCGCCGCTTCCGCTTCCGCCAGGGTGCTCAAGTCAAAACCAAAGCTGCGGTTAGTCGCCTCGGTGCCGCCTATTGACTGAAACACCAAATCAACCGGGGCACCCTGCTCAATCGCCTCCAGCGTATTGGTGACGTGGGTAAGCACGCAGGACTGGGTAGGGATCTGATATTTCTGAATGACTTCGTCCATCAGGCGCATCAGCTTGACGCTCTGGGCGACGTTATCAGTGGCCGGATTGATGCCGATCACCGCGTCGCCGCTGCCGTAGAGCAGCCCGTCGAGAATACTGGCGGCAATGCCGGTGACATCGTCGGTGGGGTGGTTTGGCTGGAGCCTTGTCGAGAGCCGACCCGGCAGGCCGATGGTGTTACGAAAAGCCGTGGTGACCCGGCACTTTTTGGCGACCAGAATCAGATCCTGGTTGCGCATCAGCTTGCTGACAGCGGCGGCCATTTCAGGAGTAATGCCTGCGCGTACTTCTGTTAGCACCTCACTGGTGGCGTGGTCGGAGAGCAGCCAGTTGCGAAAGTCGCCCACGGTCAGGTGACTGATAGGCGCGAAAGCGTCGGCGTTGTGGTCATCGACAATCAGCCGGGTGATTTCGTCCTCTTCATAGGGGACCAACGCCTCGTTCAAAAAGGTGGTGAGTGGCAGCTCGGCCAACACCATTTGGGCAACTACGCGCTCTTCGGCACTCTCCGCCATCACCCCGGCCAAGCGATCACCGGAACGGGGCGGCGTGGCTTTGGCCATCAACTCGGCCAGGCTTGCAAAGCGGTAGCTGCGGCTCCCCACCGTGGAGTGATAGGCTTGTGCCATAAAGCGTTCCTTTTGGCGGAATGAGGCGCTATCAAAAAGCGCCAAGGTACAATACTTGCTTGTTTCTACCTTAGCGCTAACCCTTAATGGGAAGTATCGAGTTTTGGCAAACTCACCACACTCTCGATAATCCAAACAAAAACAAACAGGTACGTAAAAAACAGGGCAATTAACGTCCTTAAGCAGCCACAAAGGAGTTGATCATGGACGCGTCTGGCAGCGCTAATGCACCAAAAAGATGCATTCAGGAAGCGTTTGATGCTGATGAGCACGCCAACAACCTGACGCGCTGGCAACAGCAATACGACCAGTTAAGCCCTGGCCGATTCTACGGTCGGCTGGATGAAATCGAGCTAACCGGTATGCAGGTGTTTAAAGAGCACACCGGCCAAGCGCTGCGTCAAGACTGCTGCGTGTGGCCCAACTCGCTGTGGATTGGCATACCGCCATTAACACAAGGATCACGCATTAACGGACAAGCGCTGAATGTCGATGAGGTCATGTGTCGACCAGGCGGCCACGACTTTGAACTCGTCACCCCAGATGCGTTTGATATTTATGGTTTGGTGGTTGACTTGCCCACGCTGAACGCCGCCGCAGCGCAACAGGGTATTAAGCTGGATGAGCGATGGCAGCAAGTACCACGCCGCCATGTGGCGCATGACACGCTGAGTGCCGTTACGTTTTTGCTGGAAAAGTTAGTGGTTAACCCGAAAGGCACCATTGCCGAACGACTGCATCGAGATATTTTTTTGATGGCTCTGCTTGAATTACTGCAGGCGGAAAAGCCTTGCCAGGAAGCACCACCCAGCTATGCGCATCGAAAAGAAGTCGTCGACCGCGTTAAGCGTTACGTCGACGAACATCTGGAAGGACCGGTCACCATGGAGGCACTGTGCGAACTGACCCATGTCAGCAGGCGCACGCTGCAATACAGCTTCACCACCATTCTTGGCATCAGCCCGCTGCAGTTTTTGCGCCTTACCCGGCTCAACCGGGTTCGACGGGCATTGCGGGCCGCAGCCCCTGATCAGTCGGTGACCGAGATTGCCACTTATTGGGGGTTCTGGCATCTGGGTCAGTTCGCCCATGACTACAAGCAACAGTTTGGTGAATGTCCCTCACAAACGCTGAGCGCCCACAAGCCAGCGTTCAGCAAACTGGTCGGCGGGTAGCGGCCGATCAAAATAGTAGCCTTGCGCCTGGGTACACCCCATCGCCAGCAGTGCTTCCGCCTGGGAGGCATGTTCAATACCTTCCGCGATCGTTGCGAGCCCCAAGGTGGTGGCCATGGCAATAATTGTCTCGACTATAACGCGGTCATTGTCGCTGGTGAGCATGTCGCGAACGAATGAAATATCAATCTTGATTTTATCGGCGGCAAAACGCTTTAAATAGGCCAACGACGAATACCCTGTACCAAAGTCATCAATCGCCAATCCCAACCCTTTTCCTTTCAGGGTTTTGGTCATGGCAATGGCCTTTTCGGGATTCACCATGATACCGCTTTCGGTGATTTCCAGGCTGAGCATTGAGGCTTCCACCTGAAACTGCTGGCAGTAGTCCAATAGTGACCTTACCAGATCACCGTCTTCAAACTGGTCGGCCGCAATGTTGATCGCCAACTGCCCCGGTAGCCACAGGCCCTGTTGGTGCCATTGCGCCAGATGCCGACAGGCTTCTTCTATAACCCAGTTGCCCAGCGCCACCATCATGCCACGGTCTTCGGCAATGGGAATAAACTTGCCAGGTGACACGACACCAAGTTCCTCATCGTGCCAACGGCATAACGCCTCAGCGCCGATTAACTTTCCATTCCGAAGGTCGACCTGTGGCTGAAAATGCAGACGCAGTTGTTTTTCTGTAATGGCATTGGACAGCCGTTTGGCTATCTGCAACTGCTCAGCGACTTCGCACTCCATCCACGGTTCAAAGACACAAACAGGCAGCTTTTGGCGCTTGGCTTGGTAGATGGCAATGTCGGCATCCTTAAGAAGGTCCAAAGGCGTTGTTGCATGCCGAGGGGAGAGCGAGATGCCGACACTGACCGTGAGTTCGAAGGATTGCTGGTAGATGCTGAAAGGATCCTCGATGCACTTGCACAATCGCCGTGCATTTGCCAGGGCTTCGGCTTCATCGCGAGCAGGGCAGACCACAACAAACTCATCTCCGCCCAACCGTGCCAGATACTCGTTGTGCGTCAATGATGCCGCCAAGCGACTGGCCACTTCTTTAAGGACTAGATCCCCCAAATCGTGCCCGGCGGTGTCATTGATCTCTTTGAAATGATTAAGGTCCAGAATTAACAGTGCCAGGCCCGGAGCCGGTATATCGGTGAGCACATGCTTTAAGTGGCGCATGAAAGCCGCTCGGTTGGGTAATTGGGTACCCGTGTCATTAAAGGCCAGTTGCCTTATACGGCTTTCATCTTCCTGGCGCTCCAGCTCTGACGCAGCACGGGCTGCAAATATCTGCAGCACATTACGTACAATCTCCACCTCGGCCAGCGGCTCTTTGAACATCACGCCAACAAGCCCCATGGGTTGACCATGGCTATTATCCAAGCGCCTCCCTACATACCCATTTACCCAACTCAGCGCCCCCTTCGTTTCACCGGGAAGCATGAAGGCAGCATCTTTATGAACAATGCATTCCTGTTCGACCATCACCTTGTGGCAAGGCACCCCAGGCAGGTAGTAGGTAAAATTATCCTGAAGCTGGCCTTCTACGTACAGCGTTAATGTACAAGCGAAATCAGTATCTTGCTCATCCAGCAGCGCAATAAACCCGACTTCTGCCGATAAGGCCTCGGCCATGTGTACCGTGAGTTGATGAAGAAACGCCTCGCCGCTACTGGCGGAGACGGCCGTCGCAATTCTGGTGACCGCATGCTGGATACGTGCTTCCGCTTGTTTTTGCCGACGGCTATAGATCCCTAATGATAGTTCATCGACCAGTTCTTCCAGCAACTGCATTTCTTCGACGTTCAGCCTGTCAGACTGTCGATGATAAAGCGTCATTACACCGTACTGCTTATCGGCATACTGAAGCGGCAAGGCAACCACCTGTTCGGCTCCCAGCACGCTGAGGGCCTGATTAACCCCCAAAGGCAATGTTTCATCATTGGGGCGCTCAATGACGACAGGACGATTAAGCTGCAGCGCTCTCTCGGCCAGCCCTTTGCAGTAACGTGAAATAAAGAGCTGAGCGGGGCTCAACCAGGAAGCGGCCTCACCGTCTTCATCCGCCATCGCCTCTATGGATAAAACCTCCTCTGATCCCGCATCAGGCGTAAACGCGGTAACCCAGGCGCCAGCGTACCCGCCGATGCCCACCGCCAAGCTGCACGCTGACTGCAACAAATGTTGTTCGCTACCGGTATGCATTAATAAATCGTGACGCCGATTCATTAGCTGCAGTGCTCTTTTCTTTCTGCGTAACCGTGCTTGAACATTATCCTGGGTGAGTTGGCGGGCAAGTTCGGTTCCCCCCAGTATCGCGATGACTCGCAAGATCTCTTCAGCGTAGGCAGGCAGCACCAGAGGTGACGAGTGCATGATGGCAAGCACCCCCATGCAGGTGCCGTCGGGTGCTTGTAGCGCCATGCCCCAATAGCCTTCCGCCGATAGCTCACCCAGCCGTGCGTCATTAGGGAAGTGGTCGCTTACACCCGACAGGGTGCGCCAGCGGGTTAGCATAACGACCTGTTCGCAGGGTGTGTCCTTTACAGCGTACGTATCCAGCTCGCTGGGCGCCCCATGGGTCCAGAAAGCCAAAGGGGTTGCGATACCACGCTCAGAATCAAAGCGTGCCAATAGCACATGGTCAACGCACAGGATGTCCGAGAGCGCTTTTACCAAGTGATAAAAAAAACCGTTTTCACTGACAGAGGTCAAGCTGTCAGCCAACTGCCCAAAAACCACTGGAGCCTTAGTAGAAGACATGATATTAACGCCTTGAAATCCGACAGGTACGCCACGTCTGCTCGCCAAAGGCTGTATAAGGCTGCGGTGTGATCATCCCTGAACCATTCGCTAGTAGAGTAAATAATTTCATGTATTACGTTATAAACCACGACCCGCCGCTTCCAACGGCAGGGCCTACACCCGCTGTGCGTCTAAATCTGCCTTTAATTTGGCATCAGCTAAGGCCCACCTAATCAACTACGTCCATTTATGAAAACGCGAAAATAGCTTCAACTCACCCCTAAAAAACCAACTAAAAACACCCAACTTACTTTTAATTAAATGATCAAAGAAATTAAATTTTTCATCTGCCTATTTCCCCTGCAGACGTTGCTATCAAAAACTCTCTATCCTGCTGTACATCAACCTAAAAAGTTGATATTCAACCCAAACAGTCCTTCATGTCAATAGGTTGATCCTCAACCATTTAGGTCTATACGGAGGGCACTGTGAACAAAACTGAACAGAAACGGCTAGCTAGCAACATTGGCAGAGCAATTGCCAAGCAGCGGATTCGCAGTCAACTTACCCAGGAAGAAGTGGCTGAACGCTTGGGCATTGGCAATGAGGCCGTGTCGCGGATAGAGCGTGGCAGGGTGATCCCCAACATCGTTCGGCTGCTGGAACTGGCAGAAATCTTCAACTGCGAGGCCGCATTGTTATTAGGGCAAGCCAGCTTTCACCTGGACGACCAGTCCAGTCGGGTAAAGCAACTTCTGGCACCACTCGATACAAGTGACCGCCAGCTGTTACTCGATATTCTCGAGAATCTAACCAACCGTTTTAATCATAAAAAATAAATTAAAGCCGATTAAAAATAAGAAAAGCTTCATAAAACTATATTAAAAAAACAAACTGACCATCAGCCTTTAAACAATGACCTCATAAAATTAAAGCAAGATCGAGCCTTCCCGAAGCCCCACCCTTGTTGGTGACCTTTACTCATTCGTGCTATAGATGATTGATCAACGCTGCATGCCAGTGAGGGCATTGATGCTCAACACCACCGTTTGGAACCGTATACGCTATACCGCCTATGCGCCACTATACGATGCCATTGCGAGTCGTGCTTTTCGCAGGCCTCGGCGGGTGGCGCTGGGTCAGGTGGACTGGGAACCTGGAATGCGCGTCTTGCTGGTGGGGGCTGGCACTGGGTTAGACCTTCCTTTTATACCTCGTGAGCTGGAGATTCATTTAACCGACCTGACACCCGCCATGGTCACGCGCGCCAAGACTCGTGCTCATCGCTATCAGCGCGATGTCACTTGCCACGTAATGGATGCTGAAGCGCTAACCTATCCGGACGAGCATTTCGACGTTGTGATCATGCATTTACTGCTCGCTGTCATGCCCAACCCCCAGCAAGGTCTGGCTGAAGCTTACCGCGTACTCAGGCCTGGCGGTCAGTTATGCGTGATGGACAAGTTCCAGCCTGACGGCCAGCCAGCAGGTGCTAGTCGACGTCTTGTCAATATAGTGACGTCTGCACTCGCAACCGATATTACCCGCCAAGCAGAGCCGTTGCTTACCCAGGCCGGATTCCAGATCCGCCACGACGAACCGGTCCTGATGAACGGCTTGTTTCGTGCCCTGTTGGCCGCCAAACCCGAATGACACCTTATATTGCGACGCTATGTCGCCCGGTTGGACTGGTGCCATCCAACACCCTCGCCTACCATACGGGCTGACGCTCTTTTCCAGGTTCTGCGCTGGATCGCCATAAAACGCCGCCACTCGTCGCGTGTACGCACTTACATTTTCCCTAAACTCAAAAAGGTATCGCCATGCCCAAAGCTGCCGTCAAACGGTTTCGCCGCCTACCTGACGATGAACAGTCACGCATCATCGAAATGGCCTGGGAAGACCGCACGCCATTTGAAGCCATTGCAACGCTCTATGGTCTTGCCGAACCCGATGTAATCGAGGTAATGCGCCACCAGCTGAAACCGGCTTCATTTCGCCTCTGGCGCAAACGGGTCACCGGCCGCGCGACGAAACATACCGCTCTGCGCTCACCGGATGTCCTACGCGGCTACTGCCCAACGCAATATAAGCGCTGATTGCTGCTCATGAAGAGCTTCATGTAGACGCCAGAGAAACATATCTTTCTGTTGCCACCTCTTTTTTGTTATATTATTACATAACATACTATCATTTAGAGGTGACCTGGTAATGACTGCGCTTTCTCCTTTACCCGTGACAGTGCTCTCGGGTTTTCTGGGTGCTGGCAAAACCACCGTGCTCAATCATATTCTTGCCAACCGTGAAGGTCGCCGTGTGGCGGTCATCGTCAACGATATGAGCGAGGTCAATATCGACGGCGCGCTGGTGCGCGGCGGCCCTGGCCAGTCGACGCTGGATGGCGAGGTGGCGCTTAATCGCAGTGAGGAACGGCTGGTCGAGATGAGCAATGGCTGCATCTGCTGCACCCTGCGTGAAGACTTGCTGGAAGAGGTCAGCCAACTGGCCCGGGAAGGCAAGTTCGATTATCTAGTGATTGAGTCCACCGGCATTTCCGAGCCGTTGCCCGTGGCGGAAACCTTCACGTTCGAAGATGAAAGCGGCCAGAGCCTTTCCCACCTAGCGCGGCTGGATACGCTGGTCACTGTGGTCGACGGGGCAAATTTTCTGGAGCAGTACCGCGAAGCGCAAAGCCTGTCCGAAGCAGGCGAAAGTTTGGGTGAAGAGGATGAGCGCAACGTGGCCGACCTGCTGGTCGATCAAGTTGAGTTTTGCGACGTCTTGCTGATCAGCAAGACCGATCTGATTAGCGACAAAGAGCTGGACGCTCTAAAAGCCATTCTGCGCTCGCTGAACCCCGATGCTGAACTGGTGCCGATTACCCAGGGCGACGTGCCGCTGGATAAGGTGCTCGACACCGACAAGTTTAACTTTGAGCGCGCACAACTGGCACCCGGCTGGCTGAAAGAGATGCGCGGTGAGCACGTGCCCGAAACCGAAGAGTACGGCATCGGCAGCTTTGCCTACCATGCCCGCCGCCCCTTCCATCCCCAAAAATTTCACGACCTGCTGAATCAGGAGTGGTTCGGTAACGGCCTGCTACGCTCGAAAGGCTTCTTCTGGCTGGCGACCCGCCCGCGCTACGCGGGCCAGTGGAGCCAGGCAGGCGGTATCGCCCACCACGGTATGGCCGGCGTATTCTGGAAAGCCATTCTTGAAGACCAATGGCCGGACGACCCAGAAACACGACAGTTTATTATGGACAAGTGGCAAGAACCGTTTGGCGACATGCGCCAGGAACTGGTATTTATCGGCCAGAGTCTGGATCAAGCCAAAATGCGCGCAGCGCTGGATGATTGCCTGCTGAGTGAAGCAGAGTTACTCGAAGGCATGGAAGCGTGGAAGACGCTACCCGACCCCTTCCCTGCTTGGGAATGACATGTCGTTAGTGGTCGGCATTGCCTAAATGCCTTTCAGCCCACTGGCGCACGTCCGGGTAGGGCCGCTGTTCGAAAACCGCGAAGCCGTTAAGGCCACGAGCTTTGAGCGGTGTGAATATCGGCATGGTGAGGCCGCACAGAAAGTGCGCCAGCCGCTGCGCATTAGGCGGCTTACCAAACTGTTCGGTGTGGCGCTCAATCAGCGGCCTGGCATAGCGCGCAAAATCAGCATCGCTTAGCGCGGGCAGCGGCGGCGCATCCGGCAGTCGCACGGGGTGGCCGTAACACACCGAGCAGTGCCTGCAGCGGCCCTGCTCGGTCTCGGGTGGTGCTTCAAAAGTGCTATCGCCAAAGTGTTCGGCCAGCCTCCGCGTCAGGCAACCTTCCGATTCAAACAGCGCCAGCATGGCCTGTAGCCGCTCAATCTCAATTCGTTCCCGATGTCGGCATTCGTCAATTAACTGACTCGCCAGCGCTTCAATGGCAAAATTCAGCTGAAGCACCTCGTACACGTCGGTCATCCGCTTGCCTTCCAGGGTCAGCCAGCCTTTATCCTGAAAGTACTCAAGCGCAGCAATCACGCGGGCACGGGAGGCGTCAATCTGCTGGGCCTGCCCCGCACTGTGCAGGCGCTCAAAATCCACCGTTCCCCAGGTCCGGGCGATGGGGATGTTATCGACAATAAGGCGCACAAAGGCCGCGCGCTCGCCCTCAAAGCGGCTCACCAGTTCCGCGGGTTCGATGTGATAGCGCAGCCGATACTCGGCGAGAAACGCAAAGCGCGGGGCGATAATGCCGTGCATTTCCAACCGCACTAATAGAGTTTTCAATGGCAGCGAACGGATATTGGTGTCGCGGGAAAGCGTGAAAAGCAACACTTCCCACTGGCGGTCGGGCTGGCCACCTGCTGCCGCGATCTCTTCCAGCAAGCGGACAATGCCGGCGTATTCGGGGGTATCGCCGTAAACGAAATTTTCCAGCACCCGCAAGCCATCGCGTCCCGCCATGGTCAGGCAGGTGGAAGGCCGGCCGTCGCGCCCCGCCCGGCCGATCTCCTGGCTGTAGTTTTCGATGGATTTGGGCAGGTCATAGTGAACGACGTTGCGGATATTGCCCTTGTCGATGCCCATGCCAAAGGCAATGGTGGCCACGATGCAGGGCGATTCCCCGCGCATGAACTGCCCCTGAATCTCATCCCGCCGCTGCGAATCGAGCCCGGCATGATATGCCTGGGCGGCAATGCCTTGAGCCGTCAGCGCTTTCGCCACCTGCTCTGCAGTTTGCTGCAGGGTGACATAGATAATCGTCGGCGCCTCAAAGCCCGGCTGCATCTGCGGTGTCAGCCACTCAATCAACTGCTGCTGGCGATCCTCCAGGGCAGGTGCCACCAGCAACTCAAGATTGGGACGATAGAAGCCGGTGGTGATGACGTTATCCGGCGCGATGGCAAACTTCTCACGCATATCAGCGATAACGGCGGGCGTTGCCGTGGCGGTGAGCAACAGCACCTGGGGAATGGCAAACTCACGCTGGTAGTCCGGCAGTTTGAGGTAATCGGGGCGGAAGTTATGCCCCCATTCAGAGAGGCAGTGGGCTTCGTCGACCACCATAAGCGAAATACGCACCTGGCGTAGAAAGTGCCGAAAACGCTCGTTCTTGAGCCGCTCCACCGAGACCATGAGGATTTTCAGCTCGCCGCTTTTGGCTCGCTCCATGACGTCACGGGTGGTGTCACGGTCTTGGGTGGAATCAATACTCGCTGCGGCCACACCATGACGGGCCAGAAAGGAAAGCTGATCCTGCATTAGCGCCAGCAGCGGCGACACCACCAGGGTCAAGTGCGGAAGGTGAATCGCTGGCAACTGATAGCAGAGCGACTTCCCTGCACCGGTGGCAAAAATCGCCGCCGTGGAGTACCCATCCAGCACCCTTGACACTACCGCCTGCTGGCCACCGCGAAAGTCGTCAAAGCCGAAGACGTCCTTGAGCGTTTGTTGCGGCGATATCGGGGGCATGACCGTTCCTTGGCGGAAAAGTAAAACAGTTGGCCAACAGCCTACCGTAAAACGTACCCATCAGACTATCCGTGGGCGTTACTCCCAGGCCGCACCTTCCAGTGCATCCAGCGGAATTTTCAGGTAGCGCTTGCCGTTGGCCTCTGGTTCCGGGAGGCGACCGCCTTGGGTATTGACCTGTAGCGCGTGGAGAATCAGCTTGGGCATGGGGAGCTCGCTGTCACGCTTTTGGCGCAGCGCAATGTAGTCATCCTGGCTTTTGCCCACCAAGTGCGGGTTGTGCGCCCGCTGTTCGGCGACGCTGCTTTGCCACTGGGGCTCTCGATCATCAGGCATATAATCGTGGCCGGTGAACAAGCGAGTATGGTCGGGCAGGGAGAGAATCTGCTGGATGGAATCCCATAGCGCTTTGGCACTTCCACCGGGAAAGTCCGCCCTGGCGGTACCAAAATCAGGCTGAAAAAGGGTGTCATGAACGAAAGCCGTATCGCCGACCACATAAGTAATCGAGGCCAGTGTGTGGCCTGGCGAATACAGCACGCGGGCGTCCAGCTTACCGATTTTAAACGTGTCGCCTTCCGCAAACAGCGTGTCCCACTGACGGCCGTCGGTGGGCATTTCCGGCCAGTGATAGATATCCTTCCACAGCGCCTGCACTTGAGTGACGTGCTGGCCAATGGCGGTGGGCGCGCCGGTTTTTTCTTGTAAATAGTGGGCCGCCGAGAAGTGGTCAGCGTGGGGATGGGTATCCAGAATCCAGGCGACCGAAAGCCCTGCTTGCTCTATATAAGCCAGTAACTCGTCCGCATTAAAGGTCGCCGTCGCGCCAGACTTCTCATCGTAATCCAGCACCGGGTCAATAATCGCGCACTGCTGGGTAGCAGGGTCGCTCACTACGTACTGAACGCTGAAGGTGCGTGGATCAAAAAAACCGGCGACATCCGGCGTGCCTTCTCCCTTGTGCTGGGAAAGCGCGAAGGTCTTCATGCTTATATCCTCAATGTTGACGCCATTCAATAAAGGTTATAAAGATAGCTGATTAAAGAATATAAGCAATAGCACTCACGAAAACGCTTTTTCCAGCGCAAAACGGGGCTGGGTCTGGCCCTCTTTGCTGACTGTCTCCATAAACATCTCAAGCGGGCGCACCCAGAGACCGTAGTCGCCATACAGGGCACGATACACAACCAGCGGCTCTTCACTTTCGCTGTGCTGGGCAGTCCCGAGCACTTCGTAAAGGCTGCCTTTGTAATGGCGGTAAATACCGGGGACGGGAGCGGTCATAAAGCTTCCTTTTGAGTCGCTGGCTGGTTGGCTTTTTTGGCAAGTCGCTCAAGCACTTTTGAGGCAGCAACAAAACCAAAAGTGCCGGTTAAAAAAGTGGCGGCGCCAAAGCCTGAAGCGCAGTCCAACCGCGTGGCGTCACCGCTACCGGGCTTTTGCAGGCAGACTTCGCCGTCGCCGCTGGGGTAGATGAGCTGTTCATCGGAGTAGACGCATTCCACCGAGAAACGCCGTTTGGGGTTGCGGGAGAAGCCGTAGTCCCGGCGCAGCCGCGAGCGGACCTTTGATAGAAGCGGATCGTGCTCGGTGCGGGTTAAATCCGACACTTGAATGCGTGTCGGGTCGGTTTGCCCACCCGCCGCCCCCGTCACGGTAATCGGAATTTTGCGCCGTTTGCACCAGGCGATGAGCGCGGCCTTGGCGATCACGCTGTCGATGGCATCCACCACATGATCAGCGTCATCGGGGACGCGCTCGGCAAGATTGGCGGGCGTGACGAAGGCGGTATCAGCGACAATCTCAATCTCGGGGGCAATCAGGCGGCAGCGCTCAGCCAGTACGTCGACCTTGGGCTTGCCGATGGTGCCATCCAGCGCGTGAAGCTGCCGGTTGACGTTGGAGACACAGACATCATCCAGGTCGATCAGCGTCAGCTTGCCAATGCCCGAGCGCGCCAGCGCCTCGACTGTCCAGCTACCTACCCCACCGACGCCGACGACCACCACGTGGGCATGGCGAAATACATCCGCGGCACGCTGACCATAGAGGCGGCGAATCCCGCCGAAGCGAAAATCGTAGTCCGCAGACGACATAATATCTCCCAGGCTCATGTTAAAAGGGCGGATGGCGTGCCGACAGGCGGCGTCCGCACGCTGTCCAGGGGCAAGTGGCCAGACCAGCCCAGGTAATCAAGCAGCGTGCTCATGGTGTCATCCAGGGCACAGCTAAGCTGAATGCGCTTGTCGAACAGCGGATGGTCAAACGCCAGATAGGTCGCGGCCAGCAGTAACCGGGGAGCACTTAGCTGTTCGGCAAAAAAGCGATTGTGGACACTTTTGCCATGTTTGGCATCACCAATGATGGGGTAGCCACGCCGCGAAAGATGGCGGCGAATCTGATGGCGCCGCCCGGTCAGTGGCCGCGCCTCGACCAGCGAGTAGCGCGCCACGGGGTAGCGGTCGACCTGGACAGGTAGCTCAGCACTGTCCAGGCGGCGAATATCCGTCATCGCTGGCATCGCGGGCATTTCCGCCTTGGGGCGCGTGCCATCCTCTTCCCGGAGCGGGTAATCCAAGCGCTCACTTTCCGGGGCTTTACCGCGCACCACGGCCAGGTAGCGCTTTTCGACTTGACGTTCGCTAAAGGCGTCGCTGAGCAGAGCAGCGACCTCTGAGGATAAACCAAACACCATCACGCCTGAGGTGGGCCGGTCTAACCGATGCACCGGGTAGACGCGTTTGCCAAGCTGATTACGCAGCCGTTGAAGGAGAAATTCAGTTTCTCCACGCGCCAGCGCCGAACGATGGACTAAAAGCCCTGACGGCTTATGTACCGCAACCAGATGCTCATCCTGATAGAGGATGTTGAGTGGCGTCATAACGCTCCTGGGTAATCATAACGAGTCACTATGGCAGAGTGCCATTGTCGCGGCTTGGCGCGGCGTTGTCACCCACGCGATGGGAAAAGCGCGGGACGAACGATTGGCAGTTTAGCCCTCATGCAGCTACTTTAAGGAAGTACCTTATCGCGAAATTTCCATGGACAAGGAAAGGAGACATCATCATGCGTCATGCAGCAATAATCGGCGGTCTTTCCGCCTCTCTACTGCTCGTCTCTGCTGCTCAGGCTAACAACAGCATGGATGTAGGAATGCATAAAATCAGCGCCGAAGGCGTCGGCGAGTCCATCGGCAGCATCACGCTGGAAGACACTGAACATGGCCTGCTGTTGACGCCTGACCTCAGCGATCTGGAAACTGGCCCCCATGGCTTTCATGTACACCAGAACCCAAGCTGCGAGGCTCAGGAAAACGACAGCGGGCACATGACCGCGGGGCTTTATGCCGGGGGCCATTATGACCCGGAAGAAACAGGCAGCCACAAAGGGCCCTACGACGACGGCCACCTGGGCGATTTACCCGTGCTTATCGTCGATGAAGACGGCAACGCCACTCTACCTGTCCTCGCGCCGCGCTTGAGTGTCGAGGATGTAAAAGGCCGCAGCATCATGATTCACGAAGGCGGCGATAACTATTCGGATGACCCTGAAGCACTGGGTGGCGGCGGAAGCCGCGTGGGCTGTGGCATCGTAGAAGCCTCTGACGACAGTGAATAACGCTTAGAGACAGCCAAAAACAAAACGGGCAGCCAATGATGGCTGCCCGTTTTGCGTTGTGCGATTGGCTCAGCTGTTAAGCTGGCTCAACTCAAGCGATTACTCGTCGCCTGCCATCTGCATCTGGCGCTGCATATAATTCTGAATACCCACCTTGTCGATCAAGCCAAGCTCGGTTTCGATGTGGTCGATATGATCTTCTTCGTCGGCGAGCAGGTCGCGCAGCAAATCGCGGGTAACGTAATCTTTAACGCTCTCGCAATAGGTAATGGCTTCGATGTAATCGTTGCGGCCATCGTGCTCGATCTTCAGATCGCTTTCGAGCATCTCTTTGACATTTTCGCCGATATACAGCTTGCCGAGATCCTGCAGGTTGGGAATGCCTTCAAGGAACAGGATACGCTCGATAAGTTTATCGGCGTGCTGCATCTCTTCGATGGATTCGTCGTATTCCCACTTGGCCAGCGCTTGCAGGCCCCAGTCCTTGTACATCTTGGCATGCAAAAAGTACTGATTGATGGCCACCAGCTCGTTGCCAAGTGCAATATTGAGATGCTCAATTACTTTCGGATCACCTTTCATGACGTCACCTTTTTGCTGTAATGCTGATAGTTTAGCAGGCTCTATCAAGCAGTTACGTTAATGGAGGAGTATTGGCCATAAAAGGCGTACTCCCAGCCTTACTGGGAGTATAGAGATGAGGACTAAAAATTCAAGCAAATCATATATTTGCTAAAGATAACCCTAACAATAGTGATTCGCGTCAAACGGCATATGCCAAGCCAGCATTGGCTTCCAGGCGCGCCTCATGAACCGCTTCGCGGGTCACCGACTTGGCGAAGCATGCGCACTTGCCGCATTGGGTGGCACAGCCGGTTGCTTCACGGACTTCCTGCCAGCTACGCGCGCCGTCGCTCACCTGCTGGCGGATCTGATGGTCAGTTACTCCCTTGCACACACACACGTACATGGCTGCACCTCATAAAGTTCATGAGGTGAATGTAAATGAGTCGCATACATCTTTGCAAGTAAAAATGCATGACCTTTAGTATCGATTCGTCTTAAGTAACGTGAGGGTGCATGTAACTGATTGTCGGGAACGACATTTCATCCACTTGCAAAGAAAAATTAATGCTTGGGCAATTTCACGATCTGGGTGCCAGAAGCGATGTCTGGCCAGCTGCGGCACTGGCTATCAAACAACACCCACCAGTAACCTATTCCCAGCGCTGCCAGGGAAAGCCAGGCCATGAGGCAGCGCACCAGACTTTGCTTGAGTGAAATGCTCTCTCCATCGAGGGTTTGCACACGCAGCCGCCACGCCTGCATGCCCAGCGTCATGCCTCCGCGCTGCCAGAAGAAAACAAAAAACAGCGTCGTGATCAGCACCAGCAAAAGCCGCAAACTCCAAATATCGACGCCCTGGATGCCAATCTCTTCTGCCTTCTGACCTAGCACGAACCTGAAAAACACCAAGTGAGCGACAGTCACGGCGATCCAGATGGCTGTCACCAACAAGCCATCGTAGAGCATCGCGCCCAGGCGCGATGGCAATCCCGCGGGCCGGGTATTGGCCGGTTGCGGAAAACGTCGCTTGGTCATGGGACTCCTCGGCATCTGGATTAACCGTTGCGCCGCAGGAAATACACTCCCACCACGGCGCACGCCAGCGTCGGGACCAGTACTGCCCAGACAGGGGAGAAACCAAAGAGTGTCGAGGCCGGTGCCAGCAAGTCCTGAACGTATTTAAAGACCAGCCCGGTCACCACGCCGTAAAACACCCGCGTGCCCGCCGCCACGGTGCGCAGCGGACCAAACACGAACGAAGCGGCAATCAAGACCAGCGACCCCATGGTCAGCGGCATTAACATTTTTTGCCAGAAATACAGCAACGGCTGGTCCGCCTGCATACCTTGCTCTTCAAGGAAGCGCGCGTAAGCCCAAAGTTCGCTGGGTGCCTGGCTTTCTACCGAACGCAACAGGCGCTCCAACTGAAGCGGGGTGAAGTCGGTTTCCCAGCGCAAGGTTTGAGCTTGCTCAGACTCGGTGTGGTCATCAAAAATCTGCGTGGTGGCGACACCTTCCAGTTGCCACCCGCCATCGTCCCAGATAGCGCGTTGCGCATGGGTCGCTTCGACGAGACGTTCCTCGTCAAACCGGTAACGCGTCAGGTCGAGCACCACATTGTCCGCCCGGATAGCCCCGAAGCGGTAAACACTGTCTCCTTCGACCTGCCAGCCGCTGCGGCTGGTTAACATGGCCCCCTCACCCTGAAGCTGTTCAAGCCGCCACGCTTCGGCATATTGTTCGGTGCGCGGGCTGACATACTCGGCCACCATCAGTACGACCACGACGACGACCAGCACAGGCTTCATCACGCTCCAGACAATACGTCCCAGTGAACGGCCCGCCGCTCGCATCACGGTCAGTTCATTACTTGACGCCATGCTGCCCAGGCCGATCAGCGCACCTATCAGCACCGCGACCGGCGCATATTGGTAAAACCGCCAGGGAGTCCGCATCAGTAGATAGAACAGTGCATCCAGTGCCGAATAGCCTTCCTGCACATCACCCAGATCGTCGATGTAGGCGATGGTGATATCCAATCCGAGCAGAACAAACTGCACCACCACAATGGCCGCCAGCACATTGCGAGCAATATAGCGGTCGAGTCGATCAACGATCATCAGCGCATCCCCTTGCGTTGCGAGTGCCAGATCAGCAAGAGCCCCAAGGCTAGAAACAGCCCATGGACGGGCCATATGCCCACGCTAGTGGACCACGCCCCGCTACCCACCGCATCGACAGCCGCCAGCAATAAGCTCAGGTACGCAACGTATAAAAAGACCGCGGGAAGCAACTTGGCAAACCGCCCCTGTCGGGGGTTAACCCGCGAGAGCGGCTGCGCCATGATCGCCAGAATAAAGACCATCAGCGGCAACCCCGCCCGCCACTGCCATTGGGCCTGGGCACGATCATTGTCATCCTGCCAAAGTGCCAACGTCGTGGCGTACTCCAGCGAATCCAGTTCCTGGCGGTCGCGGCTCAGGCCAAGCCGCAACGTGTAGCGCTCAAACGTCAAGCGTTCGGCGTTTCGCTGCCCCGGGGTCACGCCGTAACGCTCACCGTCATTAAGCACCAGAAAGCGGCTACCGGTATCCATCCGCGTTTCCTGATAACCCGACACTGCACGCGTGACATAGTTGTGTTCTGCATCATCACCAGGCTGACGCTGTTCATGAACCAACACATCCTGCATTTCGCTTCCATCATCATTGAAACCGCTGATATAGGCGGTACGCCCACCGCCAAACTCCTGAAAGCGGCCGGGGGCCAGGACTGAAACGTCCAAGCGGCTTTCCTGTTCTTCTATGATGGCAGCGGTCTGGAGAGCCCCCGCCGGTGTCAGCCACAGGCTGCAAACGCCTACCACTATCGCCACCGCCGAAGCGGGCAATAACGTCACCTTGAGAAGCCGCTTGGGGCTCATGCCACAGGCCACCATAACGGTAATTTCGCTGTTCATGTACAACTGGCCATAAGCCAGCAATATGCCCAGAAAAAACGAAAGCGGCAGGATAAGCTCCATGAACCCCGGCAGGTGATAGACCATCAAGCTACCCAGGATATTGACCGGAAAGTCTCCCTCCGCGGCGTCGGAAAAATAGCGGATAAAGCGGCTGCCCATGATCACCAACAACAAAATGCCCGCTACAGCGGACATGGTGACCAGAACTTCTCGTGTTAAATAGCGAAATAAGATCAACGCGCTCTCCGGCTAGTCGTGCAGGATGTTATGCAACACCTGCAGTGCTTGGGTACACTGGGACATTATCCTGAATACCTCGATGCTTGTCTTGTTGGAGACGTCATGGAATTTTCCGTTCAAACGGCTAACCCTGCCAAAATAGAAACGGCCTGCCTGGTCGTTCCTGTTTACAAGGTACCTGACCACAAAAGTAGCGACTTATTACCCGCCGTTGCCAAACTCGACGATGCCAGCGAACAGTTGATCGGCCAGCTTGTCGCCAGTGGCGACATTGATGCCAGCCTCGCAAACGTTCAGCTATTGCCGTATGCCCCAGGTCTGGGTGCCGAGCGCCTGCTGATTGTTGGCCTTGGCGAACGCGAAAAATGTCATGAAACGGCGTATCTGAAGGCGCTGGATGCTGCCATGGCGGCGCTGATCAAACTTCCCATCGATAATGCCAGCGTCATGCTGACCGAAGTGCCGCTTGCCGATCGCGATACGGGCTGGAAAGCGCGCAAAGTGCTCGAAAGTATCGAACGCGCGAACTACCGGTTTGATCAGTTCAAGCGCAACCCGGCGCCAGCGGCAAGCCTGACGCAATTGAACCTGATGATCAGCAATGCCGCCGATGCCGAAGGGGCTCGACAGGGCGCCCACCAGGGTAGCGCCATCGGTCAGGGCATCAACTATACGCGTACGCTAGGCAATCTGCCGGGAAATGTCTGCACGCCGAGCTACTTGGCCGACCAGGCGGAACAGCTTGGACGCGAATCCCAAGGCGCTTTGGCCGTCGATATTCTGGACGAAGAGGCGCTTGCCGAATTGGGCGCGGGCGCCCTGCTATCGGTCGGGCGTGGCAGTCGAGAGCCAAGTCGCCTGATCGTCATGCACTATAAAGGGGCCGACAATGCGGAAGAAGCCCCCCATGTCTTGATCGGCAAGGGTATCACCTTCGACACAGGCGGCATTTCGCTCAAGGCTGGCGAAGGCATGGACGAGATGAAGTTCGACATGGGCGGGGCGGCCAGCGTCTTTGGCACGGTCAAAGCGCTCCTCACGATCAAGCCCAAGCTGAACCTGGTGTTTATCGTCGCCGCAGCGGAAAACATGCCGGACGGCGCCGCCACCAAACCCGGCGACATCATTACCACGCTCAAGGGGCTGACCGTTGAGGTGCTCAATACCGACGCCGAAGGCCGTCTGGTGCTGTGCGACGCGCTGACCTATGCCGAGCGCTTCAAGCCGGCAAGCGTGGTCGATATTGCCACGCTCACAGGTGCAGCCATCATCGCGCTGGGCCATCATGCCACCGGTCTGCTCTCCAATGATGATGACCTCGCCCTTGACCTGCTGGATGCAGGCGAAGGCGCCTGGGATCGTGCCTGGCACCTACCGCTGTGGGATGAATATCAGGAACAGCTCGACTCCAACTTCGCCGACCTGGCCAATATCGGTGGCCGCCCTGCGGGCACGATTACCGCGGCGTGTTTCCTGTCGCGTTTTGCCGACCGTTTCCCCTGGGCACACCTGGACATTGCCGGCACCGCCTGGCACTCCGGCAAGCAGAAAGGTGCCACCGGCCGCCCCGTCGGCCTGCTCACCCAGTACCTTCTGGACCGGGAAAACGACGTCCAGGTTGAAAATGGCGACGACTAGACAACCAGCGGTTGCCTTTAAGCGCCACAACCGTTAAACCTGAACACATCAAGGCGTACTGGGCCTGACTCGGTGCGCCTGTTTTAATACCTCTTACTGATACAGTATTCGCCCGACAAGGCGTATTGCTAGCGGAGACCCACAGCCGTGCCCACTGCAAGTTCTGATACCCGTTTTGATGTGTTGCCGTCCAATCAGCCGACAGACGACGAGATTCGCGACAGCATTCTGGAAAGCCCCGGCTTTGGCCAGTACTTCACCGACCACATGGCCCACGTTCGCTGGACGATCGATGCCGACTGGCACGGTCACCAGGTGCGTCCTTACGGCCCCTTGACGCTTGACCCCGCCGCTTCGGTACTGCACTACGGCCAGGAGATTTTCGAGGGCATCAAGGCTTATCGTCACGCCGACGGCTCGGTCTGGACGTTCCGCCCCGAGAAGAACGCCGAGCGCTTTCGTCGCAGCGCGCGGCGTTTGGCACTGCCAGAGCTTTCCGACGAGGACTTTATTGGCTCGCTGAAAGCCCTGCTCGCCCAGGATCACGCCTGGGTGCCCACGCCCTCAAGCAATGCCGATGAGTGCAGCCTCTACCTGCGTCCCTTCATGATTGCCACGGAAGCTTTCCTGGGCGTACGCCCTGCCCATGAGGTGGATTACTACGTGATTGCCTCACCGGCCGCCGCCTATTTCAAAGGCGGCATTGAACCCGTTTCCATCTGGCTGTCTTCCCATTACAAGCGCGCCGCGCCCGGCGGCACCGGCTTTGCCAAGTGTGGCGGCAACTACGCGGCCTCACTGGCAGCGCAAAAGGAAGCCGCCGCCAACGGCTGCGGCCAGGTGGCGTTTCTGGATGCCGCAGAAAGCAAGTGGATCGAGGAACTGGGCGGCATGAACCTGTTTTTCGTCTTCAAGGACGGTCGCCTGGTGACGCCTCGCCTGACCGACACCATTCTCGAGGGCGTCACGCGCAACTCGGTGCTCACCCTGGCCAAAGACGAAGGCCTGAGCCCTGAAGAACGCCCTATCAGCATCGACGAGTGGCGTGAGGGGGCGGCCTCAGGCGAGATTACCGAAGTTTTTGCCTGCGGCACGGCGGCGGTAATCACACCGGTGGGCGAGCTGGTCAGCGAAAATGAGCGTATTCGTCTTACGGCTGGCGGCAGCAACGAGGTCGCCAAGCGCATTCGCACCAAACTGCTGGATCTGCAATACGGCCGTAGCGAAGACCAGTACGGCTGGCTCACTAAGCTGGCATAACCCCCAGCCTTATTGCGTCGCCGCGGCATTGCCTGCGGCGGCGCTGCCTTGAGACGCCCTGCCAGGAATCCGCCATGGCGCGTATAGACTTTTATATCCTGCCGGACACCACGCTGGATGCCCGCCTCCAGTTTGCCTGCAAGCTGGCCGAGACCATCTGGCGTAAAGGCTATCGCCTGCATCTGCACTGCGAGGATAAGGCCCTGGCTGAACAGGCCGACGAGGCCCTGTGGGGGTTTCGCGACGACGCCTACCTGCCCCACGCGCTGGAAGACAGCGACATGGCCGCCAGCGTGCCGATCACGCTCGGCTGGCAGCAGTTACCGGTGCCTTCGGCAGAGACCGCCCTGCTGAACCTGCACCCGGATATTCCCGAGGGCATAGAACGCTACACCCGCATTGCCGAAATCATTAACCAGCACCAGCAAGTACTGGTCGCCAAGCGCGCCTGCTGGCAGCGCTATAAAGAACTCGGCCATAAGGTCGTACCGCATAAGTTAGGGTGAGTTCGTTGAAATCATCTGCCACAAACGAGTGACCCCGCACGTGGCGGGGTCATCAATGGAAAAGACAGTCTCTATCACTGCGTCTTCGCCTTAGCCTCCCTGCTGTTGCATCTGCTCCTGCATCTGTTGCATCTGCTGCCGCCGCTGGGCCATGGCCTCATCCAGTTGGTCGCGCTGTTCCTGGGTGAACACGTCTTCGATCTGAGACTGCATGATGACGCTGTCAGCGGTCATCTCGGCCGTCAGGTCACCAAGACGCTCAGCATCCGCGCGAATAGCCGCTTCATCGTAATCGGGCTGGACATGCTCGCTGAGTTGCCGTTGCAGCTCTCGGGCTTCCTGCTGCTTGGCACTGCTTTCATCTTGCATCTGGGTCAAAAGGCCGCTGAGTTCTTCCTTTTGCGCGTCATCCAGATCCAGCATTTCATCGAGCTGGTTAACCTGGTCATCGATACTGGGGGTACCACCACCCATTTGCTGGGCCATGGCGGGAGCACTGAACACCAGTGCGGCGACTGCCGGCGCGAAAAGCTTGGCTACCTGCATCAAAAACTCCAATTGCGTACAAAATGAATGACTACCCGACTCAATCCTGACGGGCCTTGTTCTACTCTCGCATTCCGACACTGCTGTTTTCAAAAAATTCGTCGTAACAACGAATTGTTGATTACCATAAGCGGGGCCTGCCACGCCCTGTACACTCCTGGAGACGCAAACGTGCTCACGCGCTACCCGCTTGTTACGATCGTTATTGCCCAACTATTCGGCACCTCGCTGTGGTTCAGCGTTAACGGCGTTGGTTTGGCGCTGCAGGAGTCCGTCGGCCTGAGTGAAGGCGATCTCGGACTCCTCACCATTGCCGTACAGGCCGGGTTTATTACCGGCACCCTGGCCATTGCCACCTCGGGGTTGGCCGACCGCGTTCGCGCCAGCCACCTGTTTGCCATCTCGGCGGTTCTCGGGGCACTGGTTAACGCCGCCTTTATCGGCGTGGCAGATAACGTCACACTCGCCGGGTTCGCGCGTTTCGCGACGGGGCTTTGCCTGGCGGGCATCTACCCGCTGGGCATGAAGCTGGTAGTTAGCTGGACGCCCAGTCACGCCGGGGCGGCGCTCGGCTGGCTCGTGGGCATGTTGACCCTGGGCATTGCCTCGCCGCACCTGCTGCGTGGGCTGACCCTGCACCTGCCCTGGCAATGGCCGCTGCTGCTGGCGTCGCTGCTGGCCCTGGCCGCCGCACTGCTGATTTATCGACTGGGCGTTGGCCCGCACCTGCCTGCCAAGACCACCGGCGGGCGCCCTTGGGCGGGGCTGGCTGCGTTTAAGCACAAAGACTTCCGGGCCGCGGCGCTGGGCTACTTCGGCCACTGCTGGGAACTGTATGCACTGTGGGCGCTGGTGCCGTTTTTGGTCACACGCGAGCTGGAACGCCTTAATGCGGCCACCAGCGCCCAGTCCTGGATCAGCTTTTTGATCATTGCCATCGGCCTGCCCGGCTGCGTGCTGGCCGGCCGCTGGAGCCGCCATTACGGTAGCGCTCGAGTCGCGTTTGTGGCACTTGCCACGTCGGGCGCCTTATGCCTGCTCTATCCGCTGATCGGCGGGGCGCCACCGCTTTTGCTGATCGCCCTTTTACTTCTCTGGGGCTTTAGCGTGATCGCCGATTCTGCACAGTTTTCCGCCCTGGCCAGCGCTACCGCGCCACCCGAGCGGCTAGGCGCGGCGCTCGCCATGATGAACGCCATTGGCTTTGGGCTGACAATACCCTCGATTGCGCTGGTCACCGCCCTATGGTCGGACCAAGGCCTTGCAGTGATCTGGTGGCTGCTGCCGGGGCCGGTACTTGGGTTGATCGCCATGCGCGGACTGAATCGTCACTCGGTCAGGGCCTGACGCCCTACCCTTAATCGCGCTATACTTGACGCCATTTTTTCGATCCCATTTATGAATTCCATGCTTCCCGGCGGGGAGCATCGTTGCGGTGAGCCAATCCATGGAAAAGACCTACCAACCTGAACAGATCGAAACTCGCTGGTACGAGCGTTGGGAAGCCGACAACCGTTTCGCGCCGACCGGCCGCGGAACCCCGTTTTCGATCATGATTCCACCGCCCAATGTGACCGGCAGTCTGCACATGGGCCACGCGTTCCAGGACACCATCATGGATACCCTGACGCGCTGGAAGCGGATGCAGGGCAACAACACCCTGTGGCAGGTAGGCACCGACCACGCCGGTATTGCCACGCAAATGCTGGTGGAACGCAAAATTGCCGCCGAAGAAGGAAAAACCCGCCACGACCTGGGCCGCGAGGCGTTTATCGATAAGGTCTGGGAGTGGAAAGAGGAATCCGGCGACCATATTACCCGCCAGCTGCGCCGCATGGGCGCCAGCGTTGACTGGTCCCGCGAGCGCTTCACCATGGATGACGGCTTCTACAAGGCCGTACAGGAAGTCTTCGTGCGCCTTCATGAAGAAGGCCTGGTTTATCGCGGCAAGCGTCTGGTCAACTGGGATCCCACCCTGCACACGGCGATTTCCGACCTTGAAGTGGAAAACAAGGAGCAGCAGGGCAGCTTCTGGCACTTCCGCTACCCGCTGGCCGACGGCGTCAAAACCGCTGACGGCAAGGACTACCTTGTGGTCGCCACCACCCGCCCGGAGACCCTGCTGGGGGATACCGGCGTGGCGGTGAATCCGGAAGACACGCGCTATGCTTCGCTGGTCGGCAAGTTTATCGAGCTGCCGCTGGTCGGCCGTCGGATTCCCATCGTCGCCGACGAGCATGCCGACATGGAAAAAGGCTCGGGCTGCGTCAAGATCACCCCGGCACACGACTTCAACGACTACGAAGTCGGCAAGCGCCAGGATCACCTGCTGATCAACATCTTCAGCCAGGATGCCACCATCCTTGAGCGCGCCGAGATCTATGACCTGAAAGGCCAGCCGCAGCCTGACGAAGACGCCAGCCTGCCCGCCAAATACGCCGGGCTGGACCGCTTTGAAGCGCGCAAGCTGATCGTCGCGGACATGGACGCGCTGGGCCTGCTGGAACAGGTGGAAGCCGTCAACAACACCATGCCCTACGGCGACCGCTCGGGTGACGTGATCGAGCCGCTGCTCACCGACCAATGGTTTGTGGCTGTCGAGTCCCTCGCCAAACCCGCCATCGAGGCGGTGGAAAACGGCGATATCCAGTTCGTGCCCAAGAACTACGAAAACATGTACTTTGCCTGGATGCGCGACCTGCAGGATTGGTGTATTTCCCGCCAGTTGTGGTGGGGTCACCGCATTCCGGCCTGGTACGACGAGGCGGGCAATGTCTACGTAGCCCGCACGGAAGCCGAAGTCCGCGAGAAGCACGGCCTGGGCGATGATATTGAGCTCACCCAGGACGAAGACGTCCTCGACACCTGGTTCAGCTCCGGCCTGTGGACCTTCGGCACCCTGGGGTGGCCGGAACAGACACCGGAGCTTGAAACCTTCCACCCGACCAGCGTGCTGGTCACGGGCTTTGACATCATCTTCTTCTGGGTCGCCCGGATGATCATGATGACGCTCAAGTTCACCGGCGAAGTCCCCTTCAAGACAGTCTATGTACACGGCCTGGTGCGCGACGGCCAGGGTCAGAAGATGTCCAAATCCAAGGGCAACGTGCTGGATCCCATCGACCTGATCGACGGGATCAGCCTGGACGCGCTACTCGAAAAACGTACCGGCAACATGATGCAGCCGCAAAAAGCCAAGGCGATTGCCAAGGCGACCCGCGACGAATTCAAGGACGGCATTGAAGCCCACGGTACCGATGCGCTGCGCTTTACGTTCCTCTCCCAGGCCACTACCGGGCGGGATATCAAGTTCGACATGAACCGCCTGGACGGCTACCGCAACTTCTGCAACAAGTTGTGGAACGCCTCGCGCTACGTGCTGATGAACGCCGAAGACGAAGACTGCGGCACCTCACTTGAAGGAGAAGGCGTCAACGATGTCGAGCTTTCTCTGGCCGACCGCTGGATTATTTCCCAACTGCAGAAAACCGAGGCCCAGGTCACCAGGGCGATGGAGGAATACCGCTTTGACCACGCCTCCCAGGCGTTGTACGAGTTCGTCTGGAACGAATACTGCGACTGGTACCTGGAGCTATCCAAGCCGGTACTGTGGGACGAAAATGCCAGTGCCGAGGCAAAGCGAGGTACACGCCGTACCTTGGTGCGGGTGCTGGAAACCGTTCTGCGCCTCGCCCACCCGATGATGCCCTACATCACCGAAGAGATCTGGCAACGTGTCGCACCGCTGGCAGGCACTTACGTCGGCGACGACGCGTCCTTAATGCTGCAGGCCTGGCCGCAAGCCGACGACAGCAAAATCGACGAGCAGGCGACCCGCGACATCGAATGGCTGAAAGGCGTGATCATCGCCGTGCGCAACATCCGCGCCGAGATGAACATCGCCCCCGGCAAGCCGCTCGACGTACTACTCACCAAGGGCAAGCCGGAAGATGCCGAGCGGCTTGAAGACTACCGCCACTTCCTCGCCAAGCTTGCCAAGCTGGAAAGCGCCACCTGGCTTGAAAATCCCGATGATGCGCCGCTATCGGCCACACAGCTGGTCGGCGACATGGAAGTACTCGTGCCAATGGCGGACTTGATCGACAAAGACGCTGAGCTCAAACGCCTGGCCAAGGAAATTGAAAAACAGGACAAGCTGATCGGCGGCATCGAGAAGAAACTCGACAACGAAGGCTTTATCGCCAAAGCCCCGGAATCAGTGGTGGAAAAAGAACGCGGCAAGCTCGCCGACTTCCAGGCCGCCAAGCAGCTGCTGGAAGAGCAGCGGGCTAAAATCTCAGCGCTGTAAGCCACGCGGCGCCAGGCAGCTCTTACCGCATGGCGCCCGTGCTACCTTGCCCGGCGACCCAATAGCGCCTATAAATGGGAGATGGACTCGCCCAGCAAAGACAGCGTTTCGGCCCGACACCCCCTGGCGGTGTTGCGTTTTCTTGGTCTGGTACTATTGGGCAGTATCGTCGGGGGCGTGGCGGCGCTGGTCGCCGTCGGTTTTGTCAATGCGGTGTTATGGCTCAACGACCTGTTGTTGATCTCCCCGCGGGGCCAGATGATGGCGGCTAACACCACGCTTGTGATCCTGGCCACCCTGCTGATACCGACCCTGGGCGGGCTGCTCGTTGGTCAACTACATCGCGGTCTTCCCGGGGGCCGTCCCCACACACCTACTGACGCCATCGCTGCTGTCCAGACCCGCCGGGGTCGCCTGCCTGCCAAGGCGGGTGCGCTATCGGGGTTAAGCAGCCTGGTGTCGTTGGGCGCCGGTGCTTCGGTGGGTCAGTACGGGCCGCTGGTCCATCTCGGCGCGACGCTCGGCTCGCTGATCACACGCTTGCTGCACCTGGGGCGCTCAGAAGACAATATCACGATCGCTTGCGGGGTGGCTGCTGCCATTGCGGCCGCCTTCAATGCGCCCCTGGCAGGCATTGTCTTCGCCCACGAAGTCGTACTTCGCCACTATGCCCTGCGCGCCTTCGCTCCCGTGGCCGCCGCCGCCATCGTCGGCTATGTGCTGGCCACCCAGTTGCTGGATCAAGGGGCGCTGTTCCATATCACCGAGCCTGGCGTACCCCAACCCTGGGAATTCGCTCTTTTCCTGGGCCTGGGTGGCCTGGGCGCTCTGGTGGCGGGCGCCTATATGCATGCCATTCTTGCCATGGGGCAGCTAGCTAAGCGGCTACCGTTACCTGCCAGCCTGCATCCCGCACTGGCCGGGGCTTTGCTCGGCTTAACCGCGCTGTGGGTACCCGATATCCTGGGCATGGGCCAGGAAACCCTGCGCTTCGCCACCTTGCCGGGGGCCTACGGCGGCGGCGAGCTGCTGATGGTCCTGCTGCTCAAGCTGGCCGCGACGGCTTTGTGTCTGGGGCTGGGCTTCGCCGGTGGCGTCTTCAGCCCAGCGCTGGTGATCGGTACTCTTTTTGGCGCCCTGGTCGGAACCCTGGTCGCCGAGCTGGGCGGCGGCCAGGAGACGTTCATCTTCTATGCCGTGTGCTGCATGGTCGCGGTCACCGCTCCGGTACTCGGCGCGCCTCTTACCACTCTGCTGATCGTCTTCGAACTTACCGGCAGCTATGCCTTGACCACCGCCGCCCTGGCCAGCGTCACGCTCGCCAATCCACTGGCCGCCCAGTTGTTCGGCCGCTCGCTCTTCGATATTCAACTGGCCCGCCGTGGCCTGGACCTCTCCGCGGGGCGCAGTCGCGCCGTGCTCCAGGAAACCCGATTGACCGAGTTGATCAGCCACGATGCCGTCACCCTGGCCCCTGCGACCCCACTGGACGCGGCTATCTCGTGCCTGAGCACAGCAGGTCATGGCGAAGCCTACCGGGTGGACGACCGAGGGCGGTACCAAGGCTGCGTGACGTTGGCGAGCCTGGAGACCCTCCGCGCAGGCAGCGAGGCGACAACCCTGGCCGACTGTCCCGAGACGCCTCGCCCCGTGCTGGATCCTCACGCATCACTTTGGGACGCAATGCATCAATTGGAGAAGGTCACCGGTGAGGCCATCGCCGTTGTCGATAACGAACGGCGCTTCCTTGGGGTGGCCTATGAGTCGAGTATTGCTCGAGCCTTCTTGCATCACAGCGACGCCCTGCGACGGGAGGAACACGGTGCTGGCTAGACGATGGATCCCAGGACTCCTGACCGGGCTGCTTGCCCTGACATCTCCCATCCGGGCGGACGTACCTGACGCCGCTAACCCGCTGACCGTTCTGAGCTGGGGCGGTGCCTACGAGCAAGCCCAGCGCCGCGCCCTCTTCACCCCTTTCACGGAGGCTCACGACGTACCGGTGGCCGTGGATAGCTATAACGGCGGCCTGACGAAACTGCGCCAAGCCGTTGCGGACAACGATGTCCCCTGGGACGTCATCGATATGACCCGCAGCGAGGCCATGGCAGCCTGCGAGGAAGGGCTGCTGGAGCCGCTACCCACCGAACTGGCGGCCCCCGCGCCGGACGGTACCCCGGCACCCCAGGATTTCTTCTCTGGTGCCCTGGGGCACTGTTTTATTAGCCATTCAATTTTTGCCACTGTCGTGGCCTATCGCCGTGATGCGTTCCCCGGAGAGCGCCCCACTCGCATCGCCGATCTCTTCGATCAACAGCGCTTCCCTGGCCCTCGGGCCTTGCAACGCACGCCGGCGGCTAATCTGGAGTGGGCGCTGCTCTCCTACCGGGTCCCCCGGGAAGAACTTTACCGCCTGCTCAGTACCCGCCGTGGCCTGGATCTGGCCTTCGCCCGGCTGCAAGGCATCGACAATATCCACTGGTGGGAAGCCGGCGACACCCCGGTGCGCCTGCTCGAAGAGGGCAAGGTGGTCATGGCGTCAGGCTACAATGGCCGCTTCTTCGCGGCCATGGTGGAGCGCGATCTGCCTATCGAGATTCTCTGGGACGGCCAGCTCCAGGAGCACGAGACATGGGTGATCCCCCGCGGCGCCCCGAACCCCGAGACGGCCCGAGCGTTTATCCGTTTCGCCACCACCAGCGAGCGCCAAGTGGCGCTGGCCCGGCATATTCCCTATGGCCCAGCGCGACACTCTGCCGCGATGCAGGTCACTACCCACCGCGACACTGGACTGGACATGCGCCTGCATATTCCCACCCACCCCATCAACGCCCAAAGGGCAGTGACCAAGGACGAGGCTTGGTATGCGCGTACCCAGAAGCGCGTCGAAGCCCTGTTTCATGAGGCCCTGATGACACAGGAATGAAGGTGATATGCGATTGCAAAATGGGTGGTTATAACGCCCGCCCCCTTGGCGGCACCGAAAAGGGAGCGGTTGGGCTTTTCCCTACCGGTAGCACACAGATTGGACCAGGAACAAAACGCAGCATAACCTGACCAATATCATTGGACCGTTTGTTCCTGCCGCTCAGGACCCTGTCACGGACATTCGCTGAGTGAAGAAAATTCACCCATTGAGGTCACGTCATCATGCGAACACCCTCCGACAAGTTCAGCAACACGCCACCGACCATACCACCGCTCGACCCTGACCGTGTCGCGCTGTTTGAAGAAGCCGGCCTGACGGTCAAACAGCTGGAGCCGCTTGGCGTCGAAATTTACGGTGCTGACGTACGTCACCGACTCCCAGCGTCTGTCATCGAGGCGCTGGAAGTGGAAATGGCGAACCGTGGCTTCATCGTGTTTAAGCACCAGGCAGATCTCTCGGCCGATGAGTTGGTCAACGCGAGCAAATGGTGGGGCGCGGGTGAAATCCACTCCACTCATGGCGTCCACCCGGCGACGCCTGGCATGAACCGGGATATCTTCCGCTGCTCCAATGACAACCGCTACGGCATCCTGGGCGTAGGCCCACAGTGGCATAACGATGGTAGTTTCGAAGCCGCGACGTTTTCCCACTCCGCCTACTACATGGCGCGCGCCCCAGAGCAGGGCGGCGGCACGCACTTTGCCCACCAAGGGGCCGCCTTTGATGTTCTGCCCGAGGACAAGCAGGCCTTCTGGGAACGGCTGGTGTCTGTCAACTCGGCATCAGGTGTGAGTCACCCCGTCGTCCACAAACATCCTATTTCTGGGCGCAAGAGCGTATGGCTGCATCTGGGAATGACCGGCGCGGTGCTGGAGCGGCTACCGGAAGACGGTGTCGCCATTGATGAGCTGCAGCAGACACCCGCCTCCACCGAGCAACTTCGCTTGCTCAACGAAGACGAGATGAAGCAGCTTTTCAACGACTATAACGATCTGCTGAATGCGTCATTCGAAAAGGGTTACGGCATACGCTACCACTACGACACAGGCGACCTTCTGTATATTGATAACTGGGCGCTGGCCCATCGGGCAGCGCCTGAAGCGCATATGTCGGCAGAAGAGCAGGGGCTGAGAATCATGGACCGCGTGACGATCAAGGCCAGGCAGAATCTGGCGCCGCACTTCGAATTGCCGCAGTACATCAACTTATCCGGCCCGCACCCCTTCAATCGCGACGGCGTATGGAAAGCTGGTGGCGTCGGCTTTCGCTGGAAAGATGATATTCCCATGCAAAACTAGGGCTGCTGATATTCCACCCGGGCGGCATGACCGCGCCTTTCCGCCGTGCCTGCATCATTTTTAACCATAAACCGTGTAAGGTTGGCGTTAGAACAACCACTTAGTGGCAACGATGACTTGCTCAACACGGATGACGCCATGCCGACACCTTTACAGGCGCGCCTGCAGTCCCTGGAAGCAGTGCTGCAAGAGGCCAATATCAGCTATCAATCGCTATCCCCGATGGCGGATACGGGGCTTGCCCATGATCACGTGTGGCTACACCGTGAGGGGGCGGACTGGGTGGCACGGCTTCCCAAGCAAAGCCAGATGAACCTTGGCCCTGCCGACAATCTGGCTTACGAAGCCGCCTGCTACCAGCGAGCCAGCCAGGGTGGCCATGTACCCGGTTTACATGGCCTTCTGGAAGTAAGCGATCGCTTGCCGCGCGGCGGCCTGCTGGTGGATGCTATCGCAGGTCAGCTGGCCCAACTGCCGCAGGATTTACCCCGCATCGCTGAAACCCTTGCCAGCCTGCACAGACTGCCACTGCCGGACCCGCCTGCCCCACTGCTAGCGCCAGCAGACCCGTGGCGAGCCATGCGCGAGGAAGTGGCTCGCCAGTCTGAATGGCTCGAACAGGCCGACTTGAGCGCTGAAGTCGTTGCGCGCATTCGAGATGAACTGGCGGCTCTGCCGGTGGCGCTTCCCGATGCCGAACGCTGCCTGATCAGCTTTGATACCCATCCGGGCAACTTTCTGATCGATGCTCAGGGGCGCGCGGTACTGGTGGATGTAGAGAAGTGCCGCTATGGTCTGCCGGGCATCGATCTGGCCCATACCAGCCTCTACACCTCCACTACCTGGGACCTGAATAGCCAGGCGGTGCTGTCATTGGATGAGGTCGTCGGGTTTTACCGTCGCTGGCAGGCCGCCATGGGCACATCACCCAGCGCCGAAACCTTAGTTGCCTGCCGGCGAGCGACCTGGCTGTGGTCGCTGACCTGGTGCGCCAAGTGGCGAGCCCAGCACCTGCGCGCCAAGGACGCCCAGCAGCGCGGCGAAGACTGGTCGGCGGAGCTTACCGACAGCGCGGTCATTGATCACGTACGCGATCGAGTCGAACACTACCTGTCACCGCCGATCATCGATCACGTTCAGGACGAACTGCAGCGCCTGCGCGCAACACTTTAATTGACAGCGATTGAGTAATGCCCGCTCATTTTGACAGAGGTACCCCATGCTAAAACGCCGATACTCCCTGATCGCCCCCTTGCTGGCGCTGACACTTCCCGCGGTGGCGGCGCCACCCCCCAGCGACTGGCCAGCCGTGCTGGATGAAGCTGAAGGCCAAACGGTTTACTGGAACGCCTGGGGCGGTGATTCACGCACCAACCGCTATATCGACTGGGTGGCCGAGCAAATGCAGGCGCAGTTCAATGTTGAAGTGGCTCACGTAAAACTGGATGACACCAGCAGTGCGGTGTCGCGGGTGCTGGCTGAAAAGCAGGCGGGCAACGATGACGAGGGCAGCATCGACCTGATCTGGATTAATGGCGAAAACTTTGCCGCAATGCGCGAGAACGATCTGCTGTTCGGTCCCTTTGCCGAGGCACTGCCGAATTTTGCGCTCACCAACGCCAACGACAACCCCGAAGTGGTGACCGATTTCACCCTGCCCACCGAGGGGTATGAGTCGCCCTGGGGCAAGGCGCAGATCACCTTCTATTACGACAGCGCCCTAACCGATACCCCGCCTCAGAACATGTCGGCACTGCTTGAGTGGGCTAAAGCCAACCCTGGCCAGTTCAGCTATCCACGCATCCCTGACTTCACCGGCAGCACCTTTTTGAAACAGGCACTGATCGAGCTCACAGACCAGGATGATGCCCTCTACCAGCCCGTGGAAGACGCCGATTTCGAGCGTGTGACGGCTCCGTTGTGGGCCTACCTGGATGAGCTGCACCCGCACCTGTGGCGCAGCGGACGTACTTTCCCGGACTCTGGCCCCAACCTGCGCACCCTGATGAGCGATGGCGAGTTGAGTCTGGCATTTTCCTTCTACCCCACCGATGCGGCCGTCGCGGTCATGGAGTACGAACTGCCGGAGAGTGTGCGCAGTTACGTGCTGGAAGGCGGCACTCTGGGCAACGTCCACTTTGTTGCCATTCCCTACAACTCGCCGCACAAGGCCGGCGCCATGGTACTCGCCAACTTCCTGCTATCGCCGGAAGCCCAGGCGCAGAAGCAGTCGCTTTCGATGTGGGGCGACCGTAGCGTGCTGGATATCGACCGCTTGGAGGCCGATGCCCAGGCGCTGTTTGAACAGGGCGAGCGGCATCCTTCAGAACTGCCGGCCGATGCGCTGTCCAAGACGCTGCCCGAGCCGCACCCAAGCTGGATGACCGCGCTGCAGGACGCTTGGCTTGAGCGTTATGGCGTGAACTAGGCGATGCTGCGCCTGGCCCCGACGCTGCTTATTGCCCTACTGGTCCTGCCCGTTGGGGCAGGCCTGTTGATGGTATTGCTGCCCGCCTTTGGCTATCTGCCTGCATTGGGCGGCAACACCGTGAGCATGGCCCCCTGGCAAAGCCTGTTCGCCCAACCCGGGCTTGGTCGTTCGATAGCGGTGAGCTTTGCCAGCGGATTGCTGAGCACCCTCATGGCACTGGTGGTGGTGGGGCTTTTTCTGGCTGCCAGCCGCGGCACCTGGCTTGATCGCGGCATCCGGCGGCTGGTTTCACCCTTGCTGGCGATCCCTCATGCGGCCGTGGCGTTTGGCCTTGCCTTCCTTATCGCGCCCTCCGGGTTATTGGCACGTTTTCTCTCTCCCGGGCTGACGGGCTGGGAGCGGCCTCCCGACTGGCTCATCGTCAACGACGCCATAGGGCTTACATTGATGGCCGGGCTGGTGCTCAAGGAAGTCCCCTTTCTACTGCTGATGTGTCTTGCCGCACTGCCTCAGCTTCAACCCGATCAGCGTGTCATGCTGTCGCGCTCACTGGGTTACGCCCCGAGTATTGCCTGGCTGAAAAGTGTCTTCCCGGCGCTCTACCCGCTGATTCGGTTGCCCGTTTACGCGGTGATTGCCTACGCCACGTCGGTGGTTGATATGGCCATGATTCTTGGCCCGACCTTACCGCCTACACTGAGCGTCTCGATTCTGAGCTGGTTCAATGACCCCGATCTGAACCGTCGTTTCATGGCGTCTGCCGGCGCCGTGCTTCAGCTTGGCGTCACCCTGGCCGCGCTGTTGACCTGGTGGCTCGGCGAGCAGTGTGTCAAGCGGGTTAGTCAAGGCTGGCTGGTCAATGGCGCAAGAAGTACGGGGTCGGTAGTGATCGCCATGGGTGGCCGACTATTGCTGGCGACCACGACACTCTTGGCCATCAGCGCGATCGGGGGGCTGGTGATCTTTTCAGTGGCCGGTTTCTGGCGTTTTCCTGATGCCTTGCCCGGCACCTTTACGCTCGATCATTGGCAACGTCTTCTCCCCAGCCTGGCAACGCCACTGTTGAATACCTTAAGCGTGGGGCTGGCGGCGACACTGATTGCCGCTGCGCTGGTGGTGGCTGTCCTTGAGAATGAGGTGCGCCAGCGTCGTCCGGCCAGCCGCTCCCAGTGGCTGCTGTATCTACCGCTGATCATTCCCCAGGTCGCCTTTCTGTTTGGCTTGGTGGTCGCGGCGGAAAGCATTAACGTTCGCCCGCAACGAACGCTAGTGGTGGCCGCCCATTTACTTTTTGTAGCGCCTTATCTCTACCTGTCACTCTCCGAAGCCTATCGACGCCTGGACCCTCGCTGGCTGCAGGTTGCCCATTCGCTGGGGGCCTCGCCTTGGCGGGCTTTTTGGCAGGTACGCCTGCCGCTGCTGCTGGCGCCACTGCTCACCGCCTGCGCGGTCAGTTTGGCCGTGAGTATCGGCCAATACTTACCCACACTGCTACTCGGCGGCGGGCGTGTCCCCACCATTACCACCGAAGCGGTGGCCATGGCATCCGGGGGCAACCGACGGCTGATCGCCGTCCTCGCGCTGCTCCAGGCACTACTCCCCTTTATCGGCTTTAGTCTGGCGCTGCTGATACCGCGCCTGGCCTGGGCCAAACGTCGCCAGATGCGAGGAGTTGCATGACACTGAACCCGACGCTGCACATTCAGCAGGTACAGATCACCCTGAATGGCGAAAGGCTGCTGGCCATCGATCGGACCATTGCCCCCGGCGAGGTGCTCACCGTCATGGGCCCCTCCGGCTCGGGTAAATCAACCCTGCTGGCCTACCTGGCAGGATTCATATCGCCTGCCTTCAAAGCCCAGGGGCAAATCTTTCTGGCCGACACAAGGCTGGACACCCTGCCTGCCGAAAAACGCGGACTCGGGCTGTTATTTCAGGATCCACTGCTGTTTCCTCACCTCAGCGTGGGCGGCAATCTGCACTTTGGCATTCCCCAACACACCGCCAACAAACAGCCGAAGGTGGCCCAGGCGCTTCACCAGGTGGGGCTCGCAGGCTATGAGGAGCGCGACCCGGCAACGCTTTCCGGCGGTCAGCAAGCCCGCGTGGCCTTGATGCGCCTGCTGCTCTCACAGCCACACGCGGTGCTGCTCGACGAACCATTTTCCAAGCTGGATATGGCCCTGCGCCAGGAAATGCGCTCGTTGGTATTCCGCCAGTTGCGCGACGCAGGCCTCCCCGCGCTGCTGGTCACCCACGACCACGCCGATGCCGACGCCGCGGGAGGGCCGATCATTGAACTCGGCTGACCCAACCGCTCGCCTCAGCATCGTCATCCCGGTGCTCAACGAGGGAGCCTCTTTGGCGGACCATTTAACGGCACTGTCATCGCTTGGCGACCAAGGTGTTGAAGTCATCGTCGTCGATGGCGGCAGTAGCGACGCAAGCGTTCACATCGCCCGGCCGCTGGCGAATAGAGTGATAGCCAGTCAACCGGGGCGGGCGCGGCAAATGAATCTCGGCGCACAGCATGCCAGCGCCCCGGCGTTACTGTTCCTGCATGCAGATACTCAACTGCCCGGGAACGCCGTTGAGCAGATAACCCAGGCGCTTGGCCGCCATGCCTGGGGACACTTCGCCATCAACCTCTCAGGCCGCAGCCGCTGGCTGCCCGTGGTAAGCACGATGATGAATCTGCGTTCTCGGCTCACTGGCATCGCCACCGGCGACCAAGGCATTTTTGTGCGCGCGAGCACCTTCACGGCAGTCGGCGGTTTTCCCGATCAACCGCTGATGGAAGACATTGAGCTGTCTAAACGGCTCAAACAGCTGTCGCATCCTGCCTGTCTACGCAGCAAAGTGATAAGCTCAGGCAGGCGCTGGGACCAACACGGTGCCTGGTCGACCATCCGCCTGATGTGGCGGCTGCGCTATCGCTACTGGCGCGGCGTTAGCGCCACCCAACTGGCCAGGGAGTATCGCGATGCCCGGTGAAACGCTCCACCTGCACCTGCTGGCCAAGGCGCCGCTGCCAGGGCGGGCTAAAACACGCCTGGCGCCGTTGCTCGGCCCAGAGGGTGCCGCGGATGCCCATGCGCAACTGGTCCGCCACTGTGTGGCCAATGCCTGCAAAGCACTATCTGCTGACCACATCACGCTGTGGACGGCACTCGACCATACTCACCCACTGTTTGGCGAGCTTTACGAACACTTTGGCGTGACGCTCGCCCCCCAGCCGGAGGGCAATTTAGGGACACGCATCCGTCACGCACTGAACAGCGCGTCAGGCCCCGCCATGGTGATGGGCAGTGACTGCCCGAGCATCACCAGCGATCTGATCACGGCCTGTGCGCAGCAGCTCCACACGCATGACGTGGTCATGCTGCCCGCCGAGGACGGCGGCTATGGGCTGATCGGCACCCACCGCGACTATCCGGGGCTGTTTGAGTTGATTCCCTGGGGCAATGACAGGGTGCTTAGCGCGACCCGGCAACGGATTGAAGCACTCGGCCTTCACGCCAGTTACCCCGCCACCGTATGGGACGTTGACCGACCGGAAGACTGGCAGCGCTGGCAAGCTACCCGCGCGCCAGTGTAAGGAAACACGCTGCACGCCCACTGACCTCTACCCTGAAACGCTTTCCTGGAGATGACCGTGACCCGACAACGTATACTGATGGCAGCCTTACTGATCGTGGCCATCGGGGCTTTCTTTCTGACCGGTGCCCACCAGTGGTTCACCCTCGATACCCTCAAAGCCTACCAGAGCGACTTTCAGGCGGCGTTCAGTCAATCCCCCTGGCAGGTAGCGGGCATCTTTTTCGCCGTGTATGTGGTGATGACCGCGCTGTCGCTGCCCGGGGCAACCCTGCTGACACTACTGGGTGGCACGCTGTTCGGGCTCGGCTGGGGGCTATTGATCATCTCCTTTGCCAGCACATTGGGCGCTACGCTGGCGTTTTTGCTGTCGCGCTTTTTATTCCGCCAGGCGATTGAAAAGCGCTTTCCGCGTCAGTTCGAATCGGTGAACCGCGGGGTCGAGCGGGACGGTGCCCTGTACCTTTTCACCCTGCGTCTGGTGCCAGTGTTCCCGTTTTTCATGATCAACCTGGTGATGGGCCTGACGCGCATCAAGACCGTGACGTTTTATTGGGTGAGCCAGGTCGCCATGCTTCCCGGCACTGCCATTTACGTCAATGCCGGCGGCCAGTTGGGGGAGCTTGAGAGCCTCGGCGGCATTATTTCACCAACGCTGCTGGCGTCCTTTGCGCTCCTGGCGATTTTTCCCTGGATCGCGCGGCGCATTGTCCTGCTGGTACAGAAGCGAAAAGCCTACAAAGAGTTCAATCGGCCAGCGCATTTTGACTACGACATTGTCGTGATTGGCGGCGGCTCGGCCGGCCTGGTGACCAGCTATATCGCCAGCGCCGTCAACGCCAGGGTGGCATTGGTTGAAAAACACAAGATGGGTGGCGACTGCCTGAATACTGGCTGCGTACCGTCCAATGCACTGATTCGGGCCGCCCGCGCCGCCCACGAGATTCGCACCGCACCACGCTTTGGCGTGACGTCAAGCGAACCGCAGATTGATTTCGCCAAGGTCATGGGGCATGTACATCAAGCGATTCGCGATATCGAACCCCACGACAGCGTCGAGCGCTACACCGATCTGGGCGTTGAGGTGTATCAGGACCACGCCACTCTGACGTCGCCCTGGGAAGTTCAAATCGGTGCTCAAACCGTTACTGCCCGCCATATCGTGCTGGCCACCGGCGCCCGCCCCAAGGTGCCGCCGCTACCGGGCATTGAGCACGCGCCCGTACTCACCTCTGAAAACCTATGGTCACTGACAGAACTGCCTAAACGCCTGGTGGTACTCGGTGGCGGCGCTATCGGCTGTGAACTTAGCCAGAGCTTCGCCCGCCTGGGCAGCCAGGTCACGCTGGTAGAAGGCATGCACCAGTTGCTGGGTCGGGAGGACCAGGAGGTCGGCGAAGCCGTCGAAAACACCCTGACGGACGAAGGGGTGACGGTGATGACCGACACCAAGGCACTGGAAGTTCTCAACGACACGTCAGGCTACCAGCTTGCCGTGGAGCATCAGGGAGAGCGCTCGATACTGGCCTTTGACTATCTGCTGGTGAGTGTCGGCCGCCAAGCCAACATTGAAGGGCTGGGCCTTGAGGCACTGGGCGTCTCCACAACCCCTACCGGTACACTGGAGCTTAACGAGCGACTGCAAACCCGACTGCCGAATATCTGGGCCTGCGGGGATCTCGCCGGGCCCTACCAGTTGACTCACGCGGCCGCTCACCAGGCCTGGCACGCAGCGGTGAACGCGCTGTTTGGCGAGTTGAAAAGCTTTGCCGTGGATTACCGCTTTATGCCCGCCGTCACCTACGTCCAGCCCGAAGTGGCGCGAGTCGGCCTCAACGAGAAGGAAGCCAGGGAGAAAAACATCGCCTTCGAGGTAACCCGCTACGCCATGGCAGACAGTGACCGGGCGATTGCCGAAGGCGCCACCCAGGGGTTTATCAAGGTGCTCACCGTGCCGGGCAGAGACAGGATTCTTGGCGCGACCATCGTGGCCGAAAATGCCGGCGAATGGCTGGGTGAGTTCACCCTCGCCATGAAACACGGCCTGGGTCTAAACAAGCTGTTGGGCACCATCCATCCTTACCCGACCCTGGGCGAAGCCGCCAAGGCGACGGCGGGCGTGTGGAAGAACGCCCACAAACCCGAACGGGTGCTCAATTTTTTAAAGCGCTACTTCAACTGGCGACGCGGTGAGTCATAGCGAATGGTCGCTCAAGACACCACCTATTTAGTCGGGCTATCTGTCGTTGAATAGGCTTTCGCAAACGTATCCATCACTTCTAGAACGACCTTACGTTGCTCGGAGGGCAAGCGGCGATATAACGCTAATAAGCGCCGCTCTTCGTTGCTGGAAGAAGTCTCCCAAACACCAGACGGCTCCTTGATGGACGCTTGTCCCCCAGCTCCATAGCGTAATTGGTGAGGATCAATGGCCAGCCAATGCGCCAATACCTGAAGTTTTTCCTGGCTGGGAATGGAATCGCCGCGCAGCCAGCGTCTGACCGCCTGATACGTAATCGGCTTTCCCCAATAGCGCAGGTTGAATTCACGCTCCAGAACAGAGGAGCGTACATCGTACCCGGCAGCTTGCATGGCGTTTTTCAATCGCTCGGCGAACATCTGTTTTTCATTCATGCCGCCAATGTGAAGCGATTATTCAATAATAGTTGAATAACGGTTAACCTTTTGATTGAATCGTTACTTCAATTCCAGCCCATCGTTTCACCCATACCAAGGCACGACCTGGCGGTTAGGGGGCACCGTGCTTTAGGAGTCATTCCGTATGAGTGGCGTACCTTCTACACCAGCCAATAAACCAGGCAGTACATTCGATGATCTGTGTCTCGCATTAGACCTCATCAGCTCATCGAAAACGCCTCAGGAGCTTTTTGAAAGGCTGACAAAAACGCTCCATGAGTTGGCGGACCACCAACCCATCGCGCTTTACCGACGATTAGATTCAGGAGAGCTTCGCCTGACCTATTGTTACCCCGCAGCCAGTACCATGACGTCTCACGGGCAACTGCTTACCTTTCGCTCACAGGATGAATTACGGACGTCCCACTATCACCATTATGAATTAAAAGGCGAGCATGACGTCTGGGGTTACATAGGACTCCCGACTGCCCCACCGGAAGACGCCTTGCAGTGGGTAACCGTCCTTATCGATATCGCCGCTCAGCGGCTGCACCTGCTGAAGGCAAAACACATGGCCGAGCGTCAGCTTAGGCTCAAAGCTCGCCGCCGTCTACTGTCTCGTGACATAAAACGGCTAACGAGCCTTGCCGATTTTTTACAGCGTCATGGTCACGGCTGGTGTGACATCTTTCAAGCAAACGGTATCGCCTTGACCCACAAGGGCGAGCTTTATTATTTCGGGGAATGCCCAGATCGCCAGCAGATTTTTCAGCAACTGGGGTACCTGGATACGACAACCGATCAGGACAGCACGATCGAATTAGACGGTGATTGCCAGGGAGGGCTTGCCGCCCCTTTAAACCTGGCCAGTAACCACCTGGGTTGGTTGTTGATTTTCCGACAACACGCCATGGTGACGCCCGGTGACGTCACCTCTATCGCCCAGCTCACTTTCTGGTTGCCGATTGAAGCGTCCATGGTGCTGGAGCTCGCCGATGACCTGGCCGTTGCGATTACGGCCCTGGACGTCGTACACGTTAACCGCCAGTTGCGCAAAACCAATCAGCGACTGGAAAGCCTTGCTCACACCGACCTCCTCACTCGATGCTGGAATCGCTACTATACCGAGTTCGTTATTGACGAATTGTGCGCTTCCAACGCGACCTGTGCGGTGTTGATGTTTGATATTGATGACTTCAAACGTATCAACGATACCTATGGCCACCCCACGGGAGACGACATACTTCGAGAAATCGCACGTTTAGCGACTCAAACGTTGCGCAGCAACGACCACCTGGGCCGATGGGGCGGAGAAGAGTTTATCGTGATCATTGCTGACGTGACACTGAACGAAGGGGTTTGCATCGCCAAACGACTCCGCCGTCATATCGAACAACACTCGTTTGCGATTCCGGATTCCGTGACCATCAGTGCAGGGCTTACGACCATTCGAACAGATGAGAGCCCCCGTCAATTGTTAGAGCGAGTGGATAAGGGCATGTATCTTGCTAAAACAGCGGGTAAAAATCAGGTTATGATCTGTTAAGACAACATATCGTTTCAATACACTCGCGTTTTGAGGGCCATTGGCATGCAGCATCTTTTACTGATCGGTGCGGGGCATGCCCACGCCTTTGTGCTGGAAGCCTTTGCCAAACAGCCAGAAGCCGAGCTCGCCATCACCGTGGTCAGCGACAGTCCGCTGGCGGCCTATTCCGGTAGCGTACCGGCCTGGCTGGCTGGCGAATGTACACTGCGCGAGACACAGATTGACGTGGCAGCACTTTGCCAGCGGGCCGGGGCACGTTTTATCGACTCTCCTGCGGTGACGTTGGACACGTCGGCACGTCAGGTCACCCTGGCCAACGGCGATGTACTGCACTTTGACGTGGCCTCGCTCAATGTGGGGTCGACGCTGACACTCCCCGAGCAGCATGGCCAACACCTACCCCAGCTGCTGGCCATGCGCCCGCTCAGCTCACTCCATTACCGCTGGCAGGCATTGCGCGATGATGTCGAACAGCTGCCCCCCGGCGCAAGCCAGCGGGTGGTAGGCGTAGGCGGCGGCGCGGCGGGCTGCGAAACCTTGATGAGCGTGATGGAACAACTCCGCCATCAGCGCCCGGACGTTAGCTGGCAGGGTCATCTGCTCAGCGCGTCGCCAAAGCTGCTCCCCGAGGCCGGGCGCTTGCCACGCTGGCTGATGCAACGGGCGTTAGCCAAGACAGGCATTCGGATTCACTCCCGCGTACGCGGCGAAGCGCTGGTGGACGGCGGCGTAGTGACTCACGAAGGCAAACACATCGAGGCGGATATCGTGCTCTGGGCCACCGGGGCTGTCGGCCACCGCTGGCTTTCTGATACCCGACTGCCGCTGGATACGCAGGGGTTTATTCAGGTGGAAAAGACCCTGGCAGTGGTCGGCCACCCGACCATCTTGGCGGCCGGCGACTGCACCGCCTTTGATCCGCCGTTACCCAACGCGGGCGTTTATGCAGTACGTATGGGATCACGCCTGGCAGGTAACCTGCGTGCGGCATGCCGCGGAGAAACCTTGTCAGCCTGGCAGCCACCCAAACGTGTGCTGGCGCTGATCGGCACCGGTGGTGGCCGGGCCATTGCCAGCCGGGGCGCCATGGGCGTTTCCGGGAGGTGGGTATGGCACTGGAAGAAGCGGATTGATGCGCGCTTTATCGCCCGCTTCAACCCGCCTTTTGAGGACTGATTAAATCAGTTCGATTCGCGCCAGCCGCCCAGCACGCGACTGTCCGGACCGAAAAATACCAGCCGGTCATGGTCGATCAGGTAACGATAAGCGGTCTCCAGCATATCGGTCACCTTCTCTGCATCGCCCATTTGCGGACAGGCCATACGGGTAGTGGCCAGCTCGCTGAACTCGATACGCTGGTTGCCACCCAGTGTGGCTTCACCGGTAAAACGATTGCAGCCATCGTGGCCACGCACGCTACCGTCACGGCTAATTTCAAAGAACGGGGTGTCAGGCATCGACAACCGCTCGTTGGTGCCAACCAGTAGCAGGTTCCAGCGCTGCTCGATGACCGGTCCGGAAAGTGAGTCTCCGCCTGGTTCCGGGTCTGGCGCGGAACTTGGCCCCGGCGCGCTGCTACAGGCACTCAGCAATAGCGCTGCCGAAGCAAGCCATGGCAGTAACCGCCAGTTATTGATGGTCATGATGATCTGTCCTTATCGCTCAATTACCAGCTGCCGGTATTTTCCATGGAGGCCCAAGGCTCTTGCGGTGCCAGCGCATCGCCTTTTTGCAACAGCTCAACCGAGATACCGTCCGGCGACTTGACGAACGCCATGTGGCCATCGCGGGGCGGGCGATTGATGGTCACCCCATTGTCCTGGAGCTTCTGACAAAGCGCATAGATATCGTCCACACGGTAGGCCAGGTGACCAAAGTTGCGGCCGCCGGTATATTCTTCGGGGTCCCAGTTGTAAGTCAGTTCAATTTCCGGCGCGGTGAGGCGTGAAGAGCGTGCTTCATCCTCCGGCGCGGCAAGAAACACCAGCGTAAAACGGCCCTTATCGTTTTCTTTACGACGGACTTCCTTGAGTCCCAGCAGCTCACAGTAGAAGTGCAGCGATGCGTCAAGATCACTGACGCGTACCATTGTGTGCAGGTATTGCATGCCATCTCTCCTTGTTGCGTCGTGTGACGAAATTAATGCAAACGCACCCAGCTTAGCATTCCAACCGCATTTTTGCGGCTGCCAATGTGAGCTAGGCATAATCCACGAATCAGCGCCATGAATTATACAATATCTATACAGATATTGCTTTTAACAGTACGCTTGTAACACCAACATGATAACGGAGAAACACCCTTGGATTCAGTCACACAGGCAGCGCTGGGTGCAACCGTTGGGGGCGCCGTTTTAGGGCGTCGGCTAGGCTGCAAAGCGGTTATCCTCGGCGCTCTGCTAGGCACCCTGCCCGACCTCGATGTGATGATCGACTACGGCGATGCAGTCGCCAACGTCACCGAGCACCGCGGCTTCAGTCATTCGCTTTTTGTACTCACGGGACTTGCCGGTTTACTGGCACTCGTCAGTGCTCGCGTTGCGCCCGCTAGCGATATACCGCTTGCTCGATGGAGCGCTTTCTTCGGTCTGGTCCTGATCACTCACCCGCTTCTGGATGCCTTGACCACCTATGGTACGCAGCTTTTGTGGCCACTTGAGTCCCCACCGGTGGCCTGGCCGATTGTCTTCATTATTGACCCCTTTTACTCGCTCACTCTGCTCGCCTGCCTTGTCATCGCCCTGCTTACCCGCCGGGTACGGCACTGGTGCGCCTGGGGACTGGGAATATCCTGCGTTTACCTGTTACTGGCTTTCAGCGCAAAGCTGACCGTTGAGCATCGGCTTGCCCCCGTACTCGCTGAGCAGGGGCTTGAGGATGCGCCGATCCTGGTACAGCCGACACCGTTCAATATTCTGTTGTGGCGTGCCACTGTGGTTGACGGTGATCGCTACCATGAAAGTCTGGTGAGCGTTTTTGATCGCGCCGCGCCCCCGACACTTGAACCGCTGCGCCGGGGCGCGACGCTGGAAAGCGTTGCGCTTGATAGCCGGGCGGGTCAGCGCCTGGCGTGGTTTGCCGGACCGTTTTTACGCTACGAGATGCGCTCCATAGATGGTCAGCTCACCCTGCTGGCCACCGATCTTCGGTTGGGTTTTCCCGGGTATCATCCGTTCAACTTCAGCCTCGCCACCCGCCAGAACAATGCCTGGCAGCCGGTCGCCATCAGCGTGGAAATTGCCAGCGAGCGAGACCTAGACGCCACAACGCTGTCACGCCTGGCAGCTCGCGCAGTGGGCAATCGCGATGCGCTCTGCGCCACTACCTTTGTCATGCCCAAATGGCAGCCCGAGCCTCTTGCACTGCCTTGCGCGTCATCCAACAACCCTTAGGCTGACGGTGCGATCCCCTGACCACACCCACTGTACTGCTCACCATCCATGGTGAGCGTTACCCGCGCCGGGAAAGGATGACCGCTCATGCCGTCGAAGCAGGCACCGGCTTCAATACGCACCCGGAAAAAGTCGTCGGCATTGGCGTTCTCAAGCACTACACGCCCAGCGTCGTTATCCATCACGCTGACCATGTAGGGCAGCGTTTCAACGTTCTCGCCGTAGTCGGTCGATAGTGTAAGTTTGGGCGCGTCATGGGCAAGTTCGACCGTCCAGCCGGGCTCGTTGCCCTGACCACGGAACATGACACCGGGGTGGTCCCTACGGGTCGAAGCCTCCCGTCGGGCGGCCAGGTCACACTTGAGTTGACCGCGCGGCGTTTCTACCAGCGCCTGTTCACCGCGGTTCCAGAAGCTGATCTCGCCATCCTGGTACCGGGCGCCACTGGCGACAACCGCTTGCGGCAAGCGCCAAGCCCCGTGCAAGGACCAGAGCCGTAGCACGTCACCATCGACCGCCGTGATTAAATGCTGATTCGCCGGGCGACAGTGCCAGGCGTCGAACTGTTCGGCCTGACCGGAAAACAGGGCTGACGGGAACAAGGGGGCTTTGGCATCCCCGCCAGCATTGTCTTTCGTCCTTTCGGCGCTCGTAGGCGACTCCATGGCAGCACAACCGCTGATCGCTACAAAAGCACAACCTAATACAAAAAACCGTGACGGTGTCATCATGACGGTACACTCCTGACGTAACGGATAGATAAATTAGCCGCGTTTAAAGGCATGTAAATCCTGAGGATCAAACTGCTCGACCTGGAGTGGCAAGGCAAGTGCCTCGCGCCGCTCGTTAACTCGCTGGCGTTCGTCGTCATCACTGGGCGCACGACCATTGAACTCGGCCAGTTGCGCCAACCCTTGATGATAAAACGCCAGAATATCCAGCGCCGTGCGGTTATCTTCCTGCATCGCCTGACGTAGTGCCGGCAGATGGCTGTTGATCCGCGACAGGTGCTGCTTGAGCTGCCATACATAGCCTACTTCCTGCATCCACGGCCGGTCGCGCAGCGCTGCAAACATGGCACTGGTGGCCAGCAGCCCCAGTATGCCGCCTAATACGTTCAGCCCTAAACTCTGACCAAAGGTGGCGGTCAGCAGCATGGCAAACAGCAGGCCAAAAATCAGCAGTTGCCCGACCATGATGAAAGTGATCATACGCGCCTTGCGGCGATAGGTATGGGAATCGTAGGGCTCTAGGGTAAACACCATGGCCAACCTCACAAACGGGAAAAGAGTGACATCCACCCATGATACGGGGCTGGCCAGGGCAAACAAGTCATTGTGTTAGGGACCTATGCCAACCGCTCCGCGGCGGTTTTCAGCAGGTGCTCGGTGGTTTCCCAGCCCACACAGGCATCGGTAACCGATACGCCGTAACGCATGGCACCAGGCTTTAACGGCTGCTTGCCTTCAAACAGATGGCTTTCCAGCATGAGCGCGACCAGATTGGCCTCACCCGCTTGGCGCTGGGCGAGCACATCAAGCATGACTTCGCTTTGGCGACGGTGGTCCTTACGCGCATTGGCGTGGCTGCAGTCAACCATCAAACGCGGGTTCTGCCCGGCTTCACGCAGTGTGTTAACCGCCTTACGTACATGGTGGGCCTGGTAATTGGGTTCGCCATGGCCGCCTCGCAGCACCACATGGGTATGCGGGTTGCCTGCCGTTTGCTGCATGACCGGACGGCCCTCGTCATCAAGGGCAAACCGCTGATGCGAATGCGCTGCCGCCTGCATGGCGTCGATCGCTACCTGGACATCGCCACTCGTGGCGTTCTTGAAGCCGACTGCCGCTGCCAGGTCACTGGCAAGCTCACGGTGCAGCTGCGATTCCGTGGTACGCGCGCCGATGGCAACCCAACTGAGGACATCCTGTAGATAAGGTGCCAGCATGGGCTGGAGCAGTTCCGTCGCGACGGGTAAGCCCCGCCTTGCCACGCCCTGCATCAGCTCACGGGAAAGCGCTAGCCCCTGTGCCATATCGCCTCGGCCATCCAGATGCGGGTCGTACGCCAGCCCTTTCCAGCCGACGGTAGTACGCGGTTTTTCGACATACACCCGCATCACCGGCAGGAGGTAGTCGCTTACCTCGTCACTCAAGGCGGCCAGGCGGTCAGCGTACTCGAGCGCGGCAGCGGGGTCATGCACCGAGCAGGGGCCGACAACCACCAGCAGACGGTCGTCCTGACCGGTAAGAATACGCTGCACAGCGCGGCGCTGGTCGGCAATTTGTTCGTCAAGGGCGCCATCGAGTGGCAGGTCGCGACGTAATTCGAGAGGCGTCGGCAGCATCGCGGCGGACTCGCTTATGGCAGTAGAGGTAGCAGCAGTATTGAGCATCGAGCTTGCAGTGGCGTTCATTGGGTTAACTCTCCGTAGGGGTCTGACATCGACCATGACATCGTGTATCCAGCGCGCCACCTGCCAGGGCACAGTCGGAGGTGGCAGCTGTCACCGACCGCGCGTCGCTAAATCGCCAGCCATAGCGGTAGCCGGGATAGCGGTTCACCATGGTGTGGACAAAATCGCGATAGGTCATGGGTCAGCTCCTTAATGAAATACCTGTGAACAAGAAAGAACGCTCGAAACGCAAGAAGCCCCGGTGGGGTTACCAGCCGGGGCTTCTTTGCAGTCGGCAGGCAACCCTTGGGGTGTGCCTGCAGGCGCGACGTTAGGCGTCGGCCATCGGCACACCGTCGCTAAACCAATAGCCAAAACCAAGGACGCCTTGCACGCAGCTTCCACCCGCCATTCCTGGCAGGCGATCAGTCGTTAATGTAGCGCGTGATGATGACATAAAGCGTCCCGATGGAAATATTGGCCGGATGCGGGCCGAATGTTGCAATCTATGAACTTATCTTGCCTGCATGCGCCGCGAATAGCAACTCGTCGCCAAGGGCTATTGGTTGCGCGGTGCGTAGGAGAACACGTCTGAGAACACCCGGTCCTCAGCGAGTCCCTTGCGCTCCAGCACGTCCATGCAGGCATACACCATACCGGGCGAGCCGGAAATATAAACGTCCCATTCGCTGGGCGTCATGGATGCCTGTTCAAGCGCCAGGTCTATACGCCCCTGATGGTGGCTAATGCGCTCGCCGGGGGCCATCGGTTCCGTCAGCGGAAACTCGGTGACGGCCTGAAAGTCGACATTGGGATAACGCTGTGCCCAGTCGCAGGCCAGCACCTCGGCGTAAAGATCGCGATGCTCACGCACCGCCCACCACAGAGAGATCCGGCGCTCAGGCTGGGTTTTCAGCGATGCTTCAATGATTGCCTTCATTTGCGCGAAGCCGGTACCTGCCGCAATCAACCATAGCGGGCGCGTGCTTTGGGCATCCAGAACGCAATCCCCACCGGGGAGCCGCACGGTCAGTTGATTGGCGACCTGCAAAAGCTCCCGCAGACGCGCCGAGTTTTCTCGCTCAGGCCAGTGCTGAATGTGCAACTCCAGGATACCGTCGCCACGCTCGGCGCTGGCGATCGAAAAGGGTACCCAGGTCGACTCATCGAGCTTGAGCTCTAAATATTGTCCTGGCGCGTGCTGCATGGCCTCGGCGCGCCCTTCAAGGGTGACACCGAATACGTCGGGATTGAGGTCCTCGACGGCCGTGACCTGGCAAGTCAACATCCTTGCACTCATGAAAGCCTCTTTGGTTAAAAATCAGTCGGGATACTGGCTAAGCGCCGCTGCCTTTGCGCGGTGACGGCAAGGGAATATCGATACCCAGGCTTTCCCAACGCGCATCGACCCGGGCCTTGATATCTTCATCCATCACGATGGGCGTGCCCCACTCACGATCGGTTTCCCCCGGCCACTTGTTGGTGGCGTCCAGGCCCATTTTCGACCCCAGCCCCGACACGGGAGACGCAAAATCGAGATAATCGATCGGGGTGTTTTCCACCATGACGGTATCACGGGCCGGATCCATACGCGTGGTGATGGCCCACATGACATCTTCCCAATTACGCGCGTCCACATCATCATCCAGCACGATAACAAACTTGGTGTACATGAACTGGCGTAAAAAACTCCATACCCCCATCATCACGCGCTTGGCGTGGCCGGGGTACTGTTTCTTCATGGTGACCACCGCCATGCGATAGGAACAGCCTTCAGGGGGCAGGTAGAAGTCGATAATTTCAGGGAATTGCTTGTGCAGAATGGGCACAAACACTTCGTTGAGCGCCACGCCCAGGATGGCGGGCTCGTCCGGTGGCCTGCCGGTGTAGGTCGAATGATAGATTGCGTCACGGCGCATGGTCATGCGCGTCACGGTAAACACCGGGAAGTGGTCGACCTCGTTATAATACCCGGTGTGATCCCCGTAGGGGCCTTCAGGCGCCATATCGTCGGGATAGATGAAGCCTTCGAGGATAATTTCCGCCGAGGCAGGCACGTCCAGTTCGGCGTGACCACATTTCACCAGCTCGGTGCGCGAACCACGCAACAACCCGGCAAAGGCATACTCGGACAGTGTATCGGGTACCGGGGTCACTGCGCCCAGGATGGTCGCCGGGTCGGCGCCGAGGGCGACCGCCACAGGGAACGGCTCGCCCGGGTGCGCCTTTTGAAATTCCTGAAAATCCAGCGCTCCGCCGCGATGGGATAGCCAGCGCATGATCAGGCGATTTTTGGCGATCTTCTGCTGGCGGTAGATCCCCAGGTTCTGGCGCTTTTTATGCGGCCCCTGGGTGATCACCAACGGCCAGGTCACCAGCGGCGCTGCGTCGCCAGGCCAGCAGTGCTGGATGGGCAGACGACCCAGGTCGACCTCATCTCCCTCGAACACAATCTCCTGCACCGGCGCGCGCTTGACCTGCTTGGGGCCCATGCTGAGCACCTGCTTGAAGATGGGCAGCTTGCTCCAGGCGTCTTTAAGTCCCTTGGGTGGGTCGGGCTCTTTCAAAAAGGCCAGCAGCTTGCCAACTTCGCGCAGCGCCTCGACCGACTCCTGCCCCATGCCCAGCGCTACCCGTTTGGGCGTGCCGAACAAGTTGCCCAGCAGCGGCATGTCGTGACCCTTGACGTTTTCGAACAGCAGCGCCGGGCCACCGGCACGCAGCGTGCGGTCGCAGATTTCGGTAATTTCCAGATAGGGATCAACTTCAGCGGTAATTCGCTTCAGTTCGCCTTGGGCCTCAAGAGCCGTGATGAACTCGCGCAAATCATGGTACTTCAATGCACACTCCCTGGCTGGCCATCATGCCGCTAGGCCTGTTTGAGGAAACCTTAGCGGCGCTTCATCGCGTCAAAAAACTCCAGATTGGTCTTGGTATCTTTCAAGCGGTCAATCAGGAACTCGGTGGCAGCGGTGTCCTCCATAGGATTCAACAGCTTGCGCAATATCCACATGCGCTGCATCTCTTCTTCGGAGGCCAGCAGGTCTTCACGACGCGTGCCGCTGCGACGGATATTGATCGCCGGGAAGACGCGTTTTTCAGCCAGTTTACGGTCCAGGTGCGCTTCCATGTTACCGGTGCCCTTGAATTCCTCGAAAATGACTTCGTCCATTTTCGAACCGGTATCTACCAGGGCCGTGGCAATAATCGTCAGGCTGCCGCCCTCTTCGATATTACGCGCCGCACCGAAGAAGCGTTTGGGCTTCTCGAGCGCGTGAGCATCCACACCGCCGGTCAGCACTTTACCCGAGCTTGGCACCACGGTGTTGTAAGCACGCGCCAGGCGGGTGATGGAATCAAGCAGAATCACCACGTCCTTTTTGTGCTCGACCAGCCGCTTGGCTTTCTCGATGACCATCTCGGCCACCTGCACATGTCGGGCGGGCGGCTCATCGAAGGTTGAGGCGACCACTTCGCCACGCACGGTGCGCGACATCTCGGTCACTTCCTCGGGGCGCTCATCGATCAACAGGACGATCAAATGACATTCGGGGTTATTGCGCGTGATCGAGGTGGCGATGTTCTGCAACATCAGTGTCTTACCCGCTTTGGGGGGTGACACCAGCAGGCCACGCTGACCTTTGCCGATCGGCGCTGTCAGGTCGATGATCCGCGAGGTCAGATCCTCGGTGGAACCATTACCGATTTCCATGCGCAGGCGATCGTCCGGAAACAGCGGCGTCAGGTTCTCGAAGAGAATCTTGTGCTTGGCGTTTTCCGGGCGGTCAAAGTTGATCTGGCTGACCTTGAGCAGCGCAAAATAACGCTCGCCCTCTTTGGGCGGCCGGATCTTGCCCGAGATGGAGTCGCCTTTACGCAGATTAAAGCGACGGATTTGCGAGGGCGAGACATAGATATCGTCCGGCCCGGCGAGATAAGAGCTGTCGGCGCTGCGCAAAAAGCCAAAGCCATCCTGAAGAATTTCCAGCACCCCATCGCCGTAGATATCCTCGCCGCTTTTGGCGTGCTTCTTGAGGATGGCGAAGATGATGTCCTGCTTGCGCGAACGGGCCAAGTTATCGATACCCATTTCACGGGCGATATCGAGCAGCTCGGGAACGGTTTTTTGCTTGAGTTCAGTGAGATTCATCGGTGTGATTAGAAAGTTGCTCATGAAAGCTGGGCGCTAAGCGCCTAAATAGGACAGGAGGCGTAGCTCTTGATTATATGGCTAGGCGCCGTGTGATGCGTTCAGACCCCGAAGAAGGCACTCACTCGAATAAAGGGGCTAGACTGAGACTTGTTAACCACATGATCAATGGTGGCTCAGTTCGAGGGTGCTAGTGCTGATAAGTCTGGTCAGCACAGGAACGGCTGGGCCAGCGGGCTATCTGACGACTTGGACATCTGGCCGACATCATTGGACGCGATAGTCAAAAGCTTCACCGCGCAATTGCGCCAGTTACAGCGCTAAATGATGCCTGGGGCGACCTGGGTAATATATGGGTAAATCCGGTCGTATCAAGCCAGTAGCTCGATGTTAGTCAACCCCCGCGTCAAACGCAAGCTTTTGGCAATTGACAATAAATAAAGCCCACCGCAACCTTGGGTCAGTCAACACGAAGGATAGCTCATGCCCAAGGACATTTCGCTCCCCACTGATGCCGCTGACGCAGCGGCCGACAACGGGGCACCACAACGTTTAGCGGCCATCGACATGGGGTCGAACAGCTTTCATCTGCTGGTGGCCAACTACCAGAATGAGCGCCTTCAAGTCGTGGCACGCCTCGGCGAAAAGGTCCAGCTTGCCGCCGGTTTGGATGAGGAGGGCCAGCTCAGTGAGGCCGCCATTCAACGAGCGTTGGATTGTTTGGGACGGTTTGCACCGTTCCTTACCGGTATTACCCAGCAACATTTGCGTATTGTGGGAACCAATGCGCTGCGCGATGCGCATAACAGCCAGGCCTTTATCGAACGCGCCGAGGCCCAGCTTGGTCACCACATCGAGATAATTGCCGGCCGCGAAGAAGCCCGCCTGATCTACCTGGGTGCTGCCCATGCCCTGGCGGAAAACGGTCGTCGCTTGATTGTCGATATCGGCGGTGGGTCCACCGAGTTCATCATCGGCGAGGCCTTTGAGCCCAGAGCGCTGGAGAGTCTGCGCATGGGCTGCGTGACCTTTTCGCGGCGCTTTTTCCCCGAAGGCGAGCTCAGCGAAAAGCGCATGCGCCGTGCCGAGCTGGCGGCACTTTCGGAGCTGGCCAATATTCAGCGACCTTATCAGCGCCTGGGCTGGGACGACCCGGTGGGCTCCAGCGGCACGATCAAGGCAGCGGCCAGCGTGCTCTTCGCCTATGGCGACACGACCCAGGAGGGCCTGATTACCCGCAGCGGCCTGAAAAAGCTGCGCGAACGGCTTATCAAGTGCAAACGGCTCGATAAGGTCGAGCTCGACGGTTTGAAGTCTGACCGCGCCAAGGTGTTTCCTGCCGGGATCGCCATATTGAGCGCTATTTTCGAAGCCTTCGACCTTGAGCAGATGCGCTTTGCCGACGGCGCCCTGCGCGAGGGAGTGCTGTATGACATGGCGGGGCGTAATAGCGCCGAAGATACCCGTTCGAAAAGCCTCGACGTGCTAAAGCGCACCTATGACGTGGATAACCGGCAGGCAGACAACGTGGCGGATACCGCCAGTCGATTATTTGATGCCCTCCAAGGTGACTGGTCGCTGAACAACTCACTCAGGCGTTATTTACGCTGGGCGAGTCACGTACACGAAATTGGCCTGGCCATTTCCCACAGCCAGTTTCACCGCCACGGCGCTTACCTGATTGAACATTCGGATCTGGCCGGCTTTTCCCGCCCGGAACAGCAACTGCTGGCGTTTTTAGTCCGCGCCCACCGGCGCAAATTCCCCCTAAAAGAGTGGCAGGCGATGCCTAAAAGCCAGCAGGCACAAAGCGCCAAGCTGGCGCGCCTACTGCGGCTGGCGGTGTTGTTCAACCATTCACGGCCTGAACACGCCCCGCCGCTCCCCGAGGTAAGCGCCAACGGTGATCAATTGACGATCACGCTGCCTGAAAGCGACGAGCCAACACTGTTGAGCACAGATCTGGAACAGGAACAAGGCTACATGGAGACGGCGGGGTTCAGCCTGCATCTTGTTGAGCAACCCATTAGCCCAACCTGACGCCGTCCGCCCGCCACAAGATGGTGGCGGGCGGCTGAATCACGCCCAGACATTCATCTTCTTGCATCACCATGACTATCCACTCGCGCTGCCAGGGCGGCAAGTGGGCTTCTTGCAACAGCCGCTTTACCGCCCGGCGGCCTCGCTTTGGCAGTCGAATCACCTCGCCTCCCTGGCGCCAGCGCAGCGTCACCGGCTGGTCGGTATCGAGCGTCAGCGCAAGCGGACCCAGCGGCGTGTCGATGCCCGGCTGACCGTTCCAGGTGATTTGCCAGGGTAGCGGGCTCTCTAACGGCGGCATCACAAACAATCTCTCTCGCCACACCCGGGCATCGGCCCCCGGCCAAGTGACGCGCACCTGAGCGTCGCGCCCGGCCATCAGTTGATCAAGCAGGGTTTCCAGACGCTCTCGCGGCGGCGTGGGCAAGCCCGCCTGCTGACACAATGTGCGCACCAGCAGGCGCTGGCGAGGGCGGTCGCGTGAGCGCAACGCGGTCACGTTCAGGCCATCACCCTCTTGCAGGGTTTGCAGTTCTTCACCGGCGTAGGCGGCCAACAAGGCGTCGGCTTCTCCCGCGAGGCGGGCGCTTTGCGATAGCGCCCGGCGTGCTGCAGGCCAGCGCGCTTCAAGTCGCGGCACTACCTGGTGGCGCAGCAGGTTGCGGTCCAGGGCAACGTCGTCGTTGGTCGGGTCGTCGCACCAGGCTAGCTGCATGGCCCTGGCCGTTTCGGCGAGCTGATCACGACCTATATCAAGCCAGGGACGCAACAGGGTGATGCCCTGCCAGTCACGGCGATAGGGCATAGCGGCGAGTCCGCGAACCCCGCTACCACGCATCGCGGCCAGCAGCAGCGTTTCAGCCTGATCGTCCTGATGCTGGGCCAGCCAGAGTGTATCGCCAGGCGGGATATGCTGTCGAAAGGCGGCCAGGCGCGCCCGGCGAGCAGCACCTTCAAGCCCTTCGCCCTGGCGTTCGACCGTTACCCTGGCCACCGTGAGGGGCACGCCGAGCCTGGCACACAACGCCTGGCAGTGCGCTTCAAACGCGTCGGCGGCGGGTTGCAACGCATGATTGACGTGCAGCGCTCGTAGGCGACGTCGGACCTTTCGGCAGGCGTCCGCGGCCAGTGTCAAAAGTAGCGACGAATCCAGTCCGCCGGAGACGGCCACCCAAATAGATCGCCCCGGTGGGGTTTCCACCAGGGCGTCATTGAGCAGGCCAGCCAGCGATTCAGGCGGCTGGGGCGCCATAACTCATCAGGCGGTCATAGCGACGCGCCAGTAGCGCCTCGGTATCCATCTGTTGCAGCCGGTCGATGCTCGCCGTCAATGCTTCCTTGATGCGTTCGGACGTCGTCACCGGATGCCGGTGCGCGCCACCCAACGGCTCCTTGATCAGCGAGTCGACAAAACCCAGCTCTTTCAAGCGCTCGGCGGTAATGCCCATCGCCTGAGCAGCGTCTGAAGCCTTGTCGGCGCTCTTCCACAGAATCGACGCGCAGCCTTCCGGCGAGATCACCGAATAGGTCGAGTACTGCAGCATCTGCAGTTCATCGCACACACCAATCGCCAGTGCGCCGCCGGAACCGCCCTCACCGACCACCGTGGAGATAATTGGCGTCTTCAGGCGCGACATGACCGCCAGGTTGTAGGCAATCGCCTCGGACTGACCGCGCTCTTCGGCGTCGATCCCCGGGTAGGCCCCCGGCGTGTCGATAAAGGTCAGCACCGGCATCTTGAAGCGCTCGGCCATTTCCATCAGTCGGCAGGCCTTGCGGTAGCCTTCGGGACGCGGCATACCAAAATTGCGCCGCACCTTTTCCTTCACGTCGCGGCCCTTCTGGTGGCCGATCACCATGACAGGCTTATCATCCAGGCGCGCCACACCGCCGACGAGGGCGGCATCATCGCCGAAATTGCGATCGCCGTGCAGCTCGTCAAAGTCGCTGAAGATATGCTCAAGGTAATCAAGCGTGTAGGGGCGCTGGGGGTGGCGCGACAGCTGGGACACCTGCCAAGGGGTCAAATCCTTGAAAATCGACTCCGTCAGCTTGCGGCTTTTCTCTTCCAGCCGGGCGATTTCGTCGGAAAGATTGACCTGGCTATCGGAACTGACCAGACGCAGCTCTTCAATTTTTGCCTGAAGCTCGGCAATGGGCTGTTCAAAATCGAGATAATTAGGATTCATCGGCTCTGCCTGTTAAAAATAAGCCTTGTCGAAACGCGCATGTATGACGCCATTATCGCACCCTGACCCTATCACGCAAGGCACCACGAAGAACGCGCATTACTTGTACCGTAGCTGGACACCCACCTGCCCCTGGACATCGCGCAGGGTGAGCAGCAAATCATCGCTGGGGGCGACCTTCCATTCATCCGCCAGTTCCAGCCAGCCCACGGCATCGGGGTGTCGATACTGCAGGCGGACAGGCAACCCGGCCTCGTCGCGAAATGGTGACAGGCTGGCGCGCAAGCTCTCGACCAGACGGCCGTTGAGCTGCTGGGCATCCAGTGCCAACTCCACTGCCTGACCAAAGCGGGCGCGAGCCGCCACCATGGGCGTGACATCCTTGCCGCGCAGCTTGAGCCCACCGGAGAAGTCATCGTTGGACACCTCACCTTCGATAATCACCACTTCATCGGCGGCGATTTGCCCACGCAATTGTTCGAACAGCTCGCCAAATAGCGAGGCCTCGATGCGCCCGGTGCGGTCATCCAGGGTGATAAACGCCATGGTATCGCCGCGCTTTGATTTCATGGTGCGCATGGCCACCACCAAACCAGCGATACGCTGGGGCTCCCAGGACGCTTTTAAATCGCTGATCCGCGTCGATACAAAGCGCTTTAATTCACGCTCGTACTCGTCAATCGGGTGGCCTGTCAGATAAAGGCCGAGGGTATCTTTCTCACCGGACAGCCGTTCGCGGTCGGTCCATTCACGGACGTGGCGGTATTCAGCGTAGACATCTACCGCCTCTTCTTCAGCGGCAAACGCCTCGCCGAACATATCCAGCATACCCAGATTCTGGTTGGTGTGATTTTGCGCGGCGGCCTTGAGAGCGTCTTCCATGGCAGCGGCTAGCACGGCGCGATTCGGCCCCAGATTATCCAGCGCGCCGGAGCGGATCAGCGCTTCCAGCGTGCGCTTGTTCATGCGTTTGGGGTCAATACGCTTGCAGAAATCGAAGAGGTCGCTGAATGCGCCGCCTGCCTCACGAGCGTCAACGATGGCGCCAATCGGACCCTCACCAACGCCACGAATCGCCCCCAGTCCGTATACCACGCGGCCCTCAATGTCGACGGTGAACTTGTAGCCGCCCACATTGACGTCCGGTGGGGTCACTGTCAGCTTGAGGTTTCGGCACTCTTCAATCAGCGGCACAACCTTATCCAGATTGTCCATTTCCGTGGACATCACCGCCGCCATGAAGGGCCCCGGGTAGTGCGCCTTGAGCCAGGCGGTCTGGTACGAGACCAGTGCGTAGGCGGCCGAGTGCGACTTGTTGAAGCCGTAACCAGCAAACTTCTCTACCAGATCAAAGATATTGCCCGCCAGGTCTTTATCAATGCCGTTGGCGGCGCAGCCTTCCATGAAGCCGGCGCGCTGCTTGGCCATTTCCTCGGGCTTTTTCTTGCCCATCGCCCGGCGCAGCATGTCGGCCTGGCCGAGCGTGTAGCCCGCCATCACCTGGGCGATCTGCATGACCTGTTCCTGGTACAGGATGATGCCATAGGTGGGAGCCAGCACCGTTTTCAACAGCTCGTGCTGGTAATCAGGGTGTGGATAAGATACTTCCGCGCGGCCGTGCTTGCGGTTGATAAAGTCGTCCACCATGCCCGACTGCAGCGGGCCGGGGCGGAACAGCGCCACCAGGGCGATCATGTCGTCGAGTGAATCGGGCAACAGGCGCTTGATCAGTTCCTTCATGCCGCGGGATTCCAGCTGGAACACCGCCGTGGTCTCGGCACGCTTGAGCATCTCGAAGGTCTTGCCATCGTCCAGGGGAATGGCGTCGATATTGAGCGGCCCCTGGTCGTTGGCTTCGCGCACCTTGTCGACCATTTCCAGCGCCCAGTCGATAATGGTCAGCGTGCGCAGCCCCAGAAAGTCGAACTTCACCAGCCCGGCGTCTTCGATATCGTTTTTATCGAACTGCACCATCAGGCCCGAACCGTCCTCATCGCAGAGCAACGGCGAAAAGTCGGTGAGCTTGGTAGGCGCGATCACCACGCCCCCGGCGTGCTTGCCGGTGCCCCGGGTGGTGCCCTCCAGCTTGAGGGCCATTTCCCAGATTTCTTCAGCTTCTTCATCGCTGTCGATAAATTCTTTCAGCGCCGCTTCCTGCTCGATCGCCTTATCGAGCGTCATGCCCACTTCAAAGGGAATCAGCTTGGAGAGTTTGTCGCCCAGCGAATAGGGCTTGCCCTGGGCGCGAGCGACGTCGCGCACCACCGCCTTGGCGGCCATGGTGCCAAAGGTGACAATCTGCGATACCGCATCACGCCCATAGCGGTCGGCCACGTACTCGATGACGCGGTCGCGCTTCTCCATGCAGAAGTCGACGTCAAAGTCGGGCATGGAAACCCGCTCGGGGTTCAGGAACCGCTCGAAAAGCAGATCGTAACCGATGGGATCAAGGTCGGTGATCTTCTGCGCGTAGGCCACCAGTGAACCCGCACCGGAACCGCGACCGGGCCCTACCGGAACATTGTTGTCCTTGGCCCACTGGATAAAGTCCATCACGATCAGGAAGTAACCGGGAAAGCCCATCTGGATGATGATGTTCAACTCGAAATCGAGCCGCTCACGATAGCGCTGGTCGATTGCCTTGTACTCATCACCGTCGCGCGGGTAACGCTCGGCGGGGTACAAAAAATCCAGCCGGTCCGTGAGACCATCGTGGGAAATCTTGCGGAAAAACTCGTCCTGGGTCATGCCCTCGGGAATTTCGAACTCGGGCAGGAATATCTCACCGAGCCGCACGTCGACGCTGCAGCGCTCGGCGATCATCACGCTGTTTTCCAGCGCCTCGGGAATGTCGGCAAACAGCTCGGCCATCTCGGCAGGGCTTTTGAGATACTGCTCTTCGGTATAGCGACGCTCGCGCCGCGGGTCATCAAGCGCCTTGCCTTCACCGATCGCCACGCGTGTTTCATGGGCCCAATAGTCATCGCGCTCCAGGAAACGCACATCGTTGGTCGCCACCACCGGTGTCTGGGTGTCAATCGCCAGTTTCACGCTGGCATGCACACAGTCTTCTTCCAGGGGCCGCCCGGTGCGGATGAGCTCAAGGTAGAAACGGTCGGGGAACGCCTGCTGCCACTCCTCCAGCAACCCACGTGCTTCGCGCTCGTGGTCGGAAAGCAGGTGGCGGCCTATTTCACCATCGCGCGCCCCAGACAGCGCAATCAGTCCTTCACTTTGTGAAAGCACCCACTGTTTATCCAGAATGGCGCGGCCCTGCCGCTGGCCGTCGGTCCAGCCTCTGGAAATCAGTTCGGTCAAATTGCGATAACCGATATCGTTCATCGCCAGCAGCGTCAGCCGGTAGGGGTGCGCCTCGTCGTGGGGATTATGCAGCCACAAGTCGCTGCCGATAATAGGCTTCAGACCAGCGCCCTGGGCAGCCTTATAAAACTTTACCAGACCAAACAGGTTGGCTTCGTCGGTCAGCGCCAGCGCTGGCATCTCGCGCTCAGCGGTCGTGCTGACCAGGGACTTGAGCTTGACCAAGCCATCGACCAGGGAATATTCACTGTGCAAACGTAGATGAACGAACGGAACCGTCATGAGACTCTCGGTAAAAACGCTGAGTAAATAGAAAGGCTACAGCAGTGCTAACTGGCGCTGCACCGGCGCAAAGCTTCGTCGATGGTCGGCTAATGGTCCATGAACCGCAAGCGCTGATAGATGCTCTCGGGTTGGATAGCCCTTGTGGCGCGCAAACCCATACTCAGGATAGCGCATATCCAGGGCAACCATCTGGGCATCCCGGGCAACCTTGGCCAAAATAGACGCCGCCGCTATTGCCGGATGCCGGGCATCGCCTTTGACGACCGCCTGACCGGGTAGCACATGACCCGGCAGCCGATTTCCGTCCACCAGCAAGTACTCAGCCGCCGGAGCGAGACCATCGATGGCTCGTCGCATGGCCAGGTGCGTGGCATGATAAATATTGAGCTGGTCCACCTCGGCGGCGCTGGCCTCGGCCACCGTAAACGCCAGTGCATGCTCGCGAATCAAGTTATCCAGTGCTTCCCGCCTGCGCGCCGTCAGCTTTTTGGAGTCGGTCAGACCATCGATGGGCCTGGCAGGATCAAGGATCACGGCGGCGGCTACCACACTGCCTACCAGCGGCCCCCTGCCCACTTCATCGACCCCCGCCAGGCGCTCACCGGCATAGTCAATCTGCAGTGGTGGAAAATCGATTGCTTTAACACCCATCGATGCTGTCATCCTGTACGGCTAATGGCTGACCGGCGACCAGCGCGTCGATGGCATCTGCCGCTCGGCGGCTGGCATTCCGCTGAAGCGCCTGGTGCATTGAGGCAAAGCGGGCTTCCAATGCGTGCCGACCCGCATCGTCGGTCAATAACGCGCTGAGCTGCTCGGCAATCGCCTCGGGTGAGGCATCGTCCTGTATCAGTTCAGGCACAATCGACTGCTGAGCAATCAGGTTGGGTAATGACACCCAGGATGTCTTGACCAGCCGCTTGGCCAGCCAGTGCGTCACCGGAGCCATTTTGTAGGCCACCACCATGGCGCGGTGGCACAGCATGGCCTCCAGCGCAGCGGTGCCTGACGCCAACAGTACGGCATCACTTGCTACCATCGCCTCGCGGGCCTGACCATCGAGTAACACCACGCGTTCGCCAAGCGCTGGATAGACGTCCAAGAGCTGATCAATTTCGTCACGTCGCTGTGCGCTGGCCGCCGGAATCACCACCTGGAGTGTGCGATGCTGTTGGCAGAGCGTCTCGGCCGCTTGCAAGAAGGTCGCGCCTAAAAAGCGTATCTCATTGCCCCTTGACCCGGGTAGCAGCGCCAGTACCGGCGCCTGCTCGTCCAGACCAAGTGATTGACGGATGCTTGACCGATCGTTCTCGAGCGGCAGTTCATCGGCTAGCGGGTGACCCACGAAAGCAACCGGCACCTGATGACGGCGATAGAAAGCCGCTTCAAAGGGCAACAGCGTCAGCATGCCGTCCACGGCTCTGGCAATCTTTTTTACCCGGCGTTGCCGCCACGCCCATACCGACGGACTGACATAATGCGCCGTCGTTATGCCCGTTTCGCGAAGCTGCTTCTCAAGGCCGATATTGAAGTCGGGGGCGTCGATGCCGATCATGATATCGGGCTGCCAGGCGATGGCTTCTTCACGTAGCGTCCGGCGTACGCGAAGAAGCTCAGGCAAGTGCTTGATGACTTCCACCAGCCCCATCACTGACAGGGTTTCGAGGGGGAAGCGACTAGTGAGTCCCTGAGCCTCCATGCGCGGGCCGCCGATGCCGCGAAACTCAACACCCGGGTGGCGTGCATTGAGTTCGCGCATCAGCCCCGCGCCGAGGATATCGCCGGAAAGCTCGCCTGCTACCAGGTAAATGCGCTGTGGTTGCATGAAAACCGCCGGTTAGCGGGTAATGCCGCGTGTTGAACGCTCAATGGAATCAGCGAAGTGGGACACTTCAGGAATTGGGAAGCGGCTACGCATTTCGGCAAGTGCCTGCTCAACGGTCAAGCCTTGCCGGTACACCAATTTGTAGGAAGCACTCAGGGCGTTGATGGCTTCGCTGCTGAAACCACGTCGTTTCAAACCCACAAGGTTGAGACCGCGGGCTTCAGCAGGATTGCCGTTGATCATCACATACGCGGGCGTATCCTTGGTGATGATTGAGCCCCCGCCTGCCATGGCATGGTCGCCGAAATAGCAAAACTGATGGATCGCCGCCAATCCGCCCAGAATGGCAAAATTGCCGACTGTCACGTGACCGGCCAATGTGACCTGGTTGGCCAGAATACAGTCATCGCCAATCACGCAATCGTGGCCCACATGCACATACGCCATGATCAGGTTGCGCGACCCGATGGTAGTTTCACCACGGTCCTGAACCGTGCCGCGGTGCAGCGTGGCACCTTCGCGAATGACGTTATCATCACCCATCACCAGGCGCGTTGGCTCGCCTGCGTACTTTTTATCCTGACAATCCTCGCCCACAGAGGCAAACTGGAAAATGCGCGTGCGCTCACCGAGGCTAGTCGGTCCCTTGATCACCACATGGGGACCGACAACCGACCCCGCACCAATGGTGACATCCGGGCCAATCACACTAAAAGGGCCAACCTCAACGTCGTCAGCAAGCTGCGCGGCGGGATCAACAAGGGCGGTAGGATGTATCAAGCTACTTTCCTCTCAGCACAAATAATCTCTGCTTCGCAGGCCAGTTCACCATCCACCGTTGCACGGCAGGCGAATTTCCAGATGCCCCGTTTGCCACGGATAACATCGGCTTCGAGCATCATCTGGTCGCCAGGCATTACCGGGCGCTTGAAACGTACTTTATCACTACCCACCAGGTAATACACATAGCCATCGGCGGGAAGTTTGTTAACCGTTTTAAACCCTAGAATACCGCAGGCCTGAGCCAACGCTTCTATCACCAGGACACCCGGCATGATGGGATGGTGGGGAAAATGACCGTTAAAAAACGGCTCGTTAATGCTGACGTTTTTATACGCAACGATGGATTCGCCCTTGGTCAACTGCGTTACCCGGTCAACCAGCAAAAACGGGTAGCGGTGCGGCAAGTACTCGCGAATTTCGTTAATATCCATAACCATCGTAGCGACCTCTAAAAAGACAAAACACCTGGTACATCAGGCAAACATCGGCACACAGGCCGATCAAAAGGCAGTGGATTATAACGCGCTGCGGATGAGCCTCAACCGGCCCACTGCCATATTCACACAGTCACGATTGGCCGCGATGATTTTTTTCCAAACGAGACAAACGCTTGGCAATCTCATCAAGCTGTTTGAAACGGACGGCATTTTTTCGCCATTGGGCATTGCCCATGGCGCCGGTGCCGGAAGAATAAACGCCGGGTTCGTGGATAGAGTTGGTCACCAGACTCATTCCGGTCACCTGGACACCATCGCAGATCGTCAGGTGGCCTGAAAGGCCAACGCCTCCACCCAGCATGCAGTGCCGCCCCACATGGGTTGAACCGGCGATACCCACGCAGCCAGCTAGTGCGCTGTGATCGCCGACCGTGACGTTATGGGCAATCTGCACTTGGCTGTCGATCTTCACATCATTACCGATCACGGTATTGCCCAGCGCCCCCCGGTCAATGCTTGAGCAACTACCGACCTCGACGTCATCGCCGAGCACCACACCGCCCAATTGAGCAATCTTGTGCCACTTGCCGCCATCGTGGGCAAAGCCAAACCCATCTCCGCCAATCACACAGCCGCTCTGCAGGATGACACGCTTGCCTATCACGACGCCATGACACACGGTGACGTTGGCATGTAAACGCGTCCCCTCGCCGATAATACTGTCGGCGCCCACTAGACTGCCCGCGCCAATGACCACGTCGTCACCCAGCACCACCCCTTCCTCGATGACCGCATTGGCCTGCACACTGACGCCATCCCCGAGCGAAACGCTTTCAGCAACAACCGCACTTGGGTGTATTCCCGGCACATCACGGGCAGGTAACGGGTCAAAAAGCTGGGAGAGTGTGGCATAACCCAAATATGGATTATCGATTTCCAGGCGTGGCACCGGGCAGCTTTTGCCATGCTCAGGGTGGAGCAGAACCGCCCCTGCCTGCGTCATGGCCAGATCTTTCAGGTAGGCGCGATTAGCCAGAAAAGCCACCTGATCTGCCTGGGCGTCTTTAAGCGTCGCCAAGCCTCTGATGGGCTGGCTCCCGTCACCCTCGAAGGTAACATTCAAATGGCGGGCAATATCCGCAAGGGTCAGGTCGTGAGAAGCGTGGGTCATGGGCGGCCAAGGAACCTTTGGTGCGGCTGAGCCGCACCGAGCATTATGGGTATTTTAGTTGAGCGAGTTAAAAATCTGCGTGACTTCATCCGTCACGTTGGGTAAATCTCTGGATGAATGCAGCACGCCTTGGGGCTCAACCAAGACTTCAATACCATGTCGATCAATCACTTGTTCAACCGCCTGTTCCAGTTTGGCTTCGGCGCCCTCAAGAAACTGTTGCTCTGAGCGTTGCTGCGCCTGACCAATTTGCTGGCGTAACTGCTCAAATCGACGACCTTTTTCCTGCAATTCAGCAATCAGCGACTCGCGTTGTGCCTCGGACATCGTCTCGCCCTCGGTCTGCAAGCGTTCCTGTAAGCCCTGCAATTCGCTGCCCAGGCTTTCAGCTTCACGCTGCTGGTTACCAATCTCGCTTTCCAGTCGGCTGATCGATGATTGAGCGGAATCGCTGTTCATCAATGCCGCACGCCAGTCAAGAACAGCCACTTCGTCTGCCTGAGCCTGAGCAGATAACACCATGGCACCCAATAGACAAACGACCCTAGTGAGCTTAAGCATGGTCATAACTCCTTTTTGTAAAACGGATGCGCCTGACGGCGCATCTCAACACGTTAGAATGACTGGCCTAACGAGAACTGGAAGAACTGGGTGTCATCGCCACTCTCTTCATTGAGAGGCTCAGCCACCGCAAAGGTCAACGGACCTACCGGCGTCAGCCAGGATAGCCCCACCCCGGCGCTGTAGCGTAGATCGCCAAGATCAACCCCTGAATTACAGCGTTGGCGGCTGGCATCTTCATCGAGCACGTCATAGCAGGATGACAGAAACGTATTACCCGCATCTAAGAACAGCGATGTCTGCAAAGAGTTCTGATTTTCCACAAACGGAAGCGGGAAAATAATTTCGGCGCTACCTTCGACGAGCACGTTACCGCCCAGGGTACGATCTCGCCCACCTTCTCGCGCCGGCGTCGTCCGCTGCCCGAGGGTGTTGGAGGTAAACCCGCGCACGGACCCCAGACCCCCGGCGTAGAAGTTTTCGTAGAACGGATACGGGTCATCGCCTATCGTATCGGCGTAGCCAAGATCACCGGTAAATTTCAACGACCATGCATCGTTGAGCGCGAATAACTGCTGTGCTCGGGCACTGGCTTTGTAGTATTGCGTGTCGCTGCCAGGTGCACCGGTTTCGATGGCGACACGCTGGTAGCTTCCCGCCGTGGGCATGATACCGCGATTAAGGTTATTGCGCGTCCAGTTGGCGTTCAGCTTCAGGGTTTGCGCATCCTTTCCCTCATCCTGAACATAACGACGAATTTCAGAGGCGGTATCAAAGTAGGTTTTTACCGTTAAGTCTTCGGCGCTGGCGCCAAAGTTCAGCCGCGATAGCTCACTGACCGGATAGCCGAAGTTGATACCGGCACCATACGCATCCGTGGAGTAGGTCGAGATATCGGAATCTTCGTAGTCGGTTTCACGGTAGAAGACGTTATAGCCTCGTGAAATACCGTCAAGCGTCCAGTAAGGGTCGGTGAAACCGAAGTTCACGCTGGTGAAGGTGTCACTCCGCTGAGCGCCAATGTTGACTCGGTTACCGGTACCCAGGAAATTATTCTGCGACAGCGACGCCCCGTATATCACCCCAGCGCTTTGCGAAAAGCCGACGCTGGCTGACACAGAGCCCGACGGTTGCTCTTCAACGTTGTAGGTGACGTCCAGCTTGTCGGGCTCGCCCGGGACCCGCTCGGTATCGACTTCAACCTGACTGAAAAAGCCTAATCGCTCGAGGCGTTGACGTGACTGGGTAATCGACTCCGTGGAAGCAGGAGCGCCTTCCATCTGGATCATTTCCCGGCGCAACACTTCATCATCGGTGGTCGTATTACCGACAAACTCGATACGTCGTACATAGGCACGCTGCCCCGGATCGACGTTAATCACCAGATCGACCGTCTCACCGTCACCGGCCACCTCAGGCACGCCCTGAACATCAGCAAAGGCAAAACCTTCTGCGCCAAGGCGTTGACGTAGCGCCTCGGTCGAGGCATTGAGGTCCTGACGCGAGAATATCTCGCCACGCTCAATGGTGAGCAGGTCCCGGGCCTCCTGCTCACTGATTTCCAGGTCACCTCTGAAACGCACATCGCCGACGCGGTACTGTTGGCCTTCGTTGACATTGAGCGTTATGAATATCTCTGACTTGTCGGCCCCGATCGATACTTGCGTAGAGGTCACGTCGAAGTTGACATAGCCGCGATCCAGGTAATAAGACCGCAGACGTTCGATATCGCCTGACAACGCTTCACGGGAGTACTCATCGCTGGAAAACCAGCCAAACCAGAAGCCAGGGCGATCTTCGAGCTCGAAAAGATCCAGCAGCGTTTCATCGTCGAAAGCCTCGTTGCCGACGATGTTTATCTGGCGGATCTTGGCGACTTCGCCTTCGTTGATATTGATATTGACACGCACGCGCCCTTCATCGATTTCCTCGACCTCAGTGTCGATACCTGCACTATAACGGCCCTGGGATTGGTAAACACCTTCCAGCTCACGCTCCATTTCCTCGAGCGTCGAGAGTTGAAGCACCTCGCCTTCCGCCAGACCTGCTTCCGTCAGCCCACGCCGCAGGTCATCTTCCGAGATTTGCTCGTTACCGCTGATGTTCAACTGGGTAATGGTGGGGCGCTCGACAACCTGTATCACGAGCACATCGCCTTCCCGGGCGAGCGATACGTCTTCAAACAACCCGGTTTCGAAAAGTTGCCGCGCCGCCGCTGCCAGTTCGCTTTCGCTCACCTGGTCATTGGCGCTGACAGGAAACGCATTAAAGACCGAGGCGGCGGAAACCCGCTGCAGTCCTTCCACACGAATGTCCGAAACATCAAAGGATTGTGCCTGGGCACCGCTGGCGCCCGCCAGCAAGAGTACCGCCATTCCAAAGGTCTTGATTTTCATGCAGTCATTTCGCTCGCGTTGGTCTGCCTATGCATTCAAACAGGCACCATATACATTTGTGCAGGCAGATGACAAGGCATCCTAGGCACTACACGCGTCGTTACCAAAGGCGCATCAGATCAAAGTACAGAGCCATCAGCATCAGGGTGCCCACCATGGCAAGCCCGATACGTAAGCCGATGGCTTGGGTTTGCTCGGAGACCGGCCGCCCGCGCACGATCTCCAGAAAATAATAAAGCAGATGCCCCCCATCCAGCACAGGGATAGGCAGCAAGTTCAATACCCCGAGGCTGATGGAAAGATACGCCAGAAAGCTGACAAATGCTTCCAGCCCCGCCCGTGCGGAATCCCCTGAAATCTGGGCAATTGTCACAGGACCAGACAGATTGGACGGCGATATCAGCCCTACCAGCATCTTGCGAATGGCATCAACGGTCAACAATGTCATGTCTGCTGTGCGCGACAGTGACTGCCCTACAGCTTCCAATGGGCCATAGCGTATCTCGCGCTGATACTCTTCAGGCCATTCGACAGGCTCGGCACCCGCACCAATGTACCCAATTTCAACGCCGGTCTCCAGACTGTTGCGACTGGGGGTCAAAGTGGTGGTTAGCCGTTGGCCGTCTCGTTCAACGGCAACCGTCAATGCCTCATCGGGGCTACCACGGATGACGTTGACGAAATCCATCCAGTCCGCAATGGGCTGTTCATCCACCGCGATAATGCGGTCACCCACCTGTAAACCCGCCTCGGCGGCCGCCTCGCCCTCAATTACCTGGCCAAGCGTGGCCGGGACATCGGGCTGCCAGGGGGTCAAACCCAGTGTTTCCAGTGGTTGCGGCGGATCCTGACGGGTCATGTAATCGCGTAGCGAAAGTTGGTAAGCCACCGCGTTGCTCTCACCCTGAGGCCGAGCTTCAATGGTTAGCTCTCCAGTGAAGCCGATCATCGACACCAGTTTCAGGTTGACCGCCTCCCAGTTGCTGACGGCTTCACCCTGAATCGCGGTAATCTCGTCCCCGTGGGCCAGCCCCGCTTCGGCGGCAGGGGAGTTCGGCACGGTTTCCCCGACCATCGGCGCAACGGCGGTTGTGCCCGCCACAAACAACGCCCAATAGGCGACAATCGCCAGCAGGAAGTTGGCAACAGGCCCCGCCGCCACTACTGCAATACGCTGCCAGACACTTTTACGGTTAAATGCCTGATCGAGCTGTTCGTCAGGTACCGGTGCCTCGCGTTCGTCGAGCATCTTGACGTACCCGCCAAGCGGGATGGCGGCAATCGCAAACTCGGTACCGTGGCGGTCAACCCGCGACCACAGAGGCTTGCCAAACCCAACCGAAAAGCGCAGTACTTTGACCCCGCAGCGACGCGCCACCCAAAAGTGACCAAATTCGTGGAAGGTCACCAGCAGCCCCAATACCACGATCACCGCTAAAATGTTTTGTATCAGGCCCACAGGGTACTCCTCGATATGCGCCTCAGCCGGGCTAAGACTAGGCGGACCAACGCGCCAACCATCCAGCTGCACGCTGACGTGCGCGTTGATCGGCCCATAAAATACTCTCAAGGCAATCGGCAGACCCATCGATAGGCGAGGACAACGCCTCTTCGACCAGCTGACCGATGCCCAGAAAACCCAATCGGTGATTCAAGAAAGCTTCGACCGCCACTTCATTGGCGGCATTAAGCACGACAGGCGCCAAACCACCACTGCGCATCGCTTCGCGGGCCAGTGGCAGGCACGGAAAGCGCGCTTCATCCGCTGTTTCAAAATCGAGCCGCGCCACCTGAAAAAGGTCCAGCGCTTCAACGCCCGCCTCGATTCTGTCTGGCCACGCCAGTCCATACGCGATGGGGGTACGCATATCGGGATTGCCCAACTGCGCAAGCACGGAGCCGTCCTGATAAGCCGCCATCGAATGAATGACACTTTGCGGGTGCACGACAACCTGAATTTGGTCAGGGCGGGCATCAAACAGCCAGCAGGCCTCAATCAGCTCCAGCCCTTTATTCATCAAGGTGGCGCTGTCCACCGATATCTTACGCCCCATCGACCAGTTGGGATGCGCACAGGCCTGTTCGGGCGTGACCTGAGCAATTGCCGCCTCACTCCAGGTCCGGAAAGGCCCACCTGAGGCCGTCAGCAGCAATTGCGATACACCGTGGCGCGAAAGGCCTCCACGATGCTCTGGAGGTAGACACTGATAGATCGCATTATGTTCGGAATCAATGGGTAATAGCGTGGCCCCGGAGCGAGCGACCGCCTTCATGAAGAGCGCTCCACTCATCACCAACGCTTCCTTATTGGCCAGTAGCACCCGCTTACCCGCTTCTGCCGCCGCAAGCGAGGGCAACAAGCCTGCCGCACCAACAATCGCTGCCATGACAATATCGACACTGGCATCACGAGCCACATCGCATAGCGCTTCCGGCCCCACCATGACCTCGGTGGATTGGCTTGCCCGGCGCAACTCAGCGCGCAGCCAACGAGCATCCGCCTCATTGGCAAGTACCGCAACGGCAGGGCGAAAGCGAAGGCACTGGCTGAGCAGCGTTTCTTTTGAGGTATGTGCGGTTAACGCATGCACCTGATAACGATCAGGGTGACGGGCGATGACATCGAGCGTACTGGTACCGATGGAGCCGGTGGAGCCCAGCACCGTTACACGCCGTGTGGTTATCGAGGTCATAGGCCCAGCACCTGTAGATAGAGCAGCGCAAACAGCGGAATCGCCGCCGTCAGGCTGTCAATGCGGTCCAGCACGCCGCCATGTCCCGGCAGCAGCTGGCTTGAATCTTTCACGTCGCGGTAGCGCTTGAGCATGCTCTCCAGTAAATCGCCCAACACAGAGATTAACGTGACCAGCAGCGTAACCGCCACCAGGGCCACACCTTCGGCCAATCCCAGCGACAGCGTGAACGCGAATCCAATCGCCAAAAGGGCCGTGGCCGCCATACCGCCCATCACGCCTTCCCACGATTTACCGGGGCTGACCCGGGGTGCCAGCTTGCGCTTTCCCCATCGGCGCCCCGCGAAGTAAGCGCCAATATCCGCCGACCAGACAAGCAGCAGTACGAACAGCAGCCACACGGCCCCGGTCTCGCGCAGAATATTGAACCCTACCCAACACGGCAACAGCACCCAAAGCCCCATCAATAAACGGCCTGGAGTAGAATGCCACTGTGCCGCCAGGCCTGGGTAGCGGGTGACCCATACCAGATTGAGAAGCCAGCCTGCCGCGGCAAGCCATAGCGGCCATTGGGCATGGGTGGCGCCACTGGTCCACATCACCAGCATCAGGACGGCACAACCGGCGACCAGTGCGGCACGCCTCAACGGTTGAATCACGCCGGCGAGATTGGTCCACTCCCATGCACCCAGCAGCATGACGAAGGCCGTGAAAAGGGCATAGCTTTCACCCTGCAGACCGAACAGGCCGACCAGCACCACAGGTGCTAGCCAGACCGCGGTTATCACTCGTTGCTTAAGCACCCTGGGCCTCTAACTGCTCGTCGGTCATGCCGAAGCGACGCTGCCGGCGACAGAAATCAGCCAGGGCATCATCAAAGGCCTGGGCATGGAAATCGGGCCAGAGTAACGGCGAAAAGTGCAGCTCGGCGTAAGCCAGTTGCCAGAGCATGAAATTCGAAAGCCGTTGTTCACCGCTGGTTCGAATACACAAGTCGATAGGTGGAACATAAGCACCCTCACCCATCGCCTGGTCCACCTGGACTTCGTCGATAGCGGATGGGGAAATCTCCCCTGCAACCGCCTGTTCAGCCAGTCGGCGGGCCGCCTGAGCAATATCCCATTGGCCGCCATAATTCGCGGCAATCACCAGATGCATACCGGTATTGTTGGCGGTCAACGATTCGGCACGCTGAATATGCTTCTGAATCGCATGGGAAAAACCACGCTGCTCGCCGATAATCGACAGGCGGATATTACGCTCATGCAGCTTCTTGACCTCTCGCTTGAGGGCCATCAGAAAAAGCTCCATCAGCGCATTGACTTCCGTTGCTGGCCGCTTCCAGTTCTCGCTCGAGAAAGCGAACAGGCTAAGCGTTTGCACCCCACGCTCGGCGGCACGCTGAATAACCGCCCTGACGGCCTCTACGCCTGCGCGATGCCCGCGCGCGCCTGACAGACCTCGCGCACGCGCCCAGCGATTATTACCGTCCATAATAATCGCCACATGGGACGGCAACGAATCCTGCTCCACCTCCATCGCGTTGGCATCGTCCGGTCGTTGTCCGGGGAGCTGCGGTGACGTCATGAATGCTTGCACCAAAGATCAATCATAGAAAAGCCACTCAAAGATGGCTGAGCGGGCAGCCCTGCTGCCCGCGGCGTGAACATCCGCTTCTTACACCTGCATCAGGTCGTGCTCTTTCGCAGCAAGTGCCTGGTCGATCTCAGCGATATACTTGTCGGTCAGCTTTTGAATCGCATCTTCGCCTTCACGTTGATCGTCTTCGGTAATTTCTTTATCTTTTAGCAATGACTTGAAATCACCGTTGGCATCGCGGCGTACGTTGCGCACCGCAACACGGGCATGCTCCGCCTCGCTGCGAGCCTGCTTGATATAGCCCTTGCGCGTCTCTTCGGTGAGCATCGGCATCGGCACGCGAATCACGTTGCCCGCACTGGCCGGGTTGAGACCCAGATCGGCGGTCATGATGGCCTTCTCGATTTTCTGCACCATGCTCTGCTCCCAGGGGGAGATCGTCAGTGTACGCGCGTCTTCAACGTTGACCGAGGCCACTTGGTTCAGCGGCACCTGACTACCGTAGTATTCCACGGTCACCGCATCCAGAATGCTCGGATGGGCACGCCCGGTACGAATCTTGTTAAAGTTGCTGTGCAGTGCCTCGACACTTTTTTTCATGCGCGCCGCGGCATCTTTCTGAATGTCATTAATCACGTGGATAACCTCTGTCTATCAGCGTACCTTCCCTGCCCCCAACTACTAAATTTAGCAGGGCACCAGGCTTGTTCATATCAAACACCCGCACTGGCATGTCATGGTCACGTACCAGGCAGATAGCGGTCAAATCCATGACGCCGAGCTTTTGATCAAGCGCATCATCGTAGGTGAGTTGTTCATATTTGACGGCATCGGGGTGCTTCACCGGGTCTTTATCGTAGACACCGTCGACCTTGGTCGCTTTGATCACCACATCGACATCGACCTCAATACCCCGCAGGCAAGCAGCCGAGTCAGTGGTAAAGAAAGGGTTGCCGGTCCCGGCTGAAAACAACACCACGTCACCGGACGTCAAATAGCGAATCGCCGTACGCCGATCATAGTGCTCGACCACCCCGCTCATGGGGATCGCCGACATCACTCGCGAGCGAATATTGGAACGTTCCAGCGCATCACGCATCGCCAGGGCATTCATAACCGTTGCCAGCATGCCCATATGATCACCGGTGACGCGATCCATACCGGCTTCATTCAGCGCCGCACCGCGAAACAAATTGCCACCACCGATGACGATACCCACTTGAACGCCAATACCCACTAGCTGGCCAATTTCCAGTGCCATTCGATCCAGCACCTTCGGGTCAATGCCAAAATCATGCTCTCCCATCAGCGCTTCACCCGACAGCTTGAGCAAAATACGTTTGTATTTCGACTTGGAACCGTCGGTTTTCGATTTGCTAGACAGGGAGGTAAGCGGTTCTTGAACATCACGCGACATGGCAATTCTCCTAGGGCAGACCTTGGCGCCGACAAGCGGCATCACCCCTTGTATTATGCAGGGGCCGGATACGCGAAGGCGTGCGCTCGCGCGCACGCCAACCTACAGCTGGAACATCAGACCTTAGCGACGGCCAGCCTGTTCCATAACTTCTTTCGCGAAGTCGACTTCTTCTTTCTCGATGCCTTCGCCTACGCCAAAGCGGGTAAAGCCAATCACTTCACCGCCTGCCGCTTTGACATACTCAGCCACCGTCTGGTTCTGGTCTTTCACAAACGGCTGCTCGGTCAGGCTGTTTTCTGCCAGGTACTTCTTCAAGCGACCTTGCACCATTTTTTCAGCGATCTGTTCCGGTTTACCGGCCATATCAGGCTGAGCAAGGATAATCGCTTTTTCGGCGTCCAGCTCTTCCTGAGGCATGTTCTCCGGATGCGCAACCGACGGGTTGATGGCGGCAACGTGCATCGCCACGTCTTTCGCCACCTGGGCATTGCCGCCTTTAAGGACGGTCAGCACACCAATACGGCCACCGTGAACGTATTCACCGACCACGCCACCGTCAACAGCGTCGACAACAACGGCACGGCGCACGCCAATGTTTTCGCCGATTTTCTGCACCAACTGCTCACGAGCGGTTTCCAGCTCACCGTCCATCACGGCGGCAACGTCTTCGCTTTTCGCGGCAAAGAAGGCGTCAGCAATTTTGTTGGTGAAGTCGATGAAGTTGTCATCGCGAGCCACAAAATCGGTTTCGGAGTTGATTTCCACCATAACGCCATAGCTGCCATCGTCGGCAACGCGGGTTACAACGGCGCCTTCCGCAGCGGTGCGGCCGGCTTTTTTCGCGGCTTTCAAGCCGGAGCTTTTACGCAGGTTCTCGATGGCAACGTCGATGTCGCCACCCGCTTCGGTGAGTGCTTTTTTACACTCCATCATGCCCAAGCCGGTGCGTTCGCGAAGATCTTTAACCTGAGAGGCGCTGATAGCGGCCATGAGATTTCACCTCTGAAATGGTTCTAGCTGAGAGTTAGTTAAACGCCTTGCCGAGTGTCGCAACGGTTCATGACCGAATGATCTCACTCTGCATGGCGCTGCCAACATTGATGTCGGCTCAAGACTGCCCACTCCAAGCCTTAACCCAAAGCGGGAAAAAGGGGGCTCAGGCCCCCTCTTAACATGATGCGGCACCCGTGACGACGCCGCATCGACCACCGGTTTACTCGGCGGCAGCGCTGCTGTCGGCGTCAGCGGCTTCTTCGGTGTCAGTCACTTCGACGAACTCGTCGGGGCGACCTTCCTTGGAACGCGCGCAAGCATCGGCAATCGCTTTTACGTAAATCTGGATAGCGCGGATGGAATCATCGTTGCCCGGAATCACGTAGTCCACGCCATCAGGGTTGGAGTTGGTATCCACCACACCGATGACCGGGATGCCCAGCTTATTGGCTTCATTGATCGCGATACGCTCGTGGTCAACGTCAATCACGAACAGTGCGTCCGGAAGGCCGCCCATGTTCTTGATACCGCCTACGGAGCGCTCGAGCTTGTCCTGCTCGCGGGTCGCCATCAGAACTTCTTTCTTGGTCAACTTCTCGAACGTGCCGTCTTCGTGCATCGCTTCAAGTTCGCGCAGACGCTTGATGGACACGCGAATGGTCTTGAAGTTGGTCAGCATGCCGCCCAACCAGCGATGGTTGACGAACGGCTGGCTTACGCGGTTGGCTTCTTCCTTAATGATCTTGCTGGCGCTGCGCTTGGTGCCAACAAACAAAATCTTGTTGTTGGATGCCGCCATCTTCTCGACCACGTCGATCGCTTCGTTCAGCGCCGGCAGTGTATGCTCGAGGTTGATGATGTGAATCTTGTTGCGCGCGCCGAAGATGAATTTGCTCATCTTCGGATTCCAGTACTTGGTCTGGTGACCGAAGTGAGCGCCTGCTTTAAGCAGGTCACGCATATTGACGTGAGACATGGTAAAACTCCTGAAACTCGGGTTAGGCCTCCACGCACCCCATGGATCCGACCATTGGCATCGTCAGACGCTGCCAGCGGCACCCGGGACCATGTGCCGGTGCATGTGTGTTTTCAAGGCTTGCTGTTCAATACCGCATCGTTCAACCGCCCGTAAGCGACGAAACCTGCGATGCCGTGATAACGCTTTGATGCTCCATTGTCCCCGACAGCAGAAAGTTTGCAGCGGATGACGATTGCAGGAAAGCGCGCGGCTTTATACCATAGATCATCGTTAAGATGAAGCCGTCATCCGTTCAGCGGGCCTTTTATTGCCGCTCAACTTGCCATTCTGAGTCAACATCGAGAATCCATGAACGTTCCCATTAAAACGCCTTCTGAAATCGACAACATGCGCGAAGCTGGACGCCAGGCAGCCAGCGTCATCGAGATGATCACCCCTCACGTCCAGGCGGGCATCAGCACCGGTGAAATCGACCGCCTGTGCCACGAGTACATCGTCAACGAGCTGGGGTCGACGCCTGCGCCACTCAATTACCACGGCTTCCCCAAGGCGACCTGCACCTCGATCAACCATGTGGTCTGCCACGGGATTCCCGACGACGCCAAAAAGCTCAAGAACGGCGACATCATGAACCTGGATATCACCGTGCGCACAGCCGCTGGCTACCACGGCGATTCCAGCGTGATGTTCGTGGTCGGCGAGACCATCCAGGGCGAGCGCCTGTGCCGCATTACCCAGGAATGCCTGTATAAAAGTATTGAGCAGGTCAAACCCGGTGTGCGCCTTTCTGAACTCGCCCGCGTGATTCAGAAACACGCTGAAGCCAATGGCTACTCGGTTGTTCGCGACTTTTGCGGTCACGGCATCGGCGCTGAATTTCACGAAGACCCCCAGTTCCTGCATTACGATGGCTATGCACCCAGCGCTGACATCAGCCTGGAAGCGGGCATGTGTTTCACCATCGAGCCCATGATCAATGTCGGGGGCTACAAAACCAAGGTGTTACGCGACGGCTGGACGGCAATCACCAAGGACCGCAGCCTGTCGGCGCAATGGGAGCACACCCTGCTGGTCACCGACACCGGCGTTGACGTGCTGACCGCACGCGGCGACGAAGACTTCAGCTTCTTGAATCATTGATGCTTTTACACCACTACCGGTTCGAACCCGACACCACGCTGTTCGATCTTGAGTTGTTCCGCACCGAGCTTGCGGGGTCACGCTCCCCCATCGCGCCGTTCAAGGCAGCGCTTGGTGAAATCCAGACGCGCCTGGACGAACGCTTTCGAGCCGGCGCCGATATCCGCGATCTGGTCCGGGGCCGCGCGTGGTATCTGGATCAACTGCTGGCTATCGCCTGGGAACAGCATGCCTGGCCCGACGACGGCGTTGCCCTTGTGGCCGTGGGCGGCTACGGGCGCGGTGAACTGCACCCGCATTCGGACATCGACCTGCTGTTGTTGCTGGAACACGACGACGACAGCCCCTACCGGGAGCCGCTGACCGCCTTCATCACTTTCTTGTGGGACATCGGTCTGGAAATCGGCCATAGCGTGCGCTCGCTCAACGACTGCGAGCGCGAAGCGGCCGCCGATGTCACGGTGATCACCAACCTGCTTGAGTCCCGCCTGGTTGCCGGCCCTGAGTCGCTACGCCACAAGATGCGCGAACGGCTCAGCGCCGAGCATGTATGGCCGGCCGACCGCTTTTTCGAAGCCAAGTGGCAGGAGCAGATTGCCCGTCACTACCGTTACAACAACTCCGAGTACCATCTCGAACCGAACCTCAAAAGCTCGCCCGGTGGGCTGCGCGATATCCAGATGATCGGCTGGGTCGCCAAGCGCCATTTCGGAACCGAGCAGTACGCTGATATCGTCGCCAACGGCTTCATGAACGATGCCGAACTGCGCATCTTGAGCCAGGGGCAGGCGTTTCTGTGGCAGGTCCGCTACGCCTTGCACATGCTCACCGACCGTGCCGAAGACCGCCTGCTGTTTGACCATCAGCGCACCATTGCCGAGATGTTCGGCTTTCGCGACACCCCCGAAGGCCTGGCGGTCGAGCAGTTCATGAAACGCTATTATCGGCACGTAACCGCCCTGGCCGGGCTTAACGACATGCTGCTGCAGCACTTCGATGAAGTCATCCTGCGCGGCAAGGAAGCACTGGAGACGGTCAAGCTCAACGAACGTTTTGAAACCAAGGGCGGTTATATTCAGGTGCGTTCGCGCAACCTGTTCCGGGAACAGCCTTCGGCCATGCTGGAGCTGTTTTTGCTGATGGCCAAGCACCCTGAAATAGAAGGCGTCCGCGCCGACACCATCCGCCTGATCCGCGACCATCGCCACCAGATCGACGATCACTACCGCGAAGACCCTCGCCACCAACGGCTTTTCATGGCCATCATGCGCGCGCCTGGCAATGTTCCACGCCAACTGCGGCGCATGAACCGCTACGGCATTCTGGGCAAGTACCTGCCCGAATTTGGCCGCGCGGTGGGTCTGATGCAGCATGACCTGTTTCATATTTATACCGTGGATGCTCACACGCTGCGGCTACTCAAGTTCCTGCACGGCTTCCGCAAGCCGGAGGCCAAGGACGATTTCCCGGTCGCCGCCACCCTGATGCAGCAGTTACCCAAGCTGGACCTGCTCTGGATCGCTGGCCTGTTTCACGATATCGGCAAGGGACGCGGTGGTGATCACTCGGAAATCGGCGCCCGGGACGTCGAACAGTTCTGCCAGCGCCATCATGTGCCACAACACGACACCAACCTGGTCAGCTGGTTGGTCGAGCACCATCTACTGATGTCCATGACCGCGCAAAAGCGCGACATCAGCGACCCGGATGTGATTCGCGATTTTGCCATGGAAGTGCGCAACGAGACGCGGCTGGACTATCTTTATGTGCTGACCGTTGCGGACATCAATGCGACCAATCCGACGCTATGGAACGGCTGGCGGGCGTCGCTGTTGCGCCAGTTGCATGCCGAAACCAAGCGCGCCCTGCGGCGCGGGCTGAACAACCCGCCCGACCGCGACGACTGGGTACGCGAAACGCGCACCGAAGCCCGTTCACTACTGCAAACGATTGGCGTTGATGAAACCGATATCGACCGGTTATGGGAATCGCTGGGCGAAGACTATTTCCTGCAGTACGCGCCCAGCGAAATCGTCTGGCAGACCCAGGGAATTCTTGCCCATCAACCATCGCCGTTGCCGCTGGTATTAATCAGCGCGCCCACGGCTGACATGGCCGAAGGGGGCACCAAGGTGTTCATCCACACCCGCTCGGTGGACGACCTGTTCGCCGCCACTGCCGCCGCCATGGAACAGCTGGGACTGTCGATCCACGACGCACGTATCGCGACGTCCAACAACGACTGGACACTCAATACCTTCATCGTGCTGGACAATCAGGGCCAGCCAATCCGCGACTCAGCGCGTATCGAAGAAATGCGCCAGCACCTGGTGGAAGAACTCGACGATCCCGACGACTATCCCGACATCGTCACGCGGCACACGCCGCGCCAGCTCAAGCACTTCCGGGTCGCCACCGAGGTGCTGATCGAACAGGATCCCGCCAACGACCGCACACTGCTGGAGCTCAGCGCCCCTGACCGGCCGGGGCTTCTGGCCCGCGTCGGGCGCATCTTCATGGAGCAGGACATTGCGCTCTCCGCGGCGAAAATCGCCACCCTGGGTGAACGCGTTGAAGACGTGTTCTTTATCACCACCAAGGCTGGCGAGCCGCTGACCGATCCGGACCGCCAACAACAGCTGCGTGAACGCCTGATTGAGGTGCTGGGGGTTTAATTGTCTTATCGCCCCGGTGGATTTGAGCCGACAGCGGGGCTTGCCTATAATCGTCGGCTACTTTTCGCGACACGACGCCTACAACGACGCCAGCACGGCGTTCTGGATACTCATGAACCCTGATCTCGACGCCCTGCATCCGTATCCGTTCGAAAAGCTCGCGGCGCTCAAGGCGGACCTGACCCCGCCCGAATCGCTTGCGCACATCCCGCTGACTATCGGCGAACCCCAGCATGCGCCCTACCCTGGGGCACTGGCCGCACTGGTGGCGCATCAGGCTGAGATGGCCCGTTACCCAGCCACCAACGGGCTGCCCGCCCTGCGCGAGACTATTGCCGCCTGGGCCTGCCAGCGTTTCGCGCTAGCAGGCCTCGATATCGAGCGTCAGGTCCTGCCGGTCAACGGCACGCGCGAAGCCATTTTTGCCTTCGTTCAAGCCGCCCTTGACCGGAGCCGCCCGTCCAAAGTGGCGGTGCCCAATCCCTTCTACCAGATCTATGAAGGCGCCGCTCTGCTTGCCGGCGGGGAACCACTGTATCTCGACTGCACCGCCGACAACGGCTTTCGTCCGGATTTCTCCGCCGTAAGCGCCGACACCTGGCGTGATGTGCAAATCGTCTTTATCTGCTCGCCGGGTAACCCCACCGGCGCGGTCACGCCCCTCGCCGACTTCAAGCAACTGATTGCGCTCGCTGATGAACACGATTTCATCATTGCCTCCGATGAGTGTTACTCGGAGCTCTACCTCGACGAAGCTGCACCGCCGCCTGGGCTCCTGCAAGCCTGCGCCGAGCTGGGCCGCGATGATTATCGGCGCTGCGTGGTGTTTCACTCGCTCTCCAAGCGCTCCAATTTGCCAGGGCTACGTTCAGGGTTTATCGCAGGCGATGCTGACCTGATAATGCCCTTCAAGCGCTATCGCACCTACCACGGCTGCGCCATGTCACTGCCCATGCAGCACGCTTCCATTGCCGCCTGGCAGGATGAAAACCACGTCTTCGCCAATCGCGAGGCTTATCGTAAAAAGTTTGGCGCCGTGACAGAGCTACTCGCCCCGGTAATGGATTTCCCCACGCCCGAGGCGAGTTTTTACCTGTGGCCCGCCGTGCCTGGTGGCGACGATATCGCTTTTACCCAGCGGCTATTTGTCGAGCAGCATGTCAGCGTGCTGCCCGGTAGTTTGATGGGCCGTCCCGGGCGCGAAGGCCGTAACCCAGGAAGTGGTCGACTACGCTTGGCATTGGTGGCAGAGCTTGCCCCCACGCTTGAAGCCGCCGAGCGGCTACGCCAACTTATCGAGCGCGGCTAACGCAAACGTTGACGGCATGACGACATTGTAGGAGGTCATACATGCTAACGCTTTATATCATCAGCAACTGCGACACCTGCCGCAAAGCGGCCAAGGCACTGGACGAAAAGGGCATTCCCTTTAAAACCTACGACCTGCGCAAGGACGGTCTGTCAGCACCACTGCTGGAGCATATTCTGCACCGCGTCCCGTTGGTCAAGGCGATCAACAAGCAAAGCAAAACCTGGCGCGAGCTATCGGATGAAGAAAAAGATTTTGATGCCAACTCGGGCCGCGAGCTGCTCTTGAAACACCCCACATTGTTAAAGCGCCCTCTACTGGAAGTCGACGACGAAACCATCCTGGTCGGCTACAAAGATGGCGACTACGACAAACTTTAAGACGAAACACTGACCTAAAGGAACGCAGTTATGCTGAGCTTTGCGCTTGGAATCGGCACCCAAAATACCCAGGGCGACTGGCTGGAAATCTACTACCCGGCACCGCTGATCAACCCACCGGAAAGCCTGGTGAGTGCTGCCAAGGACGTTGTCGACGCGCCCCAGGGTAATGCGGCCATCAGCTTCCTGCCGGAAGACTGCACGCGCCTGGCCAAGGCCCTTCAGGAAGCGGGCCATCCCGAACAGGCGGAGCTTGCTGAATCTTTCGCGTCCAGCCAGCGCCCCCTGGTCGCCATGTTCCTGGAAACCGACCAGCCGCCGCAAACCGCACCTGAGGTCTACCTCAAGCTGCACCTGCTCTCCCATCGCCTGGTAAAACCCCACGGACTGGATCTGACCGGCATGTTCGGTCTGCTGCGCAACATTGCCTGGACCAACGAAGGCCCGATCGACATTGAAGAGCTTGCCGCCCGCCGCCTCAAGGCACGCCTGGCAGGCCGTGCACTGTCGGTGGACTGCGTCGACAAATTCCCCAAGATGACCGACTACGTCGTTCCCCAAGGCATCCGCATTGGCGACACCGCTCGGGTCCGTCTGGGCGCCTATCTGGGCGAAGGCACAACGGTCATGCACGAAGGCTTCGTCAACTTCAACGCGGGCACCGAAGGTCCCGGCATGGTCGAGGGACGTATTGCGGCAGGGGTCATGGTGGGCAAGGGCTCCGACCTGGGCGGCGGTTGCTCCACCATGGGCACGCTTTCCGGCGGCGGCAATATGGTAATCAAAGTTGGCGAGGGCTGCCTGATCGGCGCCAACGCGGGCATCGGCATTCCGCTTGGCGACCGCTGCACTGTCGAAGCGGGCCTGTACATTACCGCAGGGGCGAAAGTGACGCTGCTGGATGATCAGGGCCAGGAGGTCAACACCGTCGCCGCACGCGAGCTGGCAGGCCAGGACGATCTGTTGCTGCGCCGTCACTCACAAAGCGGCCGTATTGAGTGCCTGACCAATAAAAGCGCCATCGCACTCAACGAGGCGCTGCATGCCCATAACTGAGCCAGAAGGTTTATCACCGACGCTGCAGCTGGCGTTTGACCTGCTCAGCCGGGCATCGGTGACGCCAGATGACGAGGGCTGCCAGGACCTGATGATCGAGCGCCTCGTGGCGCTCGGCTTTCATATCGAGCAACTGCCGTTTGGCGATGTAAAGAATTTCTGGGCCGTGCGCGGCCATCATGGCCCGGTGCTGGCTTTTGCTGGCCACACCGATGTGGTGCCCAGTGGGCCTCATACCAATTGGGAGTATCCCCCCTTCACTCCCTGCATCAACGACGAGGGCATGCTGTGCGGGCGTGGTGCTTCCGACATGAAAGGCAGCCTCGCGGCAATGCTCACGGCTGTCGAGCGGTTTGTGACCGCGCACCCCGATCACGATGGCCGTATTGCTTTTCTGATCACCTCCGATGAAGAGGGCCCCGCCGTCGACGGTACTCGCGCGGTGGTCGAGCATTTGCGCGAGCGCAATGAACGCCTCGACTACTGCATCGTCGGTGAGCCTTCCTCCACGTCACGCCTGGGGGATGCGATCAAAAACGGCCGACGCGGCTCTCTGGGAGGCGTGCTGCATATAAAAGGGGTGCAGGGCCACGTGGCTTACCCGCACCTGGCGTGCAACCCGATCCACCAGGCAATGCCTGCGCTGGATGCACTCGTCAACGAACACTGGGATGCGGGCAATGATTTTTTCCCGGCTACCAGCTTTCAGGTTTCCAACTTTCGTGCGGGGACGGGCGCCACCAACGTGATTCCCGGTGAGGTCGAAGTCGTCTTCAACTTCCGATACTCAACGGAAGTCACCCATGAAACCCTCAAGGCACGCAGCGAAGCGATCCTGGATCAGCACGGCCTTGAGTACCACATTGACTGGATGCTCAACGGCGAGCCGTTCTTGACCGCCGAAGGCGAGCTGGTCGATGCCACCATGCGCGGCGTTGAAGCCATCACTGGCGAGCGTCCCGCGCTATCCACCAGCGGGGGCACCTCGGATGGACGTTTTATCGCCACCCTGGGCGCCCAGGTGGTCGAACTGGGGCCGCTCAACGACACGATCCACAAGATCGATGAACGCGTGCGTGCAAACGACCTGGACGACTTAAGCCGGATCTACGAAGCCACCCTGCAAGCGCTGTTCATCGCCGACAAGGTACGCGCATAATGGAATCTTACCCGGATATTGAGATTTACCTTGCCGATGTCGTCCATCCGGCGCTAAACGAATGGCTCGCCGACGCTCTGGAGGCACCGCCGCTTGCATCGGCAGGTAAAGGCAAATGGCGCACTCAGGGCAGCTACCAGGGGCACGTCGTCCCCGTGTTATTGGTGGAAAAAGCCGCCGACGGCTTTGCCAGCCTATGGCTGGACAGCAGCCATAGCCCCTGGCAGACCGACCAGGAAGCCGCACAGCACGCGGCTGAAGCCTTGCAGACCGAAATTCGCTGCTCGCTGGGCGGCTGGCATCCCGGTGATGACCCCGACCGTTTTTGGCAGGTGCTACCCGACGGCCGCGAAGGGCCCATACAATGGCCCGATTCAGGTCGCTAACCGATCAACCTAAAGAACTTGACCCCGCCGAGGCGGGGTCAAGAGATCATGCTAGCCAATAACACCCTGGCTGATGACTACTCGATAATACTCACATCGTCAGCCTGCAAACCACGCTCATTTTTAATCACGTGGTAGCGCACAATCTGGCCTTCCGCGAGCATGCGCGGACCACGACCACGAATTGCCCGAAAATGGACAAACACATCGTCGCCGTTATCGCGGGTAATAAAGCCGTAACCTTTATTGGTATTAAACCATTTCACCTCACCCTCTTCGCGGCCGTCGTTAGGGTCGATGAGATCCTCATCATCGTCCGCCGCCGGGGCTTGAGACTGACGCGGTGCTGGCTTGGAACGAACGGCCACATCAGGCGACACCACGACAGGCGGTGCGAGCGCAGCGGTTGCCAAGGTGGCAATGCAAAGCACAATGAAACTTCCGATGGCAACGGCAATATAGATGCCGCCAGCGCCTGTCACGGCAAGCTCGGCCAGCCACTGCTCAGCCAGGGGTGCGTCGGTTAAATGAACAATCCCCGCCAGCAATAGCGGCGTGGGGGCGGCAAGTAAAATACTGATCAAGATACTGCGAAACACAACTTTTGGGTTCATGGATAAAAAAAGCTCTCTTGTTGTATGGGTAACAGAAGAAGGACAATACTCAATTCAACGGGTTTTGACGACCCAATGTATCGAGCTACTACACAAGGTTGCAATGTTACCATGACATCTACGTTATCGCCCGCTGAGCTCACTCAACAGCTTGAATCTTTAGAAAGCCGCCTGGCCTATCAAGAACACTGGCTCGATACCCTGGATCAAGCCGTCGCCCAACAGGAACGCCGACTAGCGACACTGGAGCAACTCAGTGCGCTGATGCGCGAACGGATTCGCGAACAGCACCAGGCACGCCATATGGATGACGCCCCCGATGCCAGCCGACCCGAGGACGACATACCGCCCCACTACTGATGAATGATAATGCCCCAACAGCGACCTATCGATTCACCGCGTCTGCGGGGTCAACACTTTCCAGATCAAACGCCTCAGCCACCGCCGCGTAGGTCACCTGTCCATTGTGGACGTTAAGCCCTGGCAAGAAGTGCCGGTTATCGCGTAACGCCTGTTGCCATCCTTTATCGGCCAACGCCAGCACGAATGGCAGCGTGGCATTGGTCAGCCCCAGCGTGGAGGTCCGCGCCACCGCCCCCGGCATGTTGGCAACGCAGTAATGGACAATGCCATCGACGATATAGGTCGGCTCGGCATGGGTAGTGGGTCGGCTGGTTTCGAAACAACCGCCCTGATCGATCGCCACATCCACCAGCACGCTACCGGGCTGCATATCCGTCAGCATGGCACGGGTAATCAGCTTAGGTGCCGCTGCCCCCGGGATGAGTACCGCACCGATGATCATATCAGCCGTTTTGGCGGCTTCATCGAGCGCATCCGCCGTTGAGTAGACGGTTTTGATCCGGCCTTGATAGCGGTCGTCCAGCACTTCCAGGCGATCAATGGATTTGTCCAGAATGGTGACGTCTGCGCCTAACCCCAGGGCCATACGCGCGGCGTTTTCACCGACCACACCGCCACCGATGACGGTCACTTTCCCTGGCGCCACTCCCGGCACGCCCGGCAACAGCACGCCCGCACCCCCCTGGGCTTTTTCAAGACTATGGGCGCCCGCCTGCACGGCCATGCGTCCCGCCACCGTGCTCATCGGCGCGAGCAACGGCAAGCCGCCCTTGGCGTCGGTAACCGTTTCATAAGCGATGCAGGTCGCGCCGCTTTCCATCAACCCCTTGGTGAGGGTCTTCTCGGCAGCCAGATGCAGGTAGGTAAACAGGGTATGCTGTGGCGTCAGCCGTGCGACTTCTTCTGCCTGAGGCTCCTTCACTTTCAAAATCAGCTCGGCGTTTTGCCAAAGCATCGCGACATCCGCCTCGACGCTTGCCCCCGCTGCTTCGTAGTCGCGGTCATGAAAACCGGCACCTTCACCCGCGCCCGCTTGAACCGTTACCTGATGACCCCGCCCGGTCAATTCGCGCGCGCCAGTGGGCGTCAAGGCCACCCGGTATTCATGGTTTTTGATCTCTTTAGGGACAGCGATGCGCATAGTTGGCTCCTCGTGATTGAGCGAGAAATTCGTCAATATTGATGCCATTACAGCACAGCTTTTACTCGCCTCCATCCCCCGGCATATAAAACAAAAAAAACGCCGGTTAAGGCGTTTATCAGGAGAAAAATCTAGCGGCTAGCGGCTAGCGGCTTTTGGCAAAAAAATCATCGTTATTCAACAACCACCGCATCACCGTAAAGTCGCCGATACTCGTCGGGCAGACGCATGGGCCGCCCGCTGGATAGCGCCACGCAGGCAAAGCGGGTACGGGCCCTGAGCAAGGTTTTAGAGTCGTGCTTGCGCTTCAACTGGAAGCGACGGGTCAAGCTAAAGCGTCCGTCACAGGCCACGATCCAGGTCGCCAACTGAAGCCGGTCACCCTCATAGCTTGGCGCCAGGTAGTCCAACTCGTGGCGGTGCACGACCATGGCGCGGTCAAGCTCTCGGTAGCGCTCGAGCGTAAGCCCCAGCGCTTCTGAATGCGCCCAGCTGATTTGCTCAACCCAGCGCAGGTATTCACTGTTGTTGACGTGCCGGTAGGCGTCGATGGCCTCATCCGTCACGTCGATCTCCATCACAAAAGGCTCGGGTAGCGCCCACTCCATTGTCTTGGCTCCTTCACCGGTTGCTTGACGACCTAGTCGCGGAACACGCGCACGCCCAGCGCCTTCAGGTAGGACGTCTCGGGGATCGCCGGATGTACCGGGTGGTCCGGCCCCTGGTGACCCTGGAAGATCACCTGAGCGTGGCGGTCCTGATGGCGCGCCGCGCCGCGTACCACATCTACCAGACGCTCCGGCGCCAGGTGCATGGAGCAAGACGCCGACATCAGCAAGCCGTCACGCCCCAGCAAGCGCATTGCTTCGCGGTTCAGACGGTTGTAGGCACGTTCGCCATTGGGGATATCCTTGCGTTTCTTGATAAACGCGGGCGGATCCAGAATTACCACGTCGAATTGTTCGCCGTCGGCTTTAAGCGCCGCCAGCGCCTCGAACGCATCGCCTTCACCAATGGCGACCTGTTCCTGTAAGCCGTTGAGTTCGGCGTTGCGGGCCACTTGCTCAAGCGCAGGGCCAGATGAATCGACACACAATACCTCAGAGGCACCGCTGGCGGCAGCCTGCACCCCCCAACCGCCGACATAGCTGAATACGTCCAGCACCCGCTTACCGGCAACCTGAGTATTGAGCCAGGAACGGTTGACCCGATGATCGAAGAACCAGCCGGTTTTCTGACCATCGATGACCGGCACCACAAAACGCACGCCGTTCTCTTCCAGCACGACTTCGTCGGGCAATGTGCCCTTGACCACTTCCACCTGGGCATCCAGGCCTTCCTGGCGACGCCCGCCGGTGTCATTGCGGAACACAATCGCGCTGGGCTTGAGGACTTTCTCCAGGGCATCGACGATTTCTTCGGCCAGCGTCTGCATACCCGCAGTGTTCAATTGCACCACCACCACATCGCCGAAGCGGTCGATCACCAGCCCCGGCAACAGGTCACCTTCCCCGTGAACCAGACGGTAAAACGGTTGTTCAAACAGGCGCTGACGCAAGGCAAGCGCCTGGTTAAAGCGATGCACGAACAACGAACGATCCAGGCGCATCTCGGGATCACGTGACATCACCCGCGCCGCAATCAGCGAATGCGGGTTCACATAGGCGACCCCGAGGGTTCTACCGTTGGATGCCTCGACCAGGGCAGCTTCACCCGCGGTAAAGTTCTTCAGCGGGGTTTCCTTGATATCGACTTCGTTGGAATAGATCCACAGGTGACCCGCTTTGAGGCGGCGGTCAGCGTTTTTATTCAGGCGCAGGCGTTGGGTCACAACAATCTCCAAAACAGCTTTGGCTTCAAAAGCTCGGTTTCTAACACCAGTATTCAGGCAGCAGGGCTTAAAACGTGGGCTCAAACCTGGGCTTAAAAATTTAGAAAAACAAAAAAGTGTGGCGCCCCGATTAGCGCTGGCAGCCAGGGCAGAACACGCTGGCTCGCTGGCCAAGCGTAATACGGCGCAGCTCCACCCCACAGCGCATGCAGGGTTGACCGTGCCGACCATAAACATTCAGCCGCTGAGCAAAATAGCCAGGCTCGCCCTGGCCGCTGACGAAATCACGCAGCGTGGTACCGCCCTGGATAATGGCAGCCGCCAGCACTTCCTTCACGGCAGCCGCCAACTTCTCGTAACGGGCCAGAGAAATACGCCCTGCCGCCCGCCGGGGATCAATCCCCGCCATGAATAACGCTTCAGCGGCGTAGATGTTGCCAGCACCGACGACCACACGGTTATCCATCAAAAAGGGCTTTACGGATACCCGCTTATTGCGTGAGATGCGATACAGCCATCGCCCGTTAAAGGCATCATCCAGAGGCTCGGGGCCCAGATGCATCAGGCGCCTGTCAGCGCTGCCGTCTCCCTGCTGCCAATCGACAAAGCCAAACCGCCGCGGATCATGGTAGCGCAACACATCGCCGCTTTGGGTCACCACATCCACGTGATCATGCTTTTTAGGCAAGTCACCCACACGCGCAATCCGCAAGCTGCCCGACATCCCCAAATGCCACAGCAGCGTCGCCTCTCCCTCAGCGGTAGCCAGTGGAACCTGGAGGTACTTGGCTCGGCGTGCCAACTCACCGATACGAGACCCCACGAGCCGTTCGGCGAAATCGTCCGGTACCGGCACGCGCAAACGGGGCTGGCGCACCAATACCTCGGTGATTTCCTGACCTTCCAGATAAGGTGCAATACCCCGCCGAGTGGTTTCAACTTCGGGCAGCTCGGGCATGATGAGAGCCTTTGATGACAGAGTGGTGACGATCGTTGACGCTTGCGGTGTTCACGCTTGCATGCGCTGAACACCCAGGCATGCAAAAACCCGGCTTGGGGCCGGGTTTTTGACAGGCGCTCGCCTGCAGTGAAAGCCAGTCATCGTAACCGTAGTTACTTGATTTTGGCTTCCTTGTACATGACGTGCTTACGGACCACCGGGTCGTATTTCTTGAATTCGAACTTGTCCGGGGTATTCCGCTTGTTTTTATCAGTGGTGTAGAAGTGGCCTGTACCGGCACTGGACACCAGCTTGATCTTATCGCGCATGGTTTAACTCTCCCAATTTTTGGCCAAGAATGGTTAGCCAAACAAATAGCTTAGATGGCGTCGCCGCGCTTGCGGATATCGGCCAGAACCGTCTCGATGCCTTTCTTGTCAATGATGCGCATACCCTTGGAGGAAACGCGCAGCTTGACGAAGCGGCTTTCAGCTTCAACCCAAAAACGATGGGTGTGCAGGTTCGGCAAGAAACGACGACGTGTCTTGCGCTGGGAGTGTGAAACGTTGTTACCAGTTACCGGACGCTTGCCGGTAACCTGACATACTTTGGACATGAGAGCCTCCAACCGCTTGGCCAGGATATAATAACCTGAGTGTTCAAAACTGTCGGGCAAACCGGAGCAGGGAAGGAGTCGACGTATTTAACCGCCAAGCTTTAACCAAATCCGTTATTCAACCCAAGTTTAAAGGTGGCACTTTATACCAGAGCACCTGGCGATCAGCAAGAAAAACCGTTGCAGAAGGGCGAAAAAACCGCTTTTTGCTCATTTTACTTACGTTAATCACTGATTACCGGGCCAGCACCGCTATAGCCAGCCGCGCTCGGCAAATGACACCACGTCTCCGTCCCCCACCACGAAATGATCCAGCACCCGCACGTCAAACAGGGCGAGCGCTTCTTTCAGGCGATCTGTAATGCGTCGATCAGCATCGCTGGGCTCAGCAACCCCCGAAGGATGGTTGTGGGCCAGGATAACAGCGCCAGCGTTGTGCACCAGGGCACGCTTGGCAACTTCGCGGGGATAAACGGATGCGCTGTCTAGGGTACCGCGAAACAGGGATTCATAGCGAATAATTCGGTGCTGTGTATCCAAAAAAAGCACCGCAAATTCTTCGTGGCCCAAATGGCGCAGCTGTGCACTCAAATAATGGCGCACCAGGGTGGGCGATGTCAGCGCTTCACCGCGGGCAAGCTGGGAAGCCAGATGCCGCCTTGAAAGCTCAAGCGTCGCTTGCAACTGAGCGAACTTGGCACTACCCAGCCCGCGCGCGTTACAAAAGCTATCCTGGTCGGCCTCCAGCAGTTGACGCAGGCCACCAAAACTAGCAAGCAGATCTCGCGCCAGGTCGACCGCTGAACGCCCCTGAACGCCGACACGCAGAAAAATAGCCAGCAGCTCGGCATCGGATAGCGCTTGCGCGCCCAGATTCAATAGCTTTTCTCTTGGCCGCTCGCCTTCCGGCCAGTGGTTAATGCCCATCATCGCCTCCCTGCGCGGTGTTTCACCTGTCCCTATGCGTGAATGCAGCATGCCAAATTGTGCGGACGAATGGTATGGTAAGCCTCCTAAAGAACGCTCAATATGGATCCTCTGCCATGACGTCCGTGACTTCGACCACAATGCCAATTGCTAACGGTAAGCGCGTGCTGCTGGGCATCAGTGCCGGTATCGCCGCATATAAAAGCGCGCTGATCGTGCGACTGTTGAAACAGGCGGGCTGCGAGGTTCGCGTCGTCATGACCGATGGTGCCCAGGCATTCATTACCCCGCTGACGCTACAGGCGCTGTCGGGTGAACCGGTAAGAACCTCGCTGCTCGACCCTGAAGCCGAGGCGGGCATGGGCCACATTGAGCTTGCCCGTTGGGCCGATGTCTTGTTGATTGCCCCGGCGACCGCTGACCTTATTGCTCGTCTGGTCCATGGCATGGCCGATGACCTGCTGACCACGCTCTGCCTGGCCTCGGAGGCGCCCAGGTTGATCGCTCCGGCCATGAACCAGGCCATGTGGCGCCACCCCGCCACCCAGCGCAACGTGGAACGGCTCGCTTGCGATGGCTGGCAGTTGATAGGCCCTGCCGCTGGCGACCAGGCCTGCGGCGACGTTGGCCCAGGCCGCATGAGCGAACCCGAAACGGTTGTTGACGCGCTATTGCGCCAGTTTTCGCCCCTGAGCAGCGCGACGCCGAAAGCGTCAGCGCCGCATGTCGTGATTACTGCAGGCCCCACCCGGGAAGCCCTCGACCCGGTGCGCTACCTCTCCAATCACAGCTCGGGAAAGATGGGCTACGCCCTGGCCGCCGCGGCCGCCGCCCAGGGTGCCAGGGTCACGTTGATCAGCGGCCCGGTGACGCTGGCAACGCCTGCAGGCGTCACACGCATTGACGTTGAAACCGCCGAGCAGATGCACCAGGAATCGCTGCAACTGGCCCCTAAGGCAGCGCTGTTTATCGGCTGTGCCGCCGTCGCTGATTACCGCGCGGCAAGTGCCGCCGAGCATAAGCTGAAAAAGACCGATGACAGCGACAATTTGACGCTGACCCTGATCAAAAACCCCGACATTATTGCCTCGGTGGCAGCACTTCCACCTGCCAGTCGCCCTGTGGTGGTCGGCTTTGCCGCCGAAACCCAGGACGTTGAACGCTATGCAGCGGACAAGCTGACCCGCAAGCGCCTCGACATGATCGTCGCCAACGACGTTAGCCAGCAAGGCATGGGCTTTGGCAGCGACGACAACGCGGCGCTTCTGCTATGGCGCTCCCCCCAGGGTATCGAGCGTCGGATGGAAGTCCCCCAGCCCAAAACACAGTTAGCGGAGCGCGTGATCCAACAAGCCCTGACGCTACTCCCCTCGCCTAACGGAGCAACCTTATGAGCCCCCGTCCTCGCCTGCAGTGCAAAATGCTGGATGAACGACTGCGTGACTATTTACCCCATTATGCGACCAACGGGTCAGCGGGCATGGATCTACGTGCGCTGCTTGACGAGCCGCTTACCCTGAACCCGGGCGACACCCAGCTCGTACGAACGGGCCTGGCGATCTATATTGAAGACCCCGGCCTTGCCGGCATGATTTTGCCGCGCTCCGGTTTGGGGCATAAGCACGGCATCGTGCTGGGCAATCTGGTGGGGTTGATCGATGCCGACTACCAGGGCGAGTTGATGATTTCCGTTTGGAATCGAGGGCAAAGCGCTTTCACGATTGCCCCCTTTGAGCGATTGGCACAGTACGTGCTTGTTCCGGTGGTACAGGCTGAACTTGATCTGGTCGATCAATTTAGCGATTCCACCCGCGGCAGCGGCGGCTTCGGCAGCACTGGCCGTCATTAATCGGCACTGGCCATTTTCGTAAGGATATTCCCATGACGACACCCGCAATTCCTGCTTCGATTTTTCGCGCTTACGACATCCGCGGCATTGTCGACGACACCCTTACCGAAGACACAGTGGAATGGATTGGCCGCGCTATCGGCTCTGAAGCCGCCGCACGGGGCGAGTCCACCGTGGTAGTGGCCCGCGATGGCAGGCTCTCGGGCCCTCGTCTACAGACCGCGTTAATGCGCGGCCTGAACGCGGCCGGGCGTGACGTGATTGATATCGGCATGGTGCCCACCCCGGTCCTGTATTTCGCCACCCATATTCTCGACGGCACCCGCTCGGGCGTCATGGTCACCGGCAGCCATAACCCACCCGATTACAATGGCTTTAAAATCGTGCTCGACGGCGAGACGCTCTCCGGCGACGCCATCACCGCGCTTTATGAGCGTCTCGAGTCGGGCGCACTGGAAAGTGGGAGCGGCAGCATCCGCCAAGAGGACGTGCGCGACATTTATATGCAGCGCATCCTCGATGATGTTAGCGTCAGCCGCCCCCTCAAGGCAGTGGTCGACTGCGGCAACGGCGTGGCGGGCGAGCTTGGCCCGCAATTGATCGAGCGCCTGGGCGTTGAAACGATACCACTGTTTGACGAGATAGATGGCACCTTCCCGAACCACCACCCTGACCCCGGCAAGCCCGAAAACCTCAAGGACCTGATTCGCACGGTCCAGGAAACGAACGCCGATATCGGTCTGGCCTTCGACGGCGATGGCGACCGGCTTGGCGTGATTACCCCAAGCGGCCGGTTGATCTACCCGGACCATCTGCTAATGGCGTTCGCCACTGACATGCTAAGCCGCAACCCTGGTGCCAAGGTGATTTTTGACGTCAAATGCACCGGCAACCTGACCCAGGTGATCAGTGACGCAGGCGGCGAACCGGAAATGTGGCGTACAGGCCACTCGCTGATCAAGGCACGCATGAAAGAAACCGGCGCCCAGCTGGCCGGTGAAATGAGCGGTCATATTTTCTTCAAGGAGCGTTGGTACGGCTTTGACGACGGTATTTATGCCGCCGCACGACTTGTCGAGATTCTGGCCAACTACCCAGGCGATGCCGATGCCTATTTTGATAGCTTCCCCCAGGACATTGGCACACCAGAAATCAACATTGCCGTCACCGACAGCAACAAATTCACCCTGGTGGATAAACTTGCTCGGGAGGGCGACTTCGGCGATGGTATTAAGACCACGCTGGATGGCATTCGGGTCGACTACCCGGACGGCTGGGGTCTTTGCCGTGCCTCAAACACCACGCCCGTGTTAGTACTACGTTTTGAAGGAAAAAACGAGGCAGCCTTGACGCGTATTAAAGCGCAGTTTGCCAACGCACTGAAAGGCGTCGACCCCGCCTTGACGCTACCCCAGGTTTGACCTGGAACGCCATCATGCTGCGGGACCGAGCCCAATAGAAGGCACGGCCCGACATGAGCGTCACAGTGCGCTGAATACCCATAAGTTAGCCACATCATTTTCAAGGGACAACGTCATGAGTTCAGCCAGTCGCGACCCCCAGGTCGTTGTGGAGGTGCTTTCCGAAGCCCTCCCCTATATTCAGCAGTTTTCCGGCAAAACGGTGGTCGTCAAATATGGCGGCAACGCAATGACGGAAACCACCCTGATCGACTCCTTTGCCCGCAACATCGTGTTAATGAAGGAAGTGGGCATCAATCCGGTGGTCGTTCATGGCGGCGGCCCCCAGATTGGCGACTTGCTGGCCAAACTCAATATCGAATCGCGCTTCGTCAACGGCATGCGCGTCACCGACTCGCAGACCATGGACGTGGTGGAAATGGTGCTCGGCGGGCTCGTCAACAAGAGCATCGTCAACCTCATCAACCAGAGTGGTGGCAAGGCGATTGGCCTGACCGGCAAGGACGGCGCGCAGATTCGTGCCCGCCAGTTGAAGGTCGAGCATCAAAGTCCTGAAATGACCGCCCCGGAAATCATCGATATTGGTCATGTGGGCGAAGTCGAGTCGATCTCCACCGACTTGATTGAAATGCTCGCAAAGCGCGACTTCATCCCTGTGATAGCGCCGATTGGCGTGGACGGCGAAGGTCACAGCTACAACATCAACGCGGATCTGGTGGCCGGCAAGATTGCCGAGGCTCTCAACGCCGAAAAGCTCATGCTGCTGACCAACGTGGCAGGCCTGATGAATGCCAAGAGCGAGGTACTCACCGGCTTGACCACGGCTCAAGTTGACGCCCTGATTGCCGATGGGACTATTCATGGTGGCATGCTGCCTAAAATTCAGTGCGCATTGGATGCAGTGAAAGGCGGCGTCAACAGTGCTCACATCATCGATGGCCGCGTACCGCATGCCGTGCTGTTGGAGATCTTCACCAACGCCGGGGTCGGCACGCTGATCACCGACACTCACTAACCGCGACGGAGAGCAACATCATGAGCGATGAACGCAAGCCTCGCCGCCGCGAGCAGATCCTTCAGGCCCTTGCCCTGATGCTTGAAGAAGACAGTGGCAAGCGGATCACCACTGCGGCACTAGCCCGCCAGGTAGGCGTCTCGGAAGCCGCTCTGTATCGCCACTTCCCGAGCAAGGCGCGCATGTTCGAAGGGCTGATCGATTTTATCGAAGAAAGCATCTTTGCCCGCATTACCCGGATCATGGACGAGGTCCCCGACGCCACTAACCGCTGTGGCACTATCTTGTCACTGGTACTCGGTTTTGCCGAGAAGAACCCGGGCCTTGCACGCGTCATGGGTGGCGACGTATTGACCGGCGAAACCGCGCGCCTACGGCATCGGATCCACCAGCTGTTCGAACGGCTGGAAGCCCAGTTCAAGCAAATCCTTCGCGAAGCCGAATTGCGTGAAGGGCGTCGCCCGAGCATCCCCGCCTCGGCGGCGGCGAACCTGCTGATCGCCCACGCCGAGGGGCGTATCTCCCAGTATGTGCGCAGCGATTTCAAACGTCTGCCCACGGACTACTGGGATGATCAGTGGATCCTGCTGTCGGGCCAGCTGCTGCGCGAAGCGGTGCAGCCCGCTTAGCGGCAAATCGGTCAGGCTACAGTTCAATCCTCCATAAAAAAACGGCACCCCTTGGGGTGCCGTTTTTATTAGGTCTAACCTGCTCGCTTACTTAAGCCGCGATGGCATCGCCCATTTTCTGGCGCAACTTCTTCATGGCATTTTTTTCGAGCTGGCGAATACGTTCGGCGCTAACGCCGTACACGTCGGCCAGGTCGTGTAATGTCGCCTTGTCCTCGGCCAGCCAGCGACGCTGGAGAATATCCCGAGAGCGCTCATCCAGCTCTTCAAGCGCCAGCTGTAGACGGCGCGTCGAGTCTTCCTCGAAATCGCTGTCTTCAAGCTGCGTTGCCGGATCAGCCGCCATGTCATCCAGGAAGTTGACCGGCGCCTGGTAGGCGCTGTCTTCATCGTCGCTTGGCGAGGCATCGAAACCGGCATCGTAGGACGACAGCCGTCCTTCCATATCACGCACAACGCCAGGTTTGACGTTAAGGTCTTTGGCGATGGCATCGACTTCATCATTATTGAGCCAGGCCAGGCGTTTCTTCGCGCTGCGCAGGTTGAAAAACAGCTTGCGTTGCGCCTTGGTGGTCGCAATTTTGACAATACGCCAGTTACGCAGCACAAACTCGTGGATCTCGGCCTTGATCCAGTGCACCGCAAATGAAACCAGGCGAACGCCCTGATTGGGGTCAAAGCGCTTGACGGCTTTCATCAGACCCACGTTGCCTTCCTGAATCAAGTCGGCTTGCGCCAGGCCATACCCCGAATAACTACGGGCGATGTGCACAACAAAGCGCAAATGCGATAGTACCAAGCGTCGCGCTGCCTCCAGGTCGCCTTCATCGTGCAGGCGGAACGCAAGCTCACGCTCTTCTTCGGCACTCAGAACCGCAATGCCGTTGACCGCTTTGATATAGCCGCCTAGGTCATTGCCTGGTGATAGCTGTCCCACCGGTAGAAGACTAGTGCTCATGTGCAGGTGGTCTCCCTTGTAACCCTTACGTGGTTAGTGTGTCTCTATGACCTTGCCGTGTAGACAAGGTTCCCTCGCCGTCGCCTGATGAGCAACGCGGGCCGTTCAGCGCGGACGGATACTGGCAAGATGCCGGGACACGGCAAGCCATGCGCCCAGCCAGCCAAGTAGTGTACTGCAAGATAGCAAAATTGTGGAGCCTGTGAAGTCCAATCGGGGCAACGAAAAGCTGGCGCCGTAACTTTCCGCCAAGGCGGCCACCGGCATTGATAACCAGTGGTTACCCAACGACAGAAGTCCCAGTGCCAGTACGCCGCCGCCAACGCCGTACCAGGCGCCGCTGTACAGGAAGGGACGCCTGACAAACGCATGGGTTGCGCCTATCAGCATCACCACTTCAATTTCACGGCGCCGGCTCTCCACCGATAGCCGGATGGTATTGCCCACTACCAACAACACCCCGAGGCCAAACAGGACCCCCAGCGCGAGCGCAACGCGCGTTCCCAACGCCGCCAAGTGGCGCAGGCGCTCTACCCAGGCCAGATCGAGGCGCACTTCGTCGACACCCGTCATGTCGCCTAACCGCTCAGCCAGTGTCTGCATAAGTTCAGGATCAACGCTACCCGGGCGCACCACGATACTGTGCGGCAGAGGGTTATCATCAAGCCCCGAGAGCGCATCCTCAACGCCCAGCGACTGCTGAAAATCAGCCATGCCCTGCTCAGCACTGACATACCGAGTGCTGTGCACATCGTCATCAGCGCTGACCGCCTGCTCGATGCGTTCGGCCTCTGGCGTCTCAACGCCGGTTTCAAGGTAAACGGTGAGGGTGGCGCTTTCGTCCAGCTCAGCATCCAGCAGCCGGGCACTGTCCAGGGTTAACCACAGCGCGGCGGGGAGCACCAGCGCGATGGCGATTGCCAGCATGGTCAGTAAATTGCCCAGCGGGTAGCGAATCAGTCGCTGGAGGCTGTCGAGCGCCATTGCCCGGTGGTGCCTACCCCAGGCGCGCAGGCGGCTAGAACGGCGCGGCTGCTGAGATCGCGCGCCCTGTTTTTGAGGGCGCTGGGCTTCCTTGGTCGCCGCGCGGGGACGCCCCGAGCGAGGCGCGGCGCCTTTGGGTTTGATACCGGTGGGTCGTTTCATGCGGCCCCCTCGTCCGCTACCAGACGGCCGTCGCGCAGGCGTATGATCCGATGCTGCAATCCCGCGATCAACGCCAGATCGTGACTGGCAATCATGACGGTCGTACCAATCCGGTTAAAGTCTTCAAACAATCCCATGATGTCAGCGGACAGTTGGGGGTCCAGGTTGCCCGTCGGCTCATCGGCGAGCAGCAGGGCCGGCTTGTTGACGACGGCGCGGGCAATACCCACGCGCTGCTGCTCACCGCCGGAAAGCTCAATGGGTAACGCTTTCTCACGGTGCAACAGCCCGACTTTATCCAGGGCTGCACGCACGCGACGGGCCGACTCGCGGGGTTCGATGCCCTGGATATCCAGGGGTAGCGAGACGTTGTGAAACACGCTGCGGTCAAACAGTAACTGGTGATCTTGGAAGACCACACCAATCTGGCGCCGGTAAAACGGCACCTGGCTGGCATGCAACTGGGCAATATCGTGCCCTGCCACCACCACGCGCCCCCGACTCGGCTTCTCTAGGCGCATGACCAAGCGCAACAGCGAACTCTTGCCCGCGCCGGAGTGGCCGGTAAGAAACACCATCTCGCCCCGCGCTACGCGAAAGTTAAGGTGCGATAGCGCCTCGAAGCGCCCTCCGTAGCGTTTACCCACATGCTCAAAGGCGATCATGGGTTGGCATCGTCTCCCTGGCGGTCAAACAGCGCGTTGACAAAGTCTTTCGATTCGAAGGGCCGCAGATCATCCAGCCCTTCGCCGACACCGATAAAGCGGATCGGCGTATTGAGCTGCTTCGCCAGGGCGAAAATAATCCCGCCCTTGGCAGTGCCGTCCAGCTTGGTCAGCGTAATACCGCTGACCGGCACGGCCTCGTTGAAGGTACTGGCCTGGGAAATGGCGTTTTGCCCGGTGCCCGCATCCAGCACCAGCATCACTTCGTGAGGCGCAGACTCATCGATCTTTTTCATCACCCGGTGGACTTTTTTCAGCTCTTCCATCAGGTGGCCCTTGTTGTGCAGACGACCTGCCGTATCCGCGATCAACACATCAACACCGCGCGACTTGGCCGCTGCCACCGCGTCATAAATCACCGAGGCACTGTCGGCCCCTGTGTGCTGGGCAATGACCGGTACGCTATTGCGCTCCCCCCATACCTTGAGCTGCTCCACGGCGGCGGCACGGAAGGTGTCCCCGGCCGCCAGCATGACACTTTTGCCTTCACGCTGAAAACGCTGGGTAAGTTTACCGATCGTTGTGGTCTTGCCCACACCGTTGACGCCAACGACCAATATCACGAAGGGACCGTCGCTGGCTTTGTCAAAGCTCAGCGGTATGGTGACCGGCTCAAGCATGGCCGCCAGCTCTTCCTGCAGACCACGGTAAAGGGCCTCGGGATCCTTCAGCTCTTTGCGCGAGACCCGGGCTTCAAGCCGCTCGATAATCTCGCTGGTCGCTTCAATACCCACGTCGGCCATCAGCAACTGGGTTTCAAGATCTTCTAGCAGCTCGTCGTCGATCTGCTTTTTGCCCAGGAACAGATCGGCAATGCCGTCGGTCAGGTTCGCGCGGGTTTTGCCGAGGCCTGACTTGATACGCGACAGCCAGCCTTTTTTCCCGCCTTTGTCAGCAGACGGTTTCTCCTGCAGCGCCGGTTTTTCAACTGACGCAGGCTCTGGCTCTGGCTCTGGCTCTGGCTCTGGCTCTGGCTCTGGCTCTGGCTCTGGCTCTGGCTCTGGCTCTGGCTCTGGCTCTGGCTCTGGCTCTGGCTCTGGCTCTGGCTCTGGCTCTGGCTCTGGCTCTGGCACAGCGTCAGGCGCAGACGGACGCTCGTCAACGTCGACTTCCTCGCGGCGGGCATGTTCGGGTGCCTGATCATCGTCTTTCGGCTCATCAGTCGCCTGCTCCTGGGAGGGGTCGACCTGAGACTCGTCCTGCGCTTCCTGCTGGGAATCCTGCTTTTGTTTACGCTTAAAAAAACCAAACATGGATGTCATCCGACTGAAAAAGGTAAAGAATGGGATTATCCTACCACCGCCAACCAAGACTTTGGATAACTAGCCCGCTACAATCCGCGTTATGACTCGAAACCGCTCCACTCGCCCACCCTCGTCGCGCCGTTCGGCTGCCAAGCCGCTGGGTAAGCTACGCATTATCGGCGGTGATTTCCGCCGCCGCCAACTGCCGGTCCTCGACAAGCCAGGCCTGCGGCCCACCCCGGACCGCGTGCGTGAAACGCTGTTCAACTGGCTTGGCCAGGCGCTTTACGGAAAAAAGGTACTCGACCTTTTCGCCGGCACCGGCGCGCTTGGGATTGAAGCCATCTCACGCGGGGCGGCACGGGTCACCTTCGTCGAAAGTGACCGCCAGGTGGCCGCCCACATTACCCGCAACCTTGAAACACTCAAAACCCACCAAGGTGATGTCGTTGTTAGGGATGCCCAGGCCTTTCTCATGCAACCGGCCCAGTATTTCGATATCGTCTTTCTGGATCCACCGTTTTATCAGGGCTGGGTAGCCGAGTGCTGCGCTACCCTTGAAGCTGGCCATTGGCTCGCACCGGAGGCCATGGTTTACCTGGAGACCGAGCGCGACCTGATACCGGACGTACCCACGCACTGGGTGCTGCACCGCGAGACCCAGGCGGGGGAAAGCACCGCCAGGCTATATCAACGCCGCGCCCCATAATCAGCGCTTGCGGCTTTGCAGTTCGGGCGTTACGCTCGCCCCATTATTTTTAACCGTTTGTTTTACAGGCAAGCATGTCGCTTGTTTTGATCTGGAGGTGGGCATGAGCCTAGAGTTATTCAATCAGCTTGAGCAGCGCGTTACCGATACCGTCGAGGCGCTGGAAATGATGAAGCTGGAAAACGAGACACTACGTAATGAAAACACCCAGCTCAAGCAGGAACACGAAGAATGGGAGCGTCGCCTGAGCGCCCTGCTGACTAAATTTGATGACGACCCATCCTGAGGCAATATCAGCCCTGAGCAGAGCGTGACATCAACAGCGCACTCTCACGCCCGGCAGCCCCTTCGGCTGCCGGGTAGTAGTCTCGCCGATAGCCGTCCTGCTGAAAGCCAGCGCCTTGATACAGCCGAATCGCCGCTGCGTTGCTTTCACGCACTTCCAGCAGCACCCGCTCACTTTGCCAGCGAGCGGCGACGGCGAATACGGCCTTGAGCAACTGACCGCCGATGCCGTGCCCACGCTGCTCCGGCAGCACACCAATGGCTTGCAGTTCGGCGTCGAAGGGTAATCGGGCCAGCAGCGCGTAGCCTGTCAACTGGCTTTCCTGCCAGTCGCCCAGCACGCAGGCCGTATCCGCCACCAAGGCCTCCCTAAGCAACGCGATACTGACGCCACTCAGGGCGCGCGTTTCAAGCGCTGCCAGTAACTGGAAGTCACGTTGACTCAGCTCAGTGATCATCTCGATCCGGTACCGGCCAATCTTGCGCCAGAGCATGCAACGCAGGCCATAAGTTGCGCTTGGCATCGGCACTGTGCAGCAGCGTGGCCAACGACGGTGCCTGCCATACCGGCAGCTCCAGCGTGCGGCTTTGCTGGTTATCAACGTCGAGCACCTTGGCAAGCGAGGCGCTATCCGGGTCGGTGGCGTCAGCCCCCCACAAAAGAATTTTTTCCAGTTGCCATTGTTGGCGGATGGCCGCCCCGCTGATAAACGCATTCACCCCCTCGCGCGCTTCTTCGAGGGGGTCTTCTGGTTCAAAGGCGTTGGCCATGGGCGGCCACTTGAAGAACATCACCTCCGGCAGCGACCCACCGGCAAGCCCCACCGCCTGGCATATATTGGCGAGCAGGCGCTGCTCAGAAGCATCGATCTCACCCGCATGGATGCTTAGCCAGCGCCTGCCGATACACACACACGACACGCCAAACTGCAGCGGTTCCTTGGCCACCGGCGCTTCGCTGGGCGTGGGTACGGCGGCGGGGGCTGCTGCTTCTGGCTTACTGAGAGGGGCCTGGTGCTCTTCCAACAGGGCACGCACGGCCGCCGGCGATGCCGTCACTTCGTCTGAGGCGGTCTGCGCTTCCGCAGGCGCCGAGCGAGGCGCGGGCACATCATCCAAAAGGGCCTGAAGACGCTCGCGCGGCGGCGTGGGCGTTGCAGGGGTGTCATCCCACTCACAGGTTTCCGTGGGCCGCGCGTTAGGCAACTGATAGCGCGATGCCCAAGCGGTAATCCCCATCGCCTCGAGGTAATGTCGGCGGACAACCTCTGGGGTCACTGCCCGCCCCCTCGGCAGTTGGGCGAGTCAGGGCGCTGACCGCCGCGCACTTCCCATTCATGAGGGGTATACAGGTGAAGGGCTAGCGCGTGCACCGGGCCGGATAGCTCGTCGGCCAGCAGCGCATAGATTTTCTGGTGGCGCTTGACGGGCATCAGGCCGTCGAAGGTGTCGCTCACCAACGTCACCTTGAAATGCGTTTCAGAATTCGCGGGGACGTTGTGCATATGGCTTTCATTTTCTACCTGCAGCACGTCGGGCGCTAGCGCCGCTAACTTCTGCTCTATCTGTGCCTGCAGCGTCATGGAGGCTCTCCTTAGGTCGGAAACCCTTCCATTGTACGCGCTTACTGGCCGCCAGACGATGCCCGACGCGCAACCAGCGCTCGCCGCGCCAGCGACACCCGCGAAAGGCTCGCCAGCAGCGCCAACAATGTGGTGGCAGCCCCCAGCCATAACGTGACCTGCACGGGAGCACCCAGTGCCAGCGCAGCGCCCACCAGCGCAACCCCCACCGACTGCCCCACCGTTCGCGTGGTACTCATCACACCCGATACATTGGCGCTGCGTTCGGGCGGCAGGCTACTCATCATTTCGCGGTTATTGGGCGGCTGGAAGAGGCCAAATCCGATGCCGCACAGCGCCGTACGCCATAAACTGCCCGTCACACCGGTCGATTCATCGACGAATGCCAGGGCAATCAGGCCGACAATCAACAGCACCAGCCCCGTGCTGGAAAGCACGCTGGGGTTAATTCGGTCGGCCAGCCGCCCGGCTAGTGGCCCGACGACCATGATGGCCAGCGGCCAGGGGGTGAATAGCCAGGCCGTTTCCAGCGGTGTAAAGCCCATCTGCTCCTGGTAGAAAAACGAAAGCGCGACGAATGTCAGCCCCTGACCGATAAATGCCAGCCCCGAGGCCGACACGGCCAGCGTGAAGCGCTTTTCTGCAAACACGCTTAGCGGTAATAACGGATAGGGAGCGCGCCGCTGGCGGGCAATAAACAAGCCACCGGCGATCACCGCTAGCAGGCCCCAACCCGCACTCTGCCACAAAGGAGCCGCGTGACCCACGGCATCCATGGCCAGGAAAAAGCTCGCCAGCATCAACATCGAGAGCAGCGCGCCCAGGATATCGAAACTCCCCTGGCGCGGTGTTTCCCTGGGCAGCGCTCGGCTTGCCAGCCACAATGAACACACCCCCAGTGGCACATTCAGCGCGAACAGCCAGGGCCAGTCGGCAAACGACAAGATCACACCGCTTAGGGTGGGGCCCGCGGCATAGCCACCGGCCACCACCAGGGCGCTCAACCCAAGCGCACTTCCCAGCAACCGCGACGGAAAAATCGCCCGATAAAGCGATGGGCCAATGGACAGCGTCGCCGCCGCTCCCAGGCCCTGCAGCGCACGAAACACCAGCAGCGTTTCCAGGCTCCGCGACAGGGCGGCCCCCAGCGCGGCGATGACAAAGGTTGTCAAGCCAAACAGGTACAGCCGCCGACGCGTCACCAGTTCGCTGATACCGGCAAACACCAGCAGAAAAGCCGCACAGACCACCTGGAACACATTGGTGATCCACACCGATCGGGAGGCTGACACATCAAGGTCTGCCGCAATGGTCGGCAGGGCCAGGTTGATCATGGTGGTATCGACAACCGCCATCAAGGTACCGGTCACCAATGCCAGGACAGCCAAGGCGCGCTCGCCCCCTGGCAGGCCATCGTCACCGGGTCGGGTTTCAAACAGTCGCATGGTGTTCCGTTCCTGAACAGCCCTTTGGAAACAACAAAACCGGCCAAAAGCCGGTTTTACAAGAAACTTGAATAACAATCACAGCGCACTAATCAAGTTCGTTATCAAGCAGCAAGGCGTCATCAACATCGGATATTTCCAGGGCCGTGTCGTCGTCAAGATCGATGGCGAGGTAGCTATGCTCGATGCGCAGGAAGGTTTGAAACAGCGACCAGTCAAGCGTCTCGGGCCACTGGCGTTCGTCCTCTTCCCAGGCACGCAGTTCGGTTTCCAGAATTTCCGAGTAGCGTTCACGAACAAAGGCTTCGAGCGCCTCGGGCGTATCCATCTCGGGGATCAGATACACCGTGCTTTCACGTTCGACGTCGTCCAGGGTCAGGTCGTCGTCTCCCATGGTGGGTTCGAGCGCATTGATCCAGTCCACAAAGGGCTGGGTCGGCCTGACGCTCAGAGCGGAGCGATTTAGCAGTTTCATGGGATTCTCCTCGCCGTCGAAACGTGGTCATTATGGGCGCTTAATCGCGCCCTTACCAACTTTTCGTCCACAATCGCACAGTTAGCTGGCGTTAATCCGCCTCTGGGCGCATCGCCGGGAATAGCAGAACGTCGCGAATCGAAGGACTGTCAGTAAACAGCATCACCAGACGGTCGATGCCGATGCCTTCGCCAGCCGTTGGCGGCAGGCCATACTCCAGCGCACGCACGTAATCCGCGTCGTAGTACATGGCCTCAAGGTCGCCGGCGTCTTTTTCCGCTGACTGCTCGCGGAAGCGCTCAGCCTGGTCTTCGGCGTCATTAAGCTCCGAGAAACCGTTGGCGATCTCGCGCCCCCCCACAAAGAACTCAAAGCGATCCGTCACAAACGGGTTGGCATCGTTACGCCGCGCCAAGGGGCTGACCTCGGCCGGATATTCGGTGATAAAGGTCGGCTGGTCGAGCTTGTGTTCGGCCACTTCTTCAAAGATTTCCGTCTGGACCTTACCCAGCCCCCAGCTCTCCTTGACCTTGATGCCCAGTTTTTCGGCTAAGGCACGGGCAGCGTCCAGTGTATCCAGGTCCGCATCGCTGATGCCATCACCGTGGTCAAGAATTGCCTGGCGCAGCGTCAAGCGGGCAAAGGGCTTGCCGAAGTCGTAACGGGCACCCTGGTAGTCAATGGTGGTGGTACCCAGCACTTCCTGAGCCGCCGTGCGCAGCATGGCTTCGGTCATATCCAGCAGGTCGTGGTAATCCGCATAGGCCCAGTAGAACTCGACCATGGTGAACTCTGGATTATGCCGTGTCGAAAGCCCTTCGTTGCGGAAATTACGGTTGATTTCGAAGACTTTCTCAAAGCCGCCCACCACCAGGCGCTTGAGATAAAGCTCCGGGGCAATACGCAGATACATGTCGATATCCAACGCATTATGGTGGGTAATAAACGGACGCGCCGCCGCACCGCCAGGAATCGGCTGTAGCATCGGCGTTTCGACTTCCATAAAGCCGCGGGCTTCAAAGAAACGACGCATGGAACTGATGACCGCCGCGCGAGTCTCGAATACCTTGCGCGATTGCGGGTTCATGATCAGATCGACATAGCGCTGGCGGTAGCGGGCTTCCTGGTCGGTCAGGCCGTGGAATTTATCCGGCAACGGACGCAGGCTTTTGGTGAGCAGCTGCGCTTCTTTCATCATCACGTACAGATCGCCCTTGCCGGACTTGTGCACGGGGCCGTGGCCAGCGACGATGTCACCGATGTCCCAGCTTTTAACGTCTTCCAGCACCTCGGCAGGCAGGCCTTTTTTATCAACGTAGAGCTGGATCTGCCCGGCCACGTCCTGAATAACAATGAAGGGGCCTCGTTGGCGCATTACGCGACCCGCTACTGACGCATGGTGATCCAGCTGTTCAAGCTCGGCCTTGTCTTTATCGCCAAAGGCGTTTTGCAGCTCAACGGTTAAGCTATCGCGGCGGAAATCGTTCGGGAAAGCGCTCTTGCCCTGCTCAGCCGCCTGCTCACGGCGGGCCGCGAGCTTGGCCCGGCGCTCCGCAATCAGGTGGTTTTCGTTATCGAGAGAAGACGCGTCTTGATTAGCCATCGGGCACCCTATTAATGATCAAACCCTGAAAATTACAAACCCTGCTTGAGACTGGCGACGATAAACTGGTCCAAATCGCCATCGAGCACTTTTTCACAGTTGCTGGACTGGACGTTGGTACGCAAATCCTTGATGCGCTGGTCGTCAAGCACATAGGAGCGAATCTGACTGCCCCAGCCAATGTCGGATTTGGCGTCTTCCGCCTGCTGCTTGGCCTCATTACGCCGCTGCATCTCGTGTTCCCACAGCTTCGCCTTCAACTGTTTCATGGCGAAGTCGCGGTTGGCGTGCTGGCTACGCTGGCTCTGGCATGCCACCACAATGCCGCTGGGCTCGTGGGTGATGCGCACCGCTGAGTCGGTGGTGTTAACGTGCTGACCGCCCGCACCGCTTGAACGGTAGGTATCCACGCGAATATCCGACGGGTTGATATCCACTTCGAAGCTGTCATCAATTTCCGGGGACAGAAACACTGACGCAAAGGAGGTATGGCGGCGACCGCCAGAGTCAAACGGGCTTTTGCGCACCAGGCGATGAACGCCGGTTTCGGTACGCAGCCAGCCGAAGGCGTACTCCCCCTGGATATGCAGCGACGCCGATTTTATGCCGGCCACATCGCCGGCTGAAATCTCGATGATATCCGTCTTGAAACCGTGGCTTTCTGCCCAACGCAGGTACATGCGGAGCAGGATATTCGCCCAATCCTGGGCTTCCGTACCACCCGACCCCGACTGAATATCCAGGTAGGCGTTGTTCTCGTCCATTTCGCCGGAAAACATACGGCGAAACTCGAGCTTTTCAAGGCTGGCCTGCAGGTTATCCAGCTCTTTGCGCACCTCGTCGACGGTGCCTTCGTCATCTTCCATTTCGGCAAGCTCGAGCAGGTCCCGGCTATCGCCCAGCCCCTGCTCAAGGTCGTCAATGGTGGCCACGATCGCCTCGAGGGACGCTCGCTCTTTACCGAGCTTCTGCGCGTAGTCCGGGTCGCTCCAGACATTGGGGTCCTCCAGCTCGCGGGTGACCTCTTCTAGCCGATCCTGCTTCTCGGCGTAGTCAAAGATACCCCCTAAGAACCTCTGTCCGTTCAGACAGGTCCTTGATCTGGAGGTGAATCGGGTTAGTTTCCAACATGGAATACCTTGGTATTGGTCAGTAAAAGATCAAGTCAGTGAAAAGGTTCACAAGAAAGAAGCGCATTGTAACGAAACCCAGCGCTTACCGCATCCATCCTCAACATCGACCCTACGCAAAAAACCCGGCCGAGGCCGGGTTGGGGTCGCTGCTATTGACTAACGCATTAGAAGCGGTAGGTCAGCTGAGCACCGAAGCCGTGGGCTTCGTTTTTGTAGTCAGCGGAGTAAGAAGACGTCACTTGAGAAGTTGCCGTTCCGAGATTTCGAGTATCGGTTTTCATTTGGTCTACCTGAGTTCCTCGCTCGGTCAAGTATGAGTATGCCACATCGACAGTCAAATTATCAGTTGGGCTCCAACCCGCTCCTAGTGAGAAAATGCGCCGATCATCGGAGGGAATGCGCACACTACGCGTTTCATCTTGAGTTGGTGTGAAATCGAGCGTCACACCTGCACGCAATGCAAGCGTCGGCGTCAGTTGGTATTCGCCACCTGTGGCAAAGGCCCATGCATTTTCATAGTTTTGCTGCTCATCGGTTATTTCGGGTATATCATTACCAGTAACAAGGATTTCTTCAAACTGGCTCCAGCGCACCCAAGACGCCCCAAACATCAGCTTCAAGCGATCGCTCATTTGTTGGGTGAGCGAGAAATTTACTGTTTCTGGAGTGGTTAAATCAAGTGAAGCATCGTCGGTGACATCTACCCCGATATCTTGTGCAACAGCGCGAAAATCCCCAGTGAGATTATAATCAACAGCTGAGCGATATGTTAACCCGAGTTTAGTTTCTGGCACAGGCTGATAAATCACCCCGAGGTTATAGCCCCAGGCCTCATCGTCTCCATCAACGCGAGAGTCAATTTCAGATATATCAGCACCACCTACCCCATCTGGGATCGCAACGGGCACCTGCCTATGTAGCTCACCCTCAACTTGGTTGTAAGTAATACCTGCACCCACTGACCACTGATCATTAAAACGATACGACACCGTCGGCTGGGCACTCTTCACCGTTACTTCGGTGTAGTTACCTTGGTTGCGACCCTCAAAGGTACTCTCATAATCAGTTTTAGAACCAAAAGGCGCATAAACGCCAAAGCCAAACGCGAGCTTCTCGTTAACCGGATGAACATAGAATGCATAAGGGATTAATGTCCCTGGAACCATATCCCCGTCGTTGGTACCTGAAACTGAACTCGATGCCCCCCCCACGGGAGTGCCACCTTGAGTAACAATCGCATACTGCTGAGACGTTTCATTACTAATGTCACTATTGACGTTCAGATATGTCCCCCCCACTGAAATTTGCGCGCGATCCAGAAACGACATACCGGCAGGGTTGCCGAACACGATGGTCGCATCTTCGACATTGGAGCTGCGTCCCGCGTGGCCGTAGCCCTGGCCGCTGACACTCTGCTCGTTGATTTGATAGCCACCCGCCTGGGCTTGGCTGGCAAAGGCGGCAGTGGCAACGGCGACTGCCAGGGTGAGCTTGTTAAATTTATTGTGCATAGAGGGCCTCTTTTCCCAATGATCCGACGCGATGTTGCTCATCCGTCATACTTTTTTTGTACACGTCAGTTTTGGCCCAAAAGCCCGGTTGGTTCAAGGGCAAACGAGCGTTTTATTTTATTTTTGCCTTATACATTAGTCGCACGTACGTTTTAAATCATTGTTTTAACCGTTTCAGGCTATTTTCTCGCCTGGCCTTGACCTTTGTGTTACCCACAGGTTTTAGACTTATCACTAGTCATCAACACTTTCCACGGGAGCGCACAATGAAGGTCAGCGAGCTGGCAAAACGCGGTGGCGTCACCGCCGAAACGGTGCGTCATTACACACGGGAGCAATTGCTTGCACCCAAGCGACATCCCGATAACGGCTATCAGCTTTACTCCGCGACGGACCTCGAACGGCTGCTGTTTATTCAGCGGGCGCGCAAGCTCGGGTTCAGCGTGGCTGAAATTCGCGACATCCTCGCTCACGCCGACCAGGGTGACTCTCCCTGCCCATTGGTGCGCGACCTGCTGGCCAACCGGCTGCCGCAAATTCGTGCGCAGATCCAGGAGCTTGAAGCGCTTGCCCAGCGCATGGAGCAAGCTCTGGAAAGCTGGCAGCATATGCCCGACGGTACGCCGGACGGCCACAGCCTTTGCCGCTTGATCGAAAGCTTCCCTGAGAAGCAGGAGGTAAAATGAGCCAGCACATTCTGATACGCACAGTGCCCGGCATGAACTGCCAGGGATGCGTGTCGCGCATGCGTGAGGCGATTCAGCAACAGGACAGCGATGCTGACGTGGTAGGCGCACCAGGTGAAAAACGCCTTGAGGTCACCACCACGCTGGACGACACCCGCCTCGACCAGACGCTGCGCCAAGCAGGCTACCCGCCCGGTACGGCCGAGACGCCGGACGAGCAACGAGACCAGACGACTGACGCCATGCCCGCCAAAAGTGCGCCTCAGGGCAGCCAGCATCAAACCCGCCTGTCGATCAGCGGCATGACCTGTGCCAGCTGCGTGAAAAGCGTTCAGAAAGCGCTGGAGCGTACCGAGGGTGTCGACAACGCAAGCGTGAACTTTGGCACGCATACCGCGCAGATTTTTGGCGCTGCCGATCAGCAGTCCCTGATAGCGGCCGTGGAATCGGTGGGTTACGGCGCTGAGCCCATTGTCGATATGCGTGAAGCGGAAAGAACACGCTCAGAACAGGAAGCCCATGACTACAAGCGCCGCTTGAAAGGCAGCGCCTGGTCGCTGGCGCTTGCCGTTCCGCTGATGCTCAGCATGTTCGTCTATCACCCACATCCAATGGGCACCGGGCGGCTGTTCTGGCTGGTGGTCGGGCTGCTGACACTGGCTATACTCGCGTTTCCCGGGCGTCACTTTTTTGTCAACGCCTGGAAAAACCTCAAGCACCATCAAGCCAACATGGACACGCTGGTGGCCATGGGCACCGGTACCGCCTGGCTCTACTCGATGGTGGTCGTGCTGTTTGCCCCGTGGCTACCCGAGGTCGCCCGCGGCATCTATTTTGAAGCCTCTGCCATGGTGATCGGCCTGATTCTGCTGGGCAACGCCATGGAGCTTAAAGCACGCGGGCGAACCAGCGATGCGCTAAAACGGCTGCTCGACCTGCAAAGCCGCACCGCAAGGGTGATCCGGGACGGCGAAGAACGTGAGGTGGACATCGATGCGGTACGCGAAGGCGATCAGATCCGCGTTCGCCCCGGCGAGCGGCTGCCGGTGGATGGCGACGTCGTGGAAGGCGCCAGCCACATCGACGAATCCATGCTCACCGGCGAACCCGAACCGGTGAAAAAGGGCCAGGGAGATGAGGTCAGCGCCGGGACGGTGAATGGCAAAGGAGGCTTGGTGTACCGCGCCACAAGAGTGGGCGCCGACACCCGTTTGGGCCAGATCACCGAACAGGTCGCCAGCGCACAAAACTCGCGCCCGCCGATCGGCGAGCTGGCCGATAAAGTGTCGAGTATTTTCGTCCCCTCGGTGATGATCATCGCCGTGCTTACCGCACTGATATGGTTCAATGTCGGCGCCGAGCCGCGGGTCATTCACATGCTGGTGACGGCCACCACCGTGCTGATTATCGCCTGCCCCTGCGCATTGGGCCTGGCCACGCCGATTTCTACCATGATTGGCGTGGGCAAGGCTGCTGAACACGGCGTGCTGGTGAGAAACGGCGACGCCCTGCAGACCGCCAGCAAACTGACCACGCTGGTCGTGGACAAGACCGGCACGCTCACCGAAGGCAAGCCCCGTGTCACAGAGGCGGAATTGCTGGGCGAAGAGACGGCCAAAACGCTTGGCTATATCGCTGCTCTGGAACGCGGCTCCGAGCATCCACTGGCAGCGGCATTGATGGCCTATGCCGACGAGCATGACGCTGAAGCTGCCGGGATTCAGGACTTCGACAGCGTCACCGGGGGCGGTGTCAAAGCGCAAACCACCGACGGGAAGTCACTGCTGCTCGGCAACGCACGCCTGATGGAAAATGCCGGGGTCGACCTTTCCGCACGTCAGGAAAACGCCCGCGAACTGGAAGAGAAAGCTCGCACGCTGGTGTATTTTGCTCTGGACGGGCAATTGACGGCGCTCTTCGGCATCAGCGACCCGCTGCGTGACGATGCCGTTGCCGCCGTCAAACGGCTGCAGGATGACGGTTTGAACGTGGTCATGCTGACCGGCGACAATCCCCACACGGCTGCCGCCATTGCCCGCCAGGTCGGCATCGACGATTATCGCGCCGGGTTGCTGCCCGAAGACAAGCACGCCGACATCGAGCGGCGCCAAAAGGCAGGTGAAGTGGTCGGCATGGTCGGCGACGGAATTAACGACGCTCCGGCGCTTGCGCGTGCCCATGTCGGCTTCGCGATTGGCCAGGGCACCGATGTCGCCATCGAAAGCGCCGGCATGACGCTGATGCGAGGCTCGCTGCATGGCGTCGCCGACGCCATCGAAATCAGCCGCGCCACCCTGCGCAACATCAAACAGAACCTGATCGGTGCCTTTGGCTACAACGTGCTGTGTATTCCGATTGCTGCCGGGGTGCTTTACCCGCTGACCGGTACGCTGCTTTCACCGATGATCGCGGGTGCGGCCATGTCGCTGTCGTCCATCACCGTGGTCAGTAACGCCAACCGCCTGCGGCTATGGAAAACCAGCGCCACTCAATCCAAAGGAGACACTGCATGAGCCTACTGATCAACCTTGCCGGGGTCGGCCTGATCGCGCTGATTGTTTGGTGGTTCTGGCTCAGCTAGACGTTTCTAGCTCACCCCAATATAACGCCCTGGCTTGTGGTTCAGGGCGATGATCAAGTTGAGCGTCAGCGCACCCAGCACCGAGTAGGCCATGCGGTCCAGCGGCAGTTGGGTGAGTGCTACCAGCAGGATCACCCCGTCGATACCCAGTTGCACGTAGCCTGCGCGCAGACCGTGTTTCTCCTGGAGGTAAAGCGCCAGGATATTGATGCCGCCAAGGCTGGTGCGGTGGCGAAACAGCATCAGCATGCCGATGCCCATCAGCGCACCGCCCATCAGAGCGGCATAAATCGACGGCACGGCAGCAAACTGGACCCAGCCCTGGGTGAGCTCCGAAAACAGCGACACCAGGCCGATAGCCAGGAAGGTGCGTAGTGTAAAGCTCCAGCCCATGCGTTTGATGGCCAGATAATAGAACGGCAGGTTAATGGCAAAAAACCACACCCCGAACCCCCAACCGGTGATGTAATTTAACAGCAGCGCCAACCCAGCAGTGCTGCCCGTCAACAACACCGCATGGGTATAAAACGTCACCCCAAGCGCCACAAAGAAGGTGCCCAACAGCATCGCCATGACATCTTCATAGGGGCGATGCGGGTCCTTGGGAAGGTCTTCAACACGCATGGAAGCGTCCTTATTGAGGCCGTGGGTTATAGAGTGATGAGGTTAGACAGGGCTGGCGTGCTCGACCATCAACTGCAGCGTCTCACGCCCACGCCAGCGGTTACGGTTAAGCTTGTAAGCACAATGGAGCGTATCGCCGACGCTGAATGCGGGCAGCTCCCCGGGGGTCAGCGCACGAAACCAGATGGCCTTGCAGATCACGGGGCCCATGGAAAGCTCCATCATCAGGTGCGCGCCTTCCGCACCCACCGGGCGCAGCGCTTCGACAATAAAGCGCCCTTCAAACAGTGGCGGGTCGAACTCGCGTCCGTAGGGGCCCAGTGCCTCGATATCGCCAAGCGTTGCCAGTGAGAGCTGCGTCGTGGATAGCTCGCCGTCGGTCCACAGACGCGGATAAAGTTCCTGGCCTGCCAACTGCTCTTCCACCGCCTGTAGAAACGCGGCTTTAAAGGCCTCCAACTGCCCTCGAGGAACACCCACGCCTGCTGCTCCGCTATGGCCACCAAAGCGCGGCAGCGCCTCGGGGGCTAGTTCAAAGGTGCGTTGCAAAGCGTCGCGCAGGTGCAGGCCGTCAATCGAGCGGCCGGAACCAGTGAGCATATCGGGGGCGGCCGCTCGGGTAAGTACCAGCGCCGGACGCCCATAGGCCTGCACCAGCCGCGAGGCGACAATGCCCTGCACGCCTGGGTGACCATCTTCCAGCAACACGACAACCGCCGGCTCGTTCGCCTCCAACGCGGACATGGCCAAGGCACGGGCCTCTTCCGCCATGTCGGCCTCAATGGCCTTGCGCGACTGGTTATCCTGGTCAAGCACCTCAAGCTGGCGATTGGCCACGCCTTCAGTTTCCGCGAGCATGAAGTGCAGCGCCGCGTAAGGATCGTCCAGGCGCGAGCGGGCATTGATGCGCGGCCCCATCTGGAAGGCAAGTGTTTCGGCATTGAACGGTACACTATCGGCACCCAAGCGTGTGGCCATGGCCCGCCAGCAGGCGGCCTCCATGCGGTTGATCAACGTCAGGCCATGGCTGACCACCGCCCGGTTGGCGGGGCTTCCGCCCAGCGACACGCAATCCGCTACCGTGCCCAGCGCTACGTAAGAGAGCCAGGGCGACAGCTTAGGGGTGGAGGCTGACAGGGCACCCCACTCGATCAGCACACCGCGCGCAAGCGACATCGTCAGCCACGCCACCATGCAACCGGCGATGGTTTTATCCGGGTAGTCGCAGTCATCACGGGTAGGATTGACGCAGGCGTAGGCCGAAGGGGGCGGGCCTTCCAGCGGTAACGCATGATGGTCGCTGACCACCACGTCGATACCCGCGGCTTTCAGACGGGCAATACGCGGCTCGTCCGAGCTGCCGCAGTCGGCGGTGATCACCAGGGTCGGCAGCGGCTCGAGCGCCAGAGTGCGCTCCACCAGGGGGAGGCTGATCCCGTAACCGTCGTGAATACGGTGGCCAATCAGGCTATGCAGCTTATGTTCCGGCACGCCAAATAACTCGACCAACGTACGACGGATCACCACGTGGGAGGTGATGCCGTCCACATCGTAGTCGGTGAGGATCCCGATCGGTTCGCCTTCGGCAACCGCCTGAGCAATGCGCTCGGCGGCTCGGCGACCATCAGCAAGTTTCTCAGGGTGCGCCAGATAGCGCAGACTGGGCGATACCAGCGGGGCCAGCTCGCCTTGATAGCCCGGCAGCCGTGACGCTAGCAGGCGCGCCTGCAGCTCATTCAGGCCTTCCGCCTGAGCACGTGCGTAAACGGCCTCGTCCAGCGGACGAGGCTCAAGGCGGGGACGGCTGGCAAGCTGCAGCCGCTCACCACGCTGTGCGAGAGGCGACGCGTCGATCACATCGGCCATAAGCGCTAGCGCCGGTTGTCAGCGACGAACTGCTGAACCACGCTAAGTTCGGCGGGCAACACGGTATAGCGCTCTTCACGCTCCAGCAGGTCATCCATGTGGGTAGGTAGCGGTACTCCCTGAAACCCCGCTTTCACCACCGCTTCGGCAAACTTGGCCGGATGCGCCGTGGCCAGGGTAATCACCGGTGTGGTCTTGTCGGCGCGGGCCCGCTCGGCCGCCCGGTAGCCAGTGGCCGTATGCGGGTCGAGAAGCTCGCCGGTGCGGTGATGCGCTTCGCGGATGACTTCCAGGATTGTCGCGTCGTCGACGCTGTGGCTTGCGAACTTTTCACGCAGCTTGGCCAGCGGTGCATCGGCCAGCGCCGTGGGCTCCTGCTGAAAACGTTCCAGTAGCGCCGCCACCGCAGCACCATCCTGGTCGTAGGCATCAAACAGCAGACGCTCGAAGTTCGACGACACCACGATATCCATTGACGGGGCGAGGGTTGCGGCCAGTTCTTTCTTGGAGAAATCATTGGCGGCAAGTGTGCGGTGCAGGATGTCGTTGGCGTTGGTGGCGATGATGAACTGCTTCACCGGCAGGCCCATCTTGTAGGCCATATACCCGGCAAAGACATTTCCAAAGTTGGCCGAGGGGACGCAGAAACTCACTTCGCGCTTGGGTGCCCCCAATGCCACGCCCGCGGCAACGTAATAGACGATCTGGGCCATGATGCGCGCCCAATTGATCGAATTCACCGCCACCAGTCGTGTGCCGTTCAGGAAGTCCTGATTGGCGAAGCTGGCCTTGACCATTGCCTGGGCGTCATCAAAGTTGCCTTCGATGGCAATGTTGAACACGTTATTGGCCAGCACCGATGTCATCTGACGACGCTGCACTTCCGAGACCCGGTTGTGAGGGTGCAGGATAAAGATATCCAGGTTGTCACAGTGACGGCAGCCCTCAATGGCCGCCGATCCGGTATCACCGGAGGTGGCGCCCATGATCACGGCGCGTTCACCGCGCTTCTGCAGGAAGTGGTCGAGCAGGCGGCCCAGAAGCTGCAGGGCGACGTCCTTGAACGCCAGAGTCGGGCCATGGAACTGTTCGAGCAGGAAGTGACTGGCATCCAGCTGCTTGAGCGGCAGCACTGCATCGTGATTGAACGTCGCGTAGGCATCCGTCACGATCTGGCGGAAGGTGTCATCGTCGATCTCACCGTTGACGAACGGCTTCATGACACGAAACGCGATCTCCGCGTAAGACAAGCCAGCCATCGCTTCCAGGTCGTCCTGTGAGAACGACGGCAGCGTTTCCGGCACGTAAAGCCCGCCGTCGCTGGCCATGCCGGTCAACACCACCTCTTCAAAGGAGAGCGCGGGCGCTTGCCCGCGCGTGCTGATATAACGCATGTAGTGGGTTACTCCCCTTCGTCCAGGCTTTCCACGCGGATACGAGTGACAGGGCCCGCAATATCCGCCATGGCTTCGATTTCACGGATCGCTTCGTTCATCTGCTTCTCTTTGGTGCGATGGGTCAGCAGGATGATGGGCACCAGTTCGCCTTCGGTCGCCTCTTTCTGGATCAGCGCCTCGATGGACATGCCCTGCTCGGCAAGGATGGTCGCCACGCGCGCAAGGACACCGGGACGGTCGACGGCCAGCAGGCGCAGGTAATACGCCGTGGTAATGTCTTCCATCGGCATGATGGGCAGTTGGCTGACGTCTTCGTCAATACCGCTGAACGCCAGGTAAGGCACGCGATAGTGGTGGTCGGTGGCAATATCCCGCGCCACGTCGAGTATGTCCGCCACCACGGCCGAGGCGGTCGGCTCAGCCCCGGCGCCAGCGCCGTAGTAAAGGGTTGGCCCCACGGCGTCGCCCATCACCGCAATGGCATTCTTGACGCCGTGAACATTGGCGAGCAGGCGCTCTTTGGGGATCAGCGTGGGGTGTACCCGCAGCTCAAGCCCATGATCGGTGCGCTTGGAGATGCCCAGATGCTTGATGACGTAGCCAAGGTTATCAGCCTGTTCAACGTCTTCGGCGGTAATCCGCGAAATCCCTTCGGTAAACGCTTTCTCGAACTGAAGCGGCACGCCATAGGCGATCGAGGCCAGAATGGTCAACTTGTGCGCCGCGTCGATGCCTTCAACGTCAAAGGTCGGGTCGGATTCGGCGTAGCCCAGCGCCTGGGCTTCGGCAAGCACGTCTTCAAAGGCGCGGCCTTCATCGCGCATATGGGTCAGGATATAGTTGCCGGTACCGTTGATGATGCCCGCTACCCACTCGATGCGGTTGGCACCCAGGCCTTCGCGCAACGATTTGATCACCGGGATCCCCCCCGCGACGGCGGCTTCGAATGCCACGATCACACCTTTTTCGTGGGCCGCCTTGAAGATTTCGTTGCCGTGGACGGCGATCAGCGCCTTGTTGGCAGTGACCACGTGCTTGCCGTTTTCAATCGCGGTAAGTACCAGTTCGCGGGCAACGTCGTAACCGCCAATCAGCTCAACCAGAACATCCACGTTGGGGTTGGTGGCCACTTCAAAAACATCCGTGGTGGCATTGATACCGGTAATGTCGCAATCGGGGTGAATACTGCGATGGCCCACCTGCTCGATCACGATCGGACGCCCTGCACGGCGTGCAATATCGTCAGCGTTGCGCGTCAGCACATTAAAGGTACCACCACCGACGGTACCCAGCCCACAAATGCCTACTCTTACCGGTTTCAAAATACTTCCCCTTTCATGTTGTGCACTCAGAGGTGCAGTGTCTCAGCGTGATAATAGTTGATCAATTGGCTCATTAGCTGTTGATTCTAAGCGTCATCCAGTTCCAGCATTTGCATCATGCGGTCCGGCGGCACAAACCCTGGCACCATCTGTCCATCAGGCAGGATAATGGCGGGTGTCCCCTGGACGCCTAACGTGCGGCCCAGCTCGTACTGCTCGGCGACCGGGTTGTCGCAGCTGGCCGAACTGGAAAGCGTTTCGCCTTGCTTGGCACGCGACATGGCTTCGCTGGGGTTATCCGAACACCAGACCTGCTTCAGCGTTCTCCCCGCGTTGGCGTTAACGCCACTACGCGGAAAGGCCAGATAGTGTACCGCAATACCTCGCTCGTTGAGCTCAGGCACGGTTTCATGCAGCTTTACGCAATAAGGACAGGTTGGGTCGGTAAACACAACGATCGTCGCCTTGGGAGGCTCTTCACCACGAAACACGACCCGGTCACTTTCCGGTATCGCCGCAATGGCGTCCGCACGTTCCTGGTTGCGCGCCTGCTCGGTCAGGTTCACCAGCCCGCTGTCGGCATTCTCGTAGAGGTCGCCGACCAGAAAATGACTGCCGTCAGCATTCGAATAAAAGGATTCGCCGTTTTCCAGCCGGACATGATAAATCCCTTCCATCGGCGTTTCACGCACCTCGTCGACCGGCATTGCCTCTCCGTTGACACTCAAGGTGTCGCGGAGCGCATCGGTCGCGCTATTCGCCTGCGCTGTCATGGGTAACAACGCTCCCACCATCAGCCAGCCTATCAGCCTACGCGGCTTGCCTTGTGACGTCGTGAGTTCTGTACTTCGGCGCATCATGCAATTCAACCTCTTGGGTGATGTTCAGCATGCAGGCTTTCCAGGCGGGCCTGGGCCACATGCGTATAAATTTGCGTGGTGGATAGGTCGCTATGACCTAGCAACAGCTGTACGACCCGTAAATTCGCCCCATGATTCAATAAATGGGTCGCAAACGCATGGCGAAGCGTATGTGGCGACAGGGGGCGCGTTATACCCGCCGTGATGGCGTGCACCTTGATGCGATGCCAGAAGGTCTGCCGCGTCATCGTTTTATCGCCACGGCCCGGAAACAGGGCCGGGCGCGTAGGGTCCTGCATCAGCATGGGGCGCGTCGTTTTCATGTACTGGGCCAGCCAGTCGGCGGCCTCCTCTCCCATCGGTATCAGGCGGTCCTTGTCGCCTTTACCACGCACCCGGACCACCCCCTGGCGCAAATTGACCGCGTCACTGGTCAACCCCACCAGTTCCGAGACACGCAGTCCGCAGGCGTAGAGCAATTCCAGCATCGTGCGGTCACGAACGCCCAGTGGGGTATCCAGTTCCGGTGCCTGAAGCAAGCGCTCCACTTCGTCTTCTTCCAGCGTATTGGGCAGGCCGGGCTGTACACGCGGCAGGCGCACCTCAGCCAGCGGATCACTTGAAACGTGGCCATGGACGCGCGCCCAACGGTAAAAGCTGCGCAGACTCGACAGCACTCGGGCATTGCTGCGTACCTGATAGCCCGCTTCACGACGGCTGGCAAACCACGCATCCAGGCGTTCAGGCGAGGGTGACAATAATGATTCGCCATGTTCCTCCAGGTGCTGCTGCCAGGCGTTCAGGTCGCGCCGATAAGCCGCTAGCGTATGCTCACTGGCCCCGCGCTCCAGCCACAGGGCATCCAAAAAAGCATCAATGACACGCATACTCAAGCCGCCCGTAAGGATTCACATCGAATAGATAAACAAAACCCCGCCCCGCAGAGCGGTGACGGGGTTTTGGTACCCAGGCGCAAGCGCCTGCGGAAACGACTCGCCTTAGGCCAGCTTTTCCTTGATACGTGCCGATTTACCGCTGCGCTCGCGCAGGTAGTAAAGCTTGGCTTGACGCACGTCACCGCGGCGCTTGACTTCAAGAGAGTCAACCAGCGGGCTGTAGGTCTGGAAGGTACGCTCAACGCCAACGCCGTGAGAAATCTTGCGCACGGTGAACGCGGAGTTCAGGCCACGGTTACGCTTACCGATAACCACACCTTCAAACGCCTGCAGACGCTCACGGTTGCCTTCTTTGACTTTCACCTGAACGACGATGGTGTCGCCCGGTGCAAAGTTCGGCACCTCTTTGGACATTTGCTCGTTTTCGAGCGCCTGGATCACCTTGTTTTTACTGCTCATCATCATGCTCCTAAATAACGTGGTGGCGAAACCGCTCAGTCATGGAAGGCGGTCGCCGTGATCCCGGCGCTCAATAACAAGCGACGCGGGAGTCGTTATGGGTGACACAGGTGCGTTGGCTACTCGCCATTACCGCCCTGCACCGCCGCTCATGCCAGCTCAGTCAAGACTTCCTAGTCAGTCTTGGCTGACGAACCGGAAAGAGCGTATTCCTCGATAAACTCGTTCAACAGCTTGCGCTGTTCGGCATCCAGCGGTCGCCCTTCCAACAAATCAGGTCGACGCTGCCAAGTGCGACCCAGGGACTGCTTCAACCGCCAGCGCTTGATCGCGGCGTGATTACCGCTCAGCAGCACATCCGGCACCTGTCGCCCGTCGATCACCTCGGGACGGGTGTAGTGCGGACAGTCTAGCAAACCGTCATTAAACGAGTCTTCGATGGCGGAATCCTGATGCCCCAACACACCGGGAATCAGCCTTGCCGCCGCGTCAATCAACACCATGGCCGGCAGCTCACCGCCGCTTAGCACATAGTCGCCAATTGACCATTCTTCATCGATGTCACTTTCCACCACCCGCTCGTCAATGCCCTCATAGCGCCCTGCGACAACAACCAACGGGCCTTTAGACGCCAGCGACGTCACGCCCTGCTGATCCAGCTTGCGACCCTGGGGTGATAGATAAATCACCGTGGGCGTCTGGCCGGTCGCATCATGCGCCTGCTGCCGGGCGTCATGAATGGCTGCGCGTAAGGTGTCGACTTTCATCAACATCCCGGGGCCCCCGCCATAGGGTCGATCATCAACGCTACGATGGCGGTCAGTGGCGTAATCACGCGGATTCCAGAACGCGAGCTCTATATGCCGTTTTTCGATCGCTCTACCGACCACGCCTTGCTGGGTGAGCGCATCGAACATCTCCGGAAACAGCGATACCACACCTATCCACATCGCGGGGTGTGAAAACTCGTTTCCAGCGCCCGACTGTTGTTCACTGTTCAAAACTCAGGATCCCAATCAACGACCATTCGGCCGTCTTCAAGACTGACTTCAACAATGACGTCGCCCGGCAAAAACGGCAGCAGGCGCTCACGCTTGTCGATCGCCTCGACATCGCCACGAACGACCATGACATCGTTGGCACCGGTTTCGAACAGGTAACTGACCTGCCCTAACCGTTCGCCGGCTTGAGTGAAAACCGCCAGGCCTTCAAGCTCATGCCAATAATACTCATCGTCGGAAAGCTCAGGAAGGTCCGCTTTGGGCATCAATATGTCCGCCTGGGCCAATGCATCGGCCGCATCGCGGTCATCAATCCCTTTAAGCTGAACCACAAGGCCTTTACCTTGCCGACGGCCCTGAACAATGGACATGTGCGTGAGGGTGTCGCCTTGGCGCACCCACCATCCGGGGTAGTCCAGAATGCTGTCCATGGGGCTGGTATAGGAATATACCTTCAGCCAGCCTTTCACTCCGTGGGAGCTTGTCAGCTTGCCGAGCACCACATGCGTGTCGTCAGTATGGCTTGTTTCAAAACGCGTCATTGACGACCTCAACGTACAACAGCACTTGCCACATCGCGAACAGGTTTAGGCCTGTTTACGCGCTTCTTTTACCAACTCAGCAACACGACCTGAAAGCTGGGCACCCTGGCTCTGCCAGTGTACGACACGGTCCAGGTCAACGCGCAGGCGTTCTTCCTGTCCACGTGCAACAGGGTTGAAGAAACCGATACGCTCAATGAAACGGCCATCACGGGCGTTACGTGAGTCAGTAACAGTCAGGTGGTAAAAGGGACGCTTCTTGGCGCCACCACGTGCCAAACGAATGGTAACCATACGATAACTATCCTTCGGTTGAGGTTACGAGAGTGCGCCTTCGCGGCGTTCGCTACCGGAAACACTCTTCATACTATAAAAGCCTTCAGCGTAGAGTATCGTCACTGCATGACCAACACCCACACAAGAAGACGCCGCATTCTACGCAAATGCGCTCGGCTTGGAAAGCCTGATAGCCAGAAAACTATCAGCCCGTCAAGCATACCACCTGGCGGCAACGGCTAGCGGCGAGGGAATCCACCCGGACCACCCATGCCGCCAGGGCCACCCATGCCACCGGGGCCGCCTGGGCCGCCACCGCCGCCCATCATGCCGGACATGCCACGCATCATTTTTTCCATGCCGCCTTTTTTGCCGGCTTTCTTCATCATCTTCTGCATCTGCTTATGCTGCTTGAGCAGACGGTTCAAGTCCGGCACCTGAAGTCCCGCACCCGCTGCAATACGGCGCTTGCGTGAGCCGTTGATGATTTCAGGCTTGTGGCGCTCTTTGGGGGTCATGGAGTTGATCAACGCCTCCAGCTTGCCGAGCTCTTTTTCGGGACCAGGCCCTTGGGCCATATCCGCCATCTGCCCCATACCCGGCAATTTGCCGAGCAAACCACCCATGCCCCCCATTTTCTTGAGTTGCTGCAGTTGCTCGCGAAAGTCTTCCAAGTCGAAGCCGTCGCCTTTCTTGACCTTTTTGGCCAATTGGTCGGCTTTGGATTTATCAACCGTGCGCTCGGCTTCCTCGATCAGCGAGAGCATGTCCCCCATGCCCAGAATCCGCGAGGCGACCCGGTCAGGGTGGAAGGGTTCCAAGGCGTCGACTTTTTCACCCACGCCCATGAACTTGATCGGCTTGCCGGTGACATGGCGCACAGAGAGCGCAGCACCGCCCCGCGCGTCACCGTCGGCTTTGGTCAGCACCACCCCGGTGAGCGGCAGAGCGTCGTGGAACGCTTTTGCGGTATTGACCGCATCCTGGCCGGTCATGGCATCGACGACAAACAGGGTTTCATCCGGCGTGACGGCTTTATGCAACGCCTGAATTTCCGCCATCATGGCTTCATCGATAGCCAAGCGGCCTGCGGTATCGATCAATACGACGTCGTGAAACTGGATTTTGGCGTGCTTGATGGCCGCTTCGGCAATCGCCACTGGCGCCTGATCCGAGCGGGAGGGAAAGAAGTCGACTTCCACCTCTTTGGCCAGGGTTTCCAATTGGTCAATCGCCGCGGGGCGGTAGACATCGGCCGAAACCACCAGGACCTTTTTCTTTTCACGTTCCCGCAGGTAACGCGCAAGTTTCGCCACCGAGGTGGTTTTACCCGCGCCCTGCAAACCCGCCATCAGCACTACGGACGGGGAGCTCTTTAATGTCAGTCCCTCGTTCGCTTCGCCCATGGTGGCTTCCAGCTCTTGCTGGACAATCTTGACGAACTGCTGACCGGGCGAAAGACTTTTGGATACCTCTTGCCCCACGGCTCGTTCGCGCACCCGCTCGACGAAGTCTTTTACCACGGGCAGCGCCACGTCTGCCTCAAGCAGCGCACGACGAACTTCTCGCAGGGTATCTTTAATATTGTCTTCGGTCAGGCGTGCCTGACCTTTGATCGATTTTAACGTCTGGGAAAGACGCTCACTAAGAGTCGAAAACATGGGGCCTCTCTGCCTCCGTCGCTGTCGCCGGGCTTGACCGGCCCTAGGCTAATGGAAGGGATTATACGCGCTCGCAGCGTGAGTCTCCATGGGCGCAAGATATAGATGGCTGTGCGTCACTGTAAGGATTCGTTATAGTAGTGACTTATCAATTCGATTTGTTTCATTACGACGCGCTGCAAGGCGCACGGATAGCATCATGCAGGCGCTCCCTTTCGCCACCATCGCCTTTATTCTCTATATAGCCGCTGCCATCTGGCAGGGTATGGCGCTGTTCCGGCGCGTGCCCCCTCGCCAGGTCATCGTGCGACTTTTAGCCGCGTTAGGCCTGTTGCTACATATCCCGGTGGTGGTTCAGCTAGTCGGGCAAACGCCAGGTTTGCTGCCCGGCTTCACCACCAGCGCCACCCTGCTGATGGCGGTCGCCGTGAACGTGGTCCTGATAGCAAGCCTGTTCAAACCCGTGCTCAACGCCGGTATTGCGCTCTTCCCGCTAGCCGGCATCGCACTGATGGCCGCCACCTGGCTACCCAGTCAAAGCGGCCACAGTGGGCTGACGCCGGGTATTTTGATGCACGCCATCAGCTCCGCGCTGGCCTTTGCGGTGCTGGCGATTGCCGCCGCACAAGCGGTGCTGGTAGGCTTGCAGAATCAGGCGTTGCGCCACCATCACATCCGCGGCATTGTCCAGTCACTCCCTCCGCTTACCACAATGGAGCGGGTGCTCTTCGAGCTAGTGTGGGTCGGCATTATATTGCTGACGCTATCAATTATCAGCGGCTTGCTGTTTCTGGATAACTTCTTTGCCCAGCACCTTGCCCACAAGACGGTACTATCGCTTCTGGCCTGGGTGATTTTCACCGCGCTCTTGATTGGCCGTTACCGGTTTGGTTGGCGCGGTATGCGTGCGGTGCGCTGGACGCTCGGCGGCTGCGCGATCCTGGTATTAGCCTATTTTGGCAGCAAGTTCGTGCTTGAAGTGGTACTTAACCGCTAACCTTGCAAGCACTGTGTGTATTGACACCTCTGTTGCAACCTCTTACAAATCGAGCTGAACACGGCATAAAGGAAATTCTGACTTGAGTGATGACTTCCCGCTGGGATTACTCTTTGGCTTGCTGGCCCTTCTCATTGCCCTCTCCGCTTTTTTCTCAAGCTCTGAAACCGGCATGATGTCGATCAACCGCTATCGGCTCAGCCACAACGCCAATAGCGGCGACCGTCGTGCCAAGCGCGTCATGCGTCTGCTGGCGCGCCCCGACCGGCTGATTGGCGTTATCCTGATCGGCAATAACTTCGTCAATAACCTTGCCGCCTCCATTGCCACGATTATTGCCATCCACTTTTTCGGCGATGTGTCAGGCCCCGCCATTTCTACTGCCCTGCTGACCATCACCATTCTGATTTTTTCCGAGGTGACGCCCAAGACCTATGCGGCCATCAAGCCCGAGCGCATTGCCTATCCAAGCTCGTACGCGCTTGAACCGCTACTCAAACTTCTCTACCCACTGGTATGGCTGGTTAACGCCGTTTCCAACGGACTGCTGCGCCTGATCGGCGTCAAGAGCGTCGAAAACGGTGGCGACAACCTCACGCGGGATGAATTGCGCACCGTGGTTCACGAAGCCGGCACGCTGATTCCCTATCGACACCGCGCCATGCTGCTATCGATTCTCGATCTGGAAAACGTCACCGTCAATGACATCATGGTGCCCCGTCATGAAGTGCTGGGCATTGATCTGGACGACTCGCTCGACGACATCCTGGCGCAGATCCGCACCAGCCAGCACACGCGGCTGCCGGTTTACAAAGGCGATATCAATAACATTATCGGCATGCTGCACTTACGCAATGCGGCACGCTTTTTATCGCGCAGCGAAGTCACCAAGGCAGCGATTGTGCAGGAAGCCCGCGAGCCCTACTTCATTCCGGAATCCACGCCGCTCCACACCCAGTTGCTCAACTTCCAGAAACAGAAGCGCCGTATCGGCATCGTGGTCGATGAGTACGGCGATGTTGAAGGACTTGTCACCCTTGAGGACATCCTTGAAGAGATTGTCGGTGAATTCACCACCGACGTCTCGGAAGACGATGAGATACATCAACAGGATGACGGCAGCCATGTCATTGAAGGCACCGCGACCATACGAGACATCAACAAGATGCTTGGCTGGCAGTTACCCACCGACGGGCCCAAAACCCTCAACGGGTTAATTCTCGAGCACTTGGAAGGATTTCCTGAAGGACCTGCCTGCCTGCAGGTCGGGGCAACACGGATGGAAATTCTGGCGATTCGAGACAACCTGATCACCTCAGCTCGCTGCTGGAAGGCGACGCGAAGCGGGCTCGGTCAATAGAACTGACTGGCACCATGTCACTGGCGTGGCACGATATCCTGGTCCGCCTCGACTTTAAGCTGCCTCACCTGCTGCTCAAGGTAGCGGCGTAGCGCCAACTCCCCTGTATTGCTCGGGTCAACAGGGTCTCCAAAGTGAAGACTTACCGGCGCCCGGAAACGCCTGGGCCATTTCTTTAACGCCTTACCGTCGTAGTGAGATGTCCACGACCCCCAGAGCCCTGCCAGCGCTGCGGGCACCACCGGTACGCAATCTCGCATTACAATCGCCTCGAGCCCGCGGCGGAAGGGATGAATGTCGCCGTCGGGCGTTAGTCGCCCTTCGGGAAACACCATCACCACTTCGCCCTGGCGCAATGCCTGACTGACTTCCTCCAGGGCACGACGCAACGCGCCTGGACTGCGACGCTCAGACTCGATGGGAATGGCACCGACCAGTTGAAACCACCATCTGAGCCAGGGAGAGTCAAAGATCGGCTGATCCATGACAAAACGCAACGGACGGGGACTCCCGCCGCCCAGCACCAATGCATCCATAAAGCTGACGTGGTTACACACCACCAGCGCTGGCCCTTGTTTGGGAATATGACAACGCCCCCGAACACGCAGGCGATAGCAAAGCCGCATGGCCAGAAAGATACCGCCGCGCAGCAAGTGGCGCACTGGCTTAACCAATCCCATTACTCGGATTGCTCTCGGTTGCGCAGCCCGGCAAGAACGGTACTCAACAGCTGATCAAGCAGTTCATCCACCTTGAGCTGATGCCCCTGCCAATAACCGAGGCGTTCATTCAACCCCAGTTGAACCAGCCCGTGCACACTGCCCCATAAGGTGCGTCCCAGGCGTCGCGCCTCGGCATCATCCAGCAGGGGCTGATACTGTTTGAGCGATGTTTCAACCTGGGTAAACAACGCCTCGATCAACTGGCTCTGACGCTGGTCCAACTCCCCTTCCTGCGCCAACGGATGGTCAAACAACAGTTGCCATCGGTAACAATCCTTTTCGGCAAATCGCCAATAGGCATTGGCCAGCGCACGCAGCCAGGGTTCGGGCTCATCCGACGAAAGGCTGGTAATAGTGGACTGCAAACGCGCCAGGGTTTCGACGTTGACGTACTGCAACAGAACATTAAAGCTGCCATACAGCTTGAGCAATGTACTGGGGGCGCAGCCGACCTCTCTGGCCAGGGCACGCAGCGATAAACCATGAATGGACTGTTGAGCCAACCATTCATCGCAAGCGTGCATAACCTGCGCGTGTAGTGCATCGGGCGCGTGCTGTCTGGGGCGAGCCATGGCGATCTCTTAAGGTGAACGGCAAACAGGAAGAATGCCTTATCGCGCTTTAGCGTGAACAAGGGATGCTATAGGATACCCCACATCGAACACTGTTTTCGACTCCAAACCTCGACATTTCATGCTTAATACCCTCTAAACGGGTACTGACAACGCGTTAGCGTAAAAGGAGACCTGCATGGCCGGGCGCTTACACGTGCAGCAACTGCCTCTTGCCCGCCTACTCCCAAGCCTGAAGATGGCTGAACCCTTGATTGAATCACCCAATGTGGCACCGCGACAGCCGGTATCGGCTATCCGCAAGGTTGAGGGCCAACTCTGTTTACAGTCGTTATTCTGGGGGCTGACACCGCCGTGGTTAAAAGTCCTGGATAATGCGCCCCACTGCGCTCGAGCGGAAACCCTGAACCAACGGGGAATGTTTCAGGAGGCCTATCGCTCGCGCCGCTGCCTGGTACCGGTTAGCGGCTTTTACATCTGGAAACGACTACCCCGTGCCAAGCAACCCTACCTGGTCACGCAGGTCAATCGTGGACCGCTATTATTAGCTGGACTGTGGTGTCGTTACCACACCACACTCACTACCTACAACGACTCCACCGCTCTGGTAACCGTCCCCGCAAACGCTTGTTTGTCGCACCTGACGGACCGGCTGCCTGCGGTGATCGACCCGCGGGACGCGGACGAATGGTTAAACCCCGACACGGCCCACACTCGCCTTGACCGTTTATTGACGCCCGCACCACTGGAACTGTTGGGCGCTTTTCCGGTATCAAAACAGATTAACTTTCCTACCTACCAGTCGCCGGCCTGCGCTCACCCCATCGGGCCGATGATACGCTGGACCACGTCATAGGAGCTTACATGCGTCAACTGATTGGTTTAAAACGCTTTGCACGTTGGAATATGGCGTTGCCTGGAGGCGTTCTGCTGGGCATGGCCATGGGCAGCCTTTGGTTTGCGCCCACGGCACTGGCTGCCGACGACGAGGACATCAAGGACGTCATCACACCTCACGTCAGCCCGTATGACGAGCGCGACTACCGCGTGCTCGAACTGGAAAACGGATTGAATGTGCTACTCGTCAGCGATGACGAGGCAGATAAAGCGGCGGCGTCGATGAACGTACGGGTCGGCAGCGCCCAGGACCCTGATGACTTACAGGGACTCGCCCACTTCCTCGAGCACATGCTGTTTTTGGGCACCGAAGCTTACCCAGAGGCTGACGCCTATCAGCGCTACCTATCGCGCAACGCAGGCTCGCACAACGCCTTTACCGCCTCTCAGGATACCAATTACTTTTTCAGCATTGAGCCTTCAGCCTTCGAGGGCGCACTGGACAGATTCAGCGCTTTTTTTGTTTCACCGCTGTTTAATGCCGACAAGCTTGAAAGTGAACGTAATGTGGTGCATTCAGAGTACGTTTCACGCCGTCGGGATGAAGGAAGGCGCGAAAACGCGGTACTCAACCAGTTGCTGAACCCGGAGAACCCAACCACCCAGTTTGCCGTGGGTAACCGCGAGACGCTGGCCAATCCCCCGGAAGGTGAAGCCACCCTTCGCGAACGGGTGATGGCGTTTTATCAGCGCCACTACGACGCCAATGTGATGAACCTGGCCGTCGTGGCACCTCAGTCGCTGGATACCCTGGAAGACTGGGTGGTCGAGCGCTTTGCCGAGATTCCCGACAACGATCGGGAAGCCCCCAGCATCGACACCCCCCTCGTGGATCGCGACACGTTACCCCGTTATGTAGCACGTCATTCAATTGAAGATCGCCATCAACTACGTTTTTACTTTCCCATTGCCGACCCCACCGATGCTTATCGCCAGAAACCCACTCAACTGATTTCCCACCTGTTGGGCGATGAAAGCGATGGAAGCCTGTTCGCTGTCCTCAAGGACAGCGGACTTGCCGACGCGTTGTCGGCAGGGACCAGTCGCGCCGATGGTCAGCATGCGCTTTTCACTGTCTCCATCAGCCTTACCGAGGACGGCGCGCAGCGCCTGGACGATATTGAAGCCACATTGTTTGCCGCTATCGAGCGTATTCGCCAGGGCGGTCTTGAAGAGTGGCGCTACACCGAGCAAGCCGACCTCAACGAACAGGCCTTCCGCTTTCAACAGCAGGGCGAACCCCAGCAGGAAGCGATACGGCTCTCGATGAATCTGTCTCGCTACCCGGTGGAGGACGTCCAGTATGCCGCGTACCGGATGGATGAGTTCGATGCCGAGCAACATCGGCGCTACCTGGATGCGCTGACCCAGGACAACATGCTGCGTATATACTCAGCTCCCGACATCGAGAGCGACAAGGTGACGCCCTGGTTCGATACCGCCTGGCGGGAACAGACGCCCAGTGAAAGTGGCCAAGCCTTGAGCGGGCTGACATTACCGGCACCCAACCCTTTTATCGCCAGCGACCTTAGCCTACTGGAAGGCCAGGACGAACGCCCCACCACGCTGATCGACACGCCCTCGTTTACTGCCTGGCATATGCAGGACGCCCAGTTCAACACCCCCAAGGTGGAGTGGCGGCTAAGCTTGCAACACCCCAGTACCAGCTATTCCGCCGAGGAAGCAGTGCTCACCCGGCTGCTGGCCAACTGGCTGAACGACAGCCTCAACGAAGCGCTTTATCCTGCCTGGTTGGCAGGCCGGTCGTTCAGCGCCTATGCCCATTCACGGGGTATGACGCTGTCGTTTTCCGGCTGGCGGGACGGTCAGACCCCACTGATCGAGCAAGCACTCGACCAACTCAGCAACGCCGACATCCGTCAGCGTGACTTCGAGCGGGTGCTCAACCGTTTACAGCGTGAATGGCGCAACGCCCCCCAAGCCTCCCTGTACGCCCAAGCCAGCGGCACCCTGGGCGAAGCCCTGCTAACCCCCCAATGGTCGACCCAAGCGCTGCTTGAGGCCAGCCAGCGTCTGGCGCATGGACACCTGATCGACTTCCGCCAACGTTTCCTTGACGACCTCTACGTGGATGCCATGGCGGTCGGCAACCTGGGACCTGAACGTGCCAGAGAACAGGCAAACCTGATGCGCGGCAAGCTCACTCCCCGGCTGACGCGCGACGATATACGCAATCTCACGCCGCTCGCCGTCAACGGCGACGATAAGGTCCTGCACCCCAATAGCCAGCGTGAAGAATCCATCGTACTGCGCTATCTGCAAGGGCGTGACCAAACACTGCGCGAGCAAGCCGCGACCCAGGTTCTCGCTCAGTGGCTGGAAACGCCTTTCTACCAGCAACTACGCACTGAGGAGCAGCTTGGTTACATCGTCAATGCGGGTTACTCACCGCTGCTGGACGCCCCCGGTATTGCCATGGTTGTGCAGTCACCCGACGCCGATAGCGACACAATCGCCAGGCGCATGGATGCGTTTCTGGAGGAGGCCGGCGAGCGACTTGAGCAGCTGGACGACGATGAACTGGATGCTTACCGCCAAGCAGTGAACAGCCGCTTGAGCCAACGCGACACGCGTCTGGCGCAGATGACCAACCGCTACTGGCAGGCAACCGCGCGGGAGGAGGTGCGTTTCGACCGTCGTGAGCAGCTCGCCGAGCTGGCCATGGAAGTGACGCTAGACGACCTGCAAGCTCTGTGGCCAGCGCTGCGTGAACGCCAACTGGACGTGCGCTTCAACCCAGGCGACGAACCCAGCAATGTAGCGGAGATCCGCCAGCAGCTCACGCCGCTACCAGAACAGGCGAGCAAGTAACTGACAGACCAGTGGTCTTAGCCATACCGGCTCAGGCGTCAAACGCCTGCGCCGGTAACATGGCTTCAACATAGAGCACGAGCTCCTCAAGAATCTGGCGCTGGTGGTCAGTCAGCGTCTGCTGGTTGTAGTTTTCGATCTCCCGGGCGAAAGCTTTCAAGGTGAAACCTGACAGCGTGGCATCGTTCAGACGTGTCCAGCGAAACGCCTCCCACTGCTCAAGTTCGTCTCCCTCGAGTGTTTCCGGGTAGCTTCGCGCACGAAAGCGGAACAGCATTTCTTCGAGTCGCGGGTCCTGAAAGGCAAACCGCTCGCCCACCAGATCCCAAGGGTCCATGGCCCTGACTCGCTCCATCTGCTTGCGGTCGGCGGCCGAGAAAAAGGCACCGGCGTAGAGCATCAGGTCGGGATCCTGCGGCGCATCGTCGTAGCCTGCGCTGAAGACCTCAGCAACTTTCTGGGACACCCCAGACGCCTCGCGGAGCATTTTCCAATGACGGCGACAGGCGTTCATATCCAGCCCCAACCGGGCCACGATATCGCCATACTCGCCTTTCTGCGGGCCCTCCACGTCTTTCAACACAGTGGTGGGAAAGACCACAGGGCAGCGATTGATGTGAATGACCTTGAGCGGAATGCGGGTTTCGCCCTCCGCCAGATCCTGCTGACTGACAAAGACCCGCTCACGAATTTGCGATGCCGACATGGTCAGGAACTCGCTGGGGTCAACGCTCAGGTCATAGACGATGACCCCGTTGGGGTTGCTCGGATGCTCGGCCAGCGGCATCACAAGCGCACTACACGCCCGACTTGCCGGGTAGCGACGCGAAATATGCAAAATCGGTTTGGCGCTGGGCAGGTCGATCTGGTTGGCCACCTGCCGCTTGCCGCGCAGGCCGAGCAAATAGTCAAACAGCTTGGCATTGCGCGACTTCAGCAAGCGCGCCAGCGCAATCGTCGCACGCACGTCGGCCACCGCATCGTGGGCCCCTTCATGGGCGATACCATTGGCCGCCGTCAGGTCTTCCAGCTTGAAGCTCGGCGCACCATCGTCGCGCAGTGGCCATTCGATGCCCTCGGGCCTCAAGGCGTAAAAGGCTCTGACCACATCGATAAGATCCCAGCGCGAATTGCCGTTTTGCCACTCACGGGCGTAAGGATCGAGAAGATTACGGTAGAACAGGTGGCGCGACACTTCGTCATCGAAGCGCAGGCTGTTATACCCGACCACGCAGGTGCCCGGCTCACTCATATGGCGCTGCACTTCAGCGGCGAATTCGGCTTCGGGGAGACCGTGGCGTTGTGCCTTTTGGGGGGTAATACCGGTAATCAAGCAGGCAGCGGGATGGGGCAGATAATCGTCAGCGGGGCGACAGAACAGCTCGATCGGTTCGCCGATTTCGTTTAACTCCGCATCGGTGCGCAGAGCGGCGAACTGAGCGGGCCGATCACGACGCGGATCAGCCCCAAAGGTTTCATAGTCATGCCATAAAAAGCTGGCGGGGGCAGCATTGGGTGACGCCATGGACAAGCACTCCGCTGGGCAATGAAAAGCCCAAGCCTAGCATATCCACATCAGGTTTCGCCGCGTATTCAGAAAACCTCAGCAACCCTGGTTTCAAAAAAGCGCGGGTCAACTTTTAGGGAGCGTCACGTTCAACTCCAATACCGAGCAGTTATCCTCGCTATCCAGTGAGATCTGGATCGCATCGTCGTCCACGTGAACGTAGCGGCGAATGACCTCCAGCAACTCGCGTTCCAGCATCGGCATGTAATCGGGTTGCCCCCGTTGGCTTCGTTGATGCGCCACGATAATTTGCAGGCGTTCTTTGGCCACCGAGGCAGACTTCTTGCGCTCACGCTTCAAGAACTCCAGCAGTTTCATCGCCGACCTCCACCAAACATGCGGCTGAGCAAGCCTTTGCGCTGCATTTCGTGAAAGCGCAGAGGCATGTCTTCACCGAGCAGACGCGAGACGGTATCGCTATAAGCTTGGCCCGCGTCGCTTGAAATATCGTGGGTAACCGGCACGCCCTGGTTAGAGGCCCGCAGCACTGCTTCGGACTCGGGAATCAGGCCAAGCAGATTAATCGCCAAAATTTCACGGATATCGTCCAGCGTCAGCATGTCGCCCGACGTGACGCGCTCAGGGTTGTAGCGCGTGACCAGCAGGTGCTCTTTAATCGGGTCGCTACTCTCCTCGGCACGACGTGTCTTGGATGCCAGCAGGCCAAGAATCCGATCGGAATCGCGCACAGAGGATACTTCCGGGTTCGTCACCACGATCGCCTCATCGGCAAAGTACATGGCCAACTGAGCGCCACGTTCGATACCGGCAGGCGAATCACACATGATGAAGTCGAAGTCCTCTTTCAACTTGTCGAGCACTTCGGCAACGCCTTCCTGTGTCAAGGCGTCCTTGTCGCGGGTTTGTGAGGCCGGCAGAATAAACAGGTTCTCAACCCGCTTGTCGCGGATCAGTGCTTGATTGAGCCCCGCCTCACCTTGAATCACGTTTACCAGGTCGTACACCACGCGGCGCTCGCAGCCCATGATCAGGTCAAGGTTGCGCAAGCCCACATCGAAATCGATCACCACCGTTTTCTTTCCGCGTAGCGCTAAGCCTGTCGAAATAGCGGCGGCACTGGTGGTTTTACCGACCCCCCCTTTACCCGAGGTCACTACAATAATTTTGGCCAAGAGTTACTTCCTTCTTGAAGTCGTTCATCGCAAGTGCGCCGTTAGCGCACTACGTACAACGGGAACGTCTATGTCATCTAAACCACGCGGTGACTCCGCGTGGCTGGCATTCTCAACGATTTACGCGCTGGGCGCTAATTAAGCGGCTTAATTTCCAATTGTTGTTGCGTAAAGTGCACCTCAGCAGGGGCACCCAATAGTTGAGAATCGATATCTTCCAGACGCTTGTAATTACCCGCCACTGACAGTAATTCAGCGGCCAGCTCGCGACAATAGATACCCGCCTGGGTATTGCCATGAATACCTGCTAATGCCCGTCCGCGCAATGCGCCATAAACATGAATACTGCCGGCGGCCAGAACTTCCGCTCCCGCATTGACCGCACCGATGACGACCAGATCACCTCCCGAAGCGCTCACCTGCTGCCCGGAACGCACTGTACCGCGGTAGAGACGAGTGGTTTCCGTACCGTTGCTTTCTTGCGCATCGGCTGCCTCTTTTTCGGTGTTTGCATCCGCCACGGCAACGGGGGCTGCACTTTCGCTATCACTGCCGACACTCTTGAGCATTTGCGCACGGCTTTCGTCGACCGGCGCGAACCAGCCAAGGCCGAGCGCCCACGCCGATTGACGCACCGGCTCAGTGCCCCCCCTCACTGCTACCGGGAGCAGCTTGTGGTCCCTGCAGACAGCGCAAATGCGCTCCAGCGAAAGATGGGGCTCATCAAGCTTTTCCACGCTAAGCACAACCGGTGTATGCTGAAAGAACGCAGGTGATTGAGACAGTTTGCCTGCCAGTTGACGTCGGATATGCTCTGGGTCAGCGCTGCTTAGCTCCATGACGGTCATCGGCAGCATGCCGCCTTTAAAGGTAAAGGCCACGTCGGCACTATCCACATTGAGGCTCATGGCCGAACTCCATGTCATGTTCAGGTAAGATATTAAGGTAGCGCATTTGAGCGCTTTTGGGCGGTGAGAATTAACCCTCATCGAACCCACATTATAAGTCAACGCTAAGCGACAGCGCCGACAACTGCAACCTTCTTAGGGTCGACGTCTGATTTTTTTCACGCAAAGCGCCTCACAGCAGGATGATCCATGCACGGACTGTTAAGACGCCTGTTCGCACCTCGCTGGCAACACCCCAATGCCGAGGTACGCCGCCAGGCTCTCCACCGCCTTGATCCTGACCATCGCGAACAGCGCCAGGCGCTCGCTTCGCTTGCGCAGGATCCGGATAGCGACATACAGCTTGCCGCATTACTTGCTCTTGATGACCTTGAAGGGCTCATGGCGGCTTACCCGGCCCACCAGAACGACATGGCTTGGCAAGAGGCGCTATGCCAGCGGCTCAGCGGCCAGCAAGGGCAAACGGGGCTTGGCCAGCGTGAGGCACTTGCCGAGCGTATCGACGATACCAAGATACTCAACGCTCTTGTGCATAAGGGTGACAACCTCAATTTACGGCTTACTGCGCTCGCCCGTTTGACCGATGAACGCGACTTGATCGAACACGCCTGCCATAACGGCGTCGCCGCCGTTCGTCACCAGGCAGCGGATCGCATCGTCAGTCAAGAGGGCCTGAAGCAGCTGTTGAAGCAAGCTCGCCGGGACCGCCAGGTCGTACGCATGGCCAAAGATCGGCTACAAGAACGGCGTGCCGACGCCGAGTGGAAAGAAGCCCAACAGCAAAAGCGCGAGACGCTTCTGCAGCAATTGGAACGTCACGCCCAATCCACCTGGGAACCCCTCTACGGCGGCCGGCTGCGTCATCTGCAGCGTGAATGGGATCAACTCAGCCAATCGCCTGACCCCGACCAGGAGGCACGTTACCATCAAGCCGTTCTCGCTTGCCGCAAAACGCTGCACGATCATGAAACTCACGAACAGGCGCGTCAGCAGAACAACCAGCAACGCGAAGCCACCGACCAGACCCGAGAACAGTTACTGGAAGGCCTGGAAGAAACTCTGGAAGGCCTGCGGCTTGGCAGTGGATTGACGTCTCAGGATATCGACAGCCTTCGCGCCCAGCGTCAGTTGCTTGGCCAGCGCTGGCAGCAACTGTCCGATGTGCACCCGCCCAGCGACTCGATACGCCAACGCTACACCCAGGCCCTGAAAGAGTACGAGGCCTGTATCGAAGCCTGGCAGCGCTGGCAACGCGTTAGCGCTGAGCTTGAGCAAGCACTGGCCGACGCCGACCACTCCGCCATTTCATCACTGCTCGACCAATGCCGCTGGCCTGATACTCTGACCATGCCCACGCTTGCTCGACAAGCACAGGAGGCGCTTGATACCACCCATGAAACCGCCGATACGCAGACCGATGCCCAATCCCTCAGCGCTTACAGCAACGACCTGGACACCTTCGAACAGTTGCTTGAACGTGGTGCTTTCAAAAGCGCCAGCCGCCTTCACCAACGGCTGAAGCCGCGCATTGAGGCGCTCAAGGATGACGATGCCCGACCGCTCAAAGCGAGGCTGAAACAGCTTGGCGCGCAACTCGCCGAACTACGCGACTGGCGAGGGTTTGTCGCAGGCCCCAAACGTGAACAACTGTGCGCTTCCATTGAGGTGCTTGCCGACGATCAGCACATGGCAGAACCGGCACTCGACCGGCACCACCGCCAGCTCGTCAAAGAATGGAAATCCCTTGGGGATGCAGCGGCTGATCGAGAGTTGTCCGCACGCTTTCGTGCTGCTTCGGACCGTATCCACGAGCGCCTCGCCCCCTGGCGAGAGCGGCTAACCCAACAGCGGGAGGCTAACTTGCGTGCCCGCGAAGCACTCTGTGAGCAGCTCGAGACCCTGCTGGCCCAGCCAGCACAGGACGCCGACCCGGATGTACTGCGCGAAATTCGCGATAAAGCGCGCCAACAGTGGCGCCACCACTCTCCCGTACCGCGCGAACAGGCAGAAGCTATTGGTCGCCGGTTTGGCCGCGCTCGCCATCAGCTACAAAGCTTGATCGATACCCGTGCCGAGCATATTGCCGACCAGAAGAAAGCCCTGATCAGCAGTGTTCAGGCGCTTCACCAGGACGAACGTCCGCTCGCCGAGCGCATTGAAGACGCCAAGCAGCTACAGCAGCAGTGGCGTCAATTGGGGCGGGCGCCTAAAGGGGAAGAACAAACGCTCTGGAAGGCCTTCCGCCACGAATGCGACCAGTTGTTCGCCAGACGCGACGCGCATAAACAAGAGCAGCTTGCCCAGCAGCAACGCCAGCTCGACAGCCTGCAAGCACTGGTCGACGAAATGGACAGCTGGCAACCTCAAGATGCCAGCGACCACGCCAAGCTGGACGCCTTCATTGAACAGGCAACGCGTTTGGAACCCCTGCCACGTAGCCGCCGAAGCGAAGGCATGCAGCGGCGTCTAAGCGGCATTATTCGTGCCCGGCGTGAGCGTCTTAACCGCCTTGAAGTCGCGGGCACAGTCACCGCCTGGCAGCAGCTGACGCCGCTTATCGAAGCTCACTTGCGCGCAGACCAACGCAGGCTTGTCGACGAACAGGCAGACACGGTGGACGCACAAGCGGTGCTGGGCGAAACGAGCTTGAAAGCGCCTTTTGAGCAGGCCCACCATCAGCGCAATCAACGACGCATGGAGGGGCTCCCCAACGCCCACGAAGCCAACCTGAAAGATCAGCTTGCCCGGCTTCGCGTTCACTTATCACTGCTGGCCATGGGGCGTGTACATCAGCAAGATGAACCCCTGCGGCTGGCCATCCAGGTGGAACGCCTCAACGAGGGGCTTCAAAAAGAGCGTAGCCGCGCGCAGGAGGTTAGCGAGGTGCTTGCAGACCTCATTGCCCTTGGGCCCATGCCCAGATCGCTGTGGGATCAAGAAGTCGACGAGCTGGATGAACTGCTTACCCGGCTCGCTCAAACACCTACGCCTTGAGCCATCACAAAAGCCAGCGAGGGATACTCGCTGGCTTTTTGATCATTGAGCAAAATGAACGACGAGATCAGCCCATGAACTGACCACCATTGATGTCGAAGTTCGCCCCAGTAATGAACCCGGACTCCTCATCGGCGATGAAGGTCACAAGCCGGCCAATTTCCTCTGGCGTACCATAGCGCTTGACGGGGATCGTCTCACGGATCGCCTCGCGCACCTTTTCTGGAATGTTCATGATCATGTCGGTGGCAATGTAGCCGGGCGACACAGTGTTCACGGTAATGCCCTTCGTGGCGGTCTCCTGGGCAAGCGACATGGTCAACCCGTGCATCCCCGCTTTTGCCGCCGCGTAGTTCGCTTGGCCGAACTGCCCTTTGCGACCGTTGATGGATGAAATATTGATAATCCGCCCATAACCGTGTTCAAGCATCATTTCAATCACACTGCGGCAGGTATTGAAGACACTGTTCAGGTTGGTATCGATCACCTCATACCATTGCTCGTATGACATTTTCTTCATGGTGCCGTCACGGGTGATCCCTGCACAATTCACCAACACACTGATGGGACCATGCTGCTCCTGAATTTGCTGGGCACCTTGTAGGCAGGCCTGATGGTCGGCAAGGTCGACACCGGACAGCGCAATGTTGTTATAGCCATCGGCTTGCTGCGATGCCAGCCAGGTTTTGGCCTTTTCGGGGTTGTGATAACCCGCTACGACCAGATAACCCGCATCCGCCAGCGAACGACAAATCGCCGTGCCGATACCACCAGTTCCACCAGTTACCCAGGCGACGGGGGCTTGATTGGCCATTGACTACCTCCCTGATATGACGAATGGCTTGGGCGTTGCAGAATTGACACCACAAGCCATTGTGAAAAGCGCCTTGGCGCTTAAGTACCAACGGCAAATCGCAATACGGATGCGCGACTTACCGAGAGTCAGCATTGTTCTTGTTGCACTAACCTCAGCATAGCGCTACTCGGCTCATGTTGCAGCACGAAGCCCACCAACGGCTATAGGGCAAACGTTTTAAAACGCCTATTGACGAAACGTAAAAAAAGCGTAGAATACGCCACACGTTGATGCGGGGTGGAGCAGTCTGGTAGCTCGTCGGGCTCATAACCCGAAGGTCATCGGTTCAAATCCGGTCCCCGCTACCAATATTTCTAGAGGCAGATCAGTCACTTACTGGTCTGCCTTTTTTGTTGCCTGCCGCTCCAAATCCCTCTGTGCCCAAATTGTGCCCACACTGTGCCCAAAATTTTTAGGTCGCGCTTAGCGCCAAATTCATTAATGACCTTCAGGCTACTAGCCTGGATTTCTCATAGTACCTCAGCCAGTACCGCACTCAGGCTGTAACACCGCTAAACACCTACTGGCTCGACTTACATCGGCTACTTTTTAACCACTTTCCGGCGTTCAGACACACTTCCCCCTTTCCCCCATTGCTTCGGGCCGGGGGCGCCCGAGCAGTCAGTTAGGAACCAACCGCCTGACGAGATCGGATAGCGCCGTTTTATAGGGGTAGCTGTCACTCATGAGTACTCGGATTCGACGCGTATTGCGGATGATGACCGCGCCTACTTTGATGAGCTTGAGCCTCAGGTTGCTCGGACTCATGCGCGCG